>NZ_CAJQUB010000005.1:0-472035 GCF_907163215.1 Candidatus Accumulibacter sp. ACC005 | reverse complement strand
GACCCCTTCGATCGCCGATTCCAGCGGAACACGGCGATGACGAATAGCAGCAGCGCCAATAGCGGCAAAGTGCTGAAGATGGCGCTGGTTTGTGATGCAGCGGCGATAGTCATGGAGGCCTCCAATCAGTTGATGACCGTTCCAGATTCTCACGGGTCCGCAAAACTGCAAGCACCTACCGGCATAACGCTCGTTACCCGCCCTAGCCTGCACGGATTGCCGATTTTCTTGCCGCTGAAAAGCGTCACCGCAGGGCGTATTTCCAAATCCTGACGCTTGCGACGCCGATACAGTGGCGGCATGTCTATCCGTCTTTTCGATCTCCTGCGGGACGTTGGTTTCCAGCTGCTGCTTTGGGTCATTGCCGCCCATTTGGCGTTTGGCCGCGCCTATCTGCTCGCCTTGAACCTCACCGAAAGCCTTCCCGGCACGCTCTTTCTGGTCGAGAAAAACGTGATGCCAGCGCGCGGGGACCTGGTCGCCTTCCGGTGGGAGGCCAACTGGCCCTATCCGCGCGGGTGCCTGTTCCTCAAACGCTTGATCGGCTTGCCCGGCTCCGTCGTCACCGCGACAGGGCGAGATTTCCGGGTAGATGGCGAGCCGGTCGGTCGTGCCAAGGAGCGCGCCAGGACCGGCGAGCCCCTGGACACTGGCCCGGTCGGAATCATTCCCGACGGGCGCTACTACGTTGCCGGCTCGCATCCCGACAGCCTTGATTCACGCTATCGGCTGACCGGCTGGGTGAGTCGACAGCAGATCGTCGGGAAAGCGCATCGGGTCTTCTGACGTGCGACGCACCGGGTCTTGGGGAATCCTCGCCGACTGCGCTGTACGCGAGGTTGCCCAACGCTCCAAGCGCCTGTGGATCGCCGTCCTCCATCAAGCGATCGAAGATGCCAAGGGCAACACACGATCGGCCTGAGAAATCGGCAAGCACCGTCGAAGGCGTGCAGCGGGACGCCCTGATCTGGATTTTTCATGACCAATCCAGGGCCGGCAATTCCTTCCACGCAATCTGCGACCTCCTCGATCTCGACCCCGATCAGGCACGCCAGCGTCTTCGCCGCGTACCCGCGATTCGGCGCGGCTTGCACCGAACCCGGCTGGATGTGGGCCAAGGGGAGGGCTGACCGATGTTCGGCTTGATCAGGAAAGCGATTCGGCGGGATAAACAGGCCAACAACCGGCCGTAAGCCTTCCCGTAAACCCGCCGTCGGAGCAGACCATGGACGACGAGATTCCACGCTACCCGCCGTTCATGAAGGGCTTGCCGGCAACCCACCCGGACAAACTCATCGAGACGCAGCAGGAGCTGATCGGCCAAATCCGCGAAGCCGGCCTTGCGTCTTCGGAAATCTTCGAGCAGTTCTATCGGCAGTCCGCTGCGTCGCTTTGCTTCCTATGCCCACCTCCTGCCGGCCAGCCAGACGCATCATCATCGCGGCGCCGGTGGGCTGCTGCGTCACGCGGCCGAAGTCGCCCTGTGGTCGCTCCAGTCGGGTGATCGCGTGCTTCTGCCCGGAGAGCAGGCGCCGCGCCGCCGCCGCGAACTCCAGCCGCGCTGGCATCTGGCGGTATTCCTTGCCGCCCTTTGCCACGACGTCGGCAAGCCGGTCACCGACCTGGTCGTCACCAGCCGGGATGGCGCGCAGGTCTGGAACCCCTTCGTCGAAGATCTCTACGGCTGGGCCAGCCGGCATCAGGTGGATCGCTACTTCCTGCATTGGCGCGAGAATCGTGGCAAGAAACACCAGGCCATTTCCGCCCTGATTGCCGAACGCATCATCAGTCCACAGGGTCTGGCCTGGATCGCCGCGGCTGACACCGAGCTGGTGCTGTGGATGATGGAAACGATCAACGGCTCACCCAGCGCCGAGAATCCGATTCACGATCTCGTCATTCGCGCGGATCAGGACCAGCGTCGAGCGCGACCTGCGCAGTCTCGGCGTCGCCTTCACCGGCTACGAGATCGGCCTGCCGGTCGAACGCTTCCTGGTGGACATCATGCGCCGGCTGGTTCGTGAGGGAACCTGGGGAGTCAATCAACCGGGCTCGCGACTCTGGCATATCGATGGGCATCTCTACCTGATCTGGCCGGCCGCTGGCGAGGAAATTGCCGCCCTCATTCATCAGGAAAAGATTCCGGGCTTGCCGAGAACGCCGAACAGTCTTCTCGATATGCTCGTGGAACGGCAGTTGGCGAGTGTTCCGCGAGGATCGTGCCGACGGCCATCGCTACTGGGTGATCGCTCCGGCGGTGCTGGCCGAGAAGATCCCGAACATCCGACTGACGGCGATCAGGCTTCGTGAGCCGGGGCTGCTCATCGAGCCCGCGCCGCCCTGCCGTTCCGGGAAGAGTCCTCTATCCGGACGAACCCGTAGCAGAGGCGCCTGAGTTGCCGGCAACGCGGTCATCGCCGCCGATCGAGTCAGCTGTTTCCGCTACGGCCGGTGGAATATCGGAGCTTCCTGCCAACCCAGAGCCCACGCCCAACCTGCCAGCGGCGGGCAGCGATCAGCTCGACGGTGCCGTCGGCGAAGCATTACGGGCCCTTGCACACGACCTTCAGGCGGGCAAGAAAGCTGCCGAGACTCTGGTCCACATCGACCCCTCCGGCGTGTTGTGTCTGAAGTGGCCCGATGCGCTCACTGGCTGCGGTCTGGACAGCAAGGCGATCCTCGACGAGCTGTCGCACCGCAACTGGCTGGCGCTCGATCCTTTGGCACCGTTTCGCAAGGTGACCGAGATCGCGGTCGAGCACGGTCAGCCGTGGAAAGTGATTCGCCTCCAGCCAGCGGTCAAGCAGCTCATGGCCATCGGAAACCTACAGCCCAAACCCGCAACCACGAGCGCCTCCAGCTACCCAACCCGATCAGGAAGCCAGGCCGATCCAGGGCAAGACCAGAGACCCCGGTGAAGACGAGCGGCTGAAGTTGATTCAGGGCATCGTCGCCACCTTGCGCGACGGCGTAAAAACTGGCGTCCTGACATCAGAGCGGGAGGGGAACTTCACCTGGATTCCCTCCCGCCAGGCCGAACCCCTGTTGGTCGAGCGACTCCAGCTGGCCAGGATGCAGATCCTGCGCCTGGGGAGCGTCGTCCCGGACGTGTTTCTGTGTCAAACGCGGAATCGGGCGCATTGCTACCGAATTCCCGTCCGGCCCGCTGGCGACGGCAGCCAGAAGCGGAGCGCGTAGCCGCGGCAACCATCATCGCCCCATGCCGAGGCGAAATGCGCCCCGTAAAGTCGCATTTCGAAATCCACAGCCGCCGACGGCAGACCAGAATCGATTCCCATGTCGATTCAAGCCCCACTGCCGTTCTTCGCCCTGCTGCTCGCCGCTTCGATGCCCATCGCGCACGCGGACGATCTCGGTGTCGTCGGGCCGACCTACGACATTGCAGAGCCGGATCTGCTGGACGTCATCGAGTCACGTCTCAAATACATGGAGAAGACCGGCGAACTCGCCCGGAAACAGAACGAACACCGCGATCGCGTCGTTGCTGCCGTCGAGAAACCCAGACCCGTCGACGGCCTCAAGGCCACCGTCACCCGGCGCCGCTTCTTCATCGACCCGACGTGGATCCTCGACCACGACATCCGCAATGCCGACGGCGCGATCCTTTTCGCGCGCGGACTAAGGGTGAATCCTCTCGATCACGTTTCCCTTCGCGAACGGCTCGTCTTCTTTGATGGGCGGGATCGCCGCCAGGTCGCCTTTGCGCAACAGGCGCTGGCGAGCCCCGAGGGGGGCGCCAAACCCATCTGGTCGCCGGTGAGCCCCTGGCGCTAATGCGCTCGTGGAAACGCCGCGTCTTCTACGACCAGGGCGGTAGCTTGAGCCGCCGCCTCGGCATTCGTCAGGTGCCGGCGGTGGTCAGTCAGGATGGCAAGAGGCTAAGGGTCGATGAAGTTCGTCCGTAAGTGCCTCTTGTTGTTCTTCTTGGCGGTGGCGATTGGGCGTATCGGGCCTGCCTTGGCATCGCCGACCTGCACCGGCCGCTTCGCCAATCCGATCACCGATATTGTTGGCGCTGCATGCTGCCGATCCGCTTCGGTGGCCTCGATCTGCTGTCCATGGGACAGGAAGACACGCCGAATCCCGGCGGCTCACCGCTTTGTGCGTGCCCCTCCCAATTGCGCGTGGGTTTCAAGGTGAGCTTTTGGGAGCCGGTGAGGCGAGTCGATGTGGTGCGTCGCCCGTTCTGCCTGACCAGTCTCGGCGGACTCGAGCTTGATCCCGGGTTCGATGCGCCCCGCGGTTCGCGTTTCAGCCAGGACAGCACGTCGACCTCGTCTTTCTATCAGGTCCATTGGTACGTCGATCCGGTCATCTTCTGGCTGGAAGCGATCTTCGACAATGCCTGTCTGGAGCAGGGCGGTTTCGATGTCGCCTATCTCACCGAACTGGACCCGATGTGGCACGACGACGAGCTGACCTTCATCCTCAACCCCGAGGTCGCGCTGTTCGGCAACCTGGCGGCCCGCGCCGCCTGTGCCGCCGATTGCGCAGCGGCCACCGCCGGCTTTCCGCTCAACACCCTGTTCTGGTGTGCCGGCTGCCAGGGCAGCCTCTATCCGCTGAATGGCAACGTGCAGGCCCATATTGGCGGCGTCCAGGCATCGAGTCTGGAAATGACCCGCCTGATCGCCAAGATGCACCGGGAGGGGCTGATGTGGGCGGCCTCCGGCGAGGACGGACTCTGCGGCTACTACCCGCAGCCGATCATGGACAAGACCGGCTACAAGTATCACATGCTCTATCCGATTCCCCAGACCGCTCAGGTATCGGGGAAATGCTGCCAGCCGCTGGGGCGATCGACGATCCTGTGGGGCGCCGGGCGCGAGTTTCCCTTCGAGGGCGAGGATTTCGCGTACATGGTCTTCCGCAAACGCAACTGTTGCCAGGGCGCGTTCTGAGGCCATGAGCAGGCGACCGCTGATCCTGCTGTCGGTGCTTTGCCTCGGCGTCGGCGCCTGGGGGGGGCCGGTGACGTGCGCGCTGGCTCAAGGCGTAGGACCCTCGGACAGCGAGCTGCGGGCTACCCGCGAGCGCATGGGTTCTCTTCTGGACGCCGTCGACGGTTCCGAAGGCCACTGGCCGTCTGACGGTTCCCGATCCGACCAGGCTGCCCCAGCCCGCGACCACGGGGCCCGATATCGCCCGGATGGCAGCAACCTACCGGCAACCCAAGCCAAGCTCGGCACCGGGCAAGGACGTCCCGGAGTTGATGGTGTTCGTTTCCTTTTCGTTGCCGAAGGAAACGCTGCAGCGAATCGTCAGCCAGGCAGAGAAATCCGGCGCCGTCTTGGTCCTGCGCGGACTTCACGGGAATTCGCTCACGCGCATGGGTGAGGAGATCGCGCGACTGGTCGGCGACCGTAAGGTCACGGCGATCATTCATCCACCGGCCTTCAAGCAGTTCAAGGTGCACCAGGTGCCGGCACTGGTGCTGGCGCGATCCGGCCAGGCGTCAAAGATCGGCGAAGACGGCTGCGCCCCGGGGTCGAGCTTCATCCGCGTCGACGGCGATGTGACTCAGGACTACGCGCTCGATCTGATCGAGCGACAGGCGCCGGCGTGGGCCGAAGTTGCGCGGCCGCTACGCGGCAAGACTCTCGGGGTCGCGGCCATGAGCAAGCGGTGGGTCTTCGTCCTTGCGTTGCTCCTGGCAAGCCGTGTCTGGGCGCAAGGCGATGCTGCGAGCAGCGCGTTTGCCGAGGGTAAAGCGCTGGGCGCCGGTACGATCGACAGCGCCTTCCAGGCAATTGGCAACGGCACCGGCGCCACGACGGTGCCCGGCTTCGGATTGAACACTCCCCCAATCGCAGGTTTTCCAGGCGGGGCAGGGTCAGTTGTCGGGGCCGGGTACGGCCAAGATCATCGACTGCGCCAGCCAGGCGCCTGAAGTGGACTCCTACCGGCGGCAGGAGTGTGACGCCGTCAATTTCGTGGCGCCGCAACCCGGCGGTGCGACCGGCGTTCTCGATCGATCGCGCCAACGATCCGCTGATCAGTCGTGCCCGAGCGCTTGACCCGCAATCCGACGATGAGGCGCAACCGGCATTACCGCCGGGAATCCTGCCGAGCAGTGCCGGGTGGTGACCGAGACCCAGCCCGCGTCGTTCAGCAAGGAAACGTGCAACGACTATCGGCCAGGTGAGCAGCGCTTTCTGTTCGACCGCGCGCCAGATCAGCGTCGATCAGCATCATCCGCTACCAGTGCGTCGAACAGATGCAGTCGGTGAGCAATGCCTCGTGCTTCATAGGCAACAGATCGCCGTCGATACGCGTTACCGCTACCAGTGCAATCAGACGGTGCAGGGCTACGAGTCGCTGAGCTGTCGGCGAGGGGTTTCCGTCACCGTCGGGTTTGGCCAGTGCTCCCCCGGTGTCTGGCTCGGCCGCGCGGCGTTTGTCGATTGCGGCCGCTGCGTCGATCCGTACATGGCGATGAACATCTTTTGCGGTAGCGATGGTCGATCGTACGAAGTGGAGCCCTACCGTTCCAGCGACGGCGCCAATCGCTTCGACTACCAGACACTCGGCTATTCCTGGGATGGCAGCTACGGCCGTTTCCCGGTGGCGGTCGCGCCCGGTCAATCGGTCAGCGATCACTACGTCAGCGATCTCGGTTTCGGCTGCCATCTCTACGTCTATTTCAGCGTCAGCTGCAGCGCGACCACCTGTACGCCGTCGGTGCGCAACGTCAGTGCCGGCTGCAACTCGGCCGGTGGCAGCGGCACCGGGGCGGCGTTGCAGCTGCCGATGTCCACGACGGTCGGCAGTTGGCGGTCGAGCGAGTGCGCCAGCTTGCAGCAGCGAGCGCAGTGATGAAGGCGTTGCTTGCGATGTCGTTCGTCATCACCCTCGCGGGACAAGCGACCGCCGGCGATTGTCGGCTGGCGAGTTCGACTTGTGTCGATAGCACCGCGAGCAAGACGATCTCCGGCATCGTAGTGACGCTGGCACAGGTTGGCGGCTGCTGGGAGTACCAGGACACCTATACCTGCATCAAGCCCGAGGCCATCGACTACTGTGCCGCACTGGCCACGGCCGGTTGCGGGCAGATCGGTTCGAGCTGCAGCGATACCGCATTCAATGGGAGCTGCAACACTTATACGAAGACGTTTCAGTGTGGCACCGATCAGGGAGAGCCCAGCAACACGCTTCGGTTGAGCAATAGCTACACGCTGCTCACCGACGCTCCCGACGCCAGTGCCTGCAGCAGCTATGCGCAGAACGCACGCTGCCGGCTGGCGGCGCATACCTGCGTCGATTCGACGCCATGCAAGCTGGATGCCAGCGGGGCGACGGTTTGCCTGGCCGGCGTGACGCCGCCGGAAGGCGGGCTGAACTCGACGGCGAGCTGTTGGCGCTATCAGGACGACTATTCGTGCATTGCCGACGACCCCCTCGATTACTGCGCGGCGATCAAGGCGACCGAGGGCTGTACGCTGCTCACTTCGACCTGCGACAGCACGGCCTTCGACGGGTCGTGCAATCAATACACGCGCCAGTATCAGTGCACCAACGTGACGGCATCGACCAACCCGCCGACGGTCGTGCCACTCGACACTTCGTACACCATCGTCTCGAACACACTCGACACCAGCGGCTGTACCTCGCTGGCGGAAAGCAGCAATTGCGTCCATGCCGCGCACACCTGCACGGACAACACGCCTTGCAAGACGATCAACGGCCTGCAGGTCTGCCTGGACACCGTCTCGCCCCTTCCGGAAGGGGCCCTAAGTGCGGGCGATTCCTGCTGGGCGTGGTCCGAGGACTACACCTGTGCCGCGACGGCGCTGAGCGATGACTGCCAGGAGCTGATCGACCGGGGATGCACCCAGGTGGGCAGCGACTGTGTCGACCGCCTGCCCTCGGGCGCTTGCGACCTGAGCGAACGCAGCTACTCGTGCCAGACCTCGCCGGCGGTTCAGACGCAGCGCACGGTCTGCGATCAGGCGGCGTTCTGTCAGGGCGGTGGCTGTTTCGACACCAGCCATCCCGCCGATCAGGATTTCGGAAAAGTCCTCGCCACGCTGGAGGCGGCACGCGAAGCCGGGGTCTATGGCGGCGATCAGCGGCTGTTCACGGGCGTCACGGAGCAGTGTCGCAAGCGGCTCTTCGGTCTGGTGAACTGCTGCAAGAAGGGCGGCGGTCGTACGGCGAAAAGCAACAACGCGCTGATGTCGGCGGCGATCCAGGGGGCGTACGCGGGAGGTCAGCTGGCGGTGAACGCCGGCAGCAAGTACGTCTTCGATTTCATGTATCCGCAGTACGCCGGCTATCTCGAAGCGGGCGCGAAGGCGATGATCTCGTCAGAGGTGCTGTTCACGCCGACGAATTTCCAGCCGTCGTTCAGTTTCTATGGGCTGACCCTGTCCACGGGGACGATGACCAGTGGCCTGCTCGCCGGACCGATTTTTTCTATCGGGTCGCTGGGCAGCTTCAATTTCTATTTCGATCCTTACTCCTTGGCCGTGGCGGTGGCCCTCGAACTTCTCTCGGACCTGCTCTCGTGTGACCAGGCCGAGCAACTGCTGGCCATGCACCGGGATGCCAATCTGTGCGTCGCGGTGGGCTCCTTCTGTTCGGCCCGGGTGCCGATCATCCGGACGTGCATCGAACAGACCCAGTCGTATTGCTGTTTCAACTCTCGCCTGGCCCGGTTGATCAATGAACAGGGCAGGGGACAGATCGGAAAGAGCTGGGGAAGCGGCAGGCATCCGGACTGTTCCGGATTCACTCCGGCGGAGTTCGACCGGCTCGATTTCTCGCAGATCGACTTGGGTGAGTTCATCGCCGAAGTCACGGCCAGCGTGCGCGTACCCACGGCGTCGTCGATCGGGCAGAACGTCCGCGGCACCGTCGAGCAACGCGTCAATAGTTACTACAACCGGTGATGACTGAGCACGCCTCTTTTTTTCGGGCGAGGACGCGATGTCTTCGGATAGGTGGATGGTCAGCCGTGCCCTCGGGGAGAGTCGATGAAAGCAGCCCTGAAAGCCCTTGCGATAGCGCTGTGCGTCCTGGCACCGCTCGGCACCAGAGACGTTCTTGCTGCGGACTTGAAGCACCATCTGATCGCCGCGATCGATGCGCCCGATGGTCGATCCGACGGGGAGCTGAGTGGGCGGATGGCGGAGTTCTTCAAGGGGCAGACGCGGTCGTCTGCGCCGGTGCGGCTTCAGGTCAGAACATTGAGGAAGTTTGCCGAGGCTGGTTGTGCTCGCCTGGAGGCGATGCTGATCCAGAACGAGGTGCCGATAGGAGATGGCAAGCGGGTCCCGTTTGCCGTTCGCTACGAACTCAATCTGTGCCGTGACGGGCAGCCACCGAGCGAAGGGATTGACCTTGACGCGGCGTCGCGCGTGCTTTCGGGTGAGTCGCCGGCGGCAATGATGAGAGAATCGGGCCCTCACTAACCACCAACGGGGAGTACCTCAATGAACAAGTCCGAGCTGATTGAAGCGCTGGCGAGCAAAGCTGATCTGTCCAAGGTGGCCGCGGGCCGTGCCGTCGATGCCCTGCTTGAAGAAATCGTGACAGCCGTCGCCAACGGCGATTCGGTGACACTGGTGGGCTTTGGGTCTTTCAAAGCGGCACCGCGCGCGGCTCGCGAAGGCAAGAACCCGAAAACTGGCGCGAAGCTCAGCATTGCCGCCACGACGGTGCCCAAGTTTTCTGCGGGGGCCGTCTTCAAGCAAACAGTGGCCGGCAAGGGCGAAGCCACTAACGGCTAGACGGTTCGCGTGGCACCGTGGCTAGCTGATGTGCGGAAGAAATGATCAGCGAGCATCGCGGTCTTTACATTGAGAGTAAGTTCCAGGCGACGTCAGACGCTGACTTGTCGTTGGCTTTACGGATCGATTGCCGACCTCGCTTGGCGCCCGCTGGCTGCGAGTAGTCGGCAACGACGCTGCTGCTCGATCGACCGCATCCCTCGTAGAGTGATTGCCCTCCACCATTCACCGCCAGCGTCCTGGACGTGCGAAATGCGCTCGAAAAGTTCGCATTTCGGCTCTGTGAGCCTCTCCTCGCCGTACTAGAGTCGACTCATGGAATCGACGCTTGGCGCGGATGAATCCGGTCTGTCCGATGGAAGGTGAGGTGATGCTATGAATCAACGGTTGATACGTCTTCCCCAAGTCAAGTCCATGGTGGGGCTTGGCCGATCGTCAATCTACGACAAGATCAAAAGGGGCGAATTTCCGAAACAGATCAAGCTCGGGCGCTCGTCGGGATGGGTCGAGGCTGAGGTGCAGTTGTGGATCAGCGAACAGATCCAGGCGAGTCGGTTGGAGCCGCTTCAGTCCGTCCAGTCCTATCGGGCGACGCGTTAGAAAGGGCTTTCTTGCAAGGGTTTGGGGGTGTGGGAGCGGAGCATTGGGAGAGATCTGGCCGCTCTTCGCGCGCAGACCATGGCACTCGGTAGAGTCCTCGTTCAGGCCGCATCGACCGCGCGACGATGGGCGACGGTCTTCTTCAGGGGTACGACGTTTCGTCCATGCTCCAGGTTGTCAACGTAGTCTGCCCAGTGCTGCATCATGCGGCGGCGTTCTTCAGCATACTCGGCCATGTGCACATACGCGCCCAGCACCGCGCTACGCTCACGGTGCGACAGCTGGGAATCAATCACTTCGCGCCTGAAACCCAGCTCTGCCAGGGCACTCGCGGCTGTAGCACGGAATCCGTGCCCGCAGGCCTCCGCGGTCGAGTACCCCATTGCCCGCAGTGCGCTGTTTACGGTGCCATCGCTGATAGGCCGCCGTGGGTCGTTGCGATTTGGGAACACCAAGTCACCGTCTCCCGAATAGGCGTGCAACTCCTCGAACACTTCGACGGCTCGCCTGGACAAGGGTACAAGGTGGTCTTCCTTCATCTTCATGCCAACCAGGCCCCGGGCACGATCGCGCTCACCCGGTACAATCCAGGTTGCCCTTTCAAGGTCGATCTCCTCCCAGCGTGCGCAGCGCAGTTCCCCGGGTCGGAGGAATGTGAGCAGCGATAGGCGGACTGCCAGTTTTACTGGCTTGGAAATTCGCGCTGCATCCAACCTGATGAAGAATTCCGGCAGTTCGCGAGAGTGCAGAGAGGGGCGGTGCTCAGCCTTGGCCGTTTTCAGCGCCTTCTCCAGGCCAGTGACCGGATTCACGTCCTCGCGCAATCCCTCGGCGATAGCGAAGGTGAAAACATCGGCGACGCGCTGTCGAATTCGTTTAAGGGTTTCCAGCGCTCCGCGTGCTTCGACTTTGCGAAGTACCATCAGCACTTCCGGCGGCTTGATGTCGTTGATTGGCCGGTTGCCGAGGGTCGGAAACACGTCGGCTTCGAGTGAACGGATAACCTTCCTTGCGAAGGCCGGTACGAGCGCAGCCTGTTGCTTGGCAAACCACCGGCGCGCCACGGCTTCAAATGTGCTGGCACCGGCCTTGCGCCGATCGCCCGGATCAATGCCATGTGCCAGCAGCTTACGTGCGTCGTCGCTGAGGGCTCGTGCTTCCTTGAGAGTGATATCGGGGTATCTTCCCAGCGACAGGAGCTTCTCTTTGCCTGCGTAGCAATACTTAAATCGCCACAGTTTGCCGCCAGCAGGCGTTACGAAAAGGAACAAACCGCGGCCGTCAAAGAGCTTTGTCGGACGCTCTGTCGATTTGGCAGATCGAACTGCAGCATCTGAAAGGGCCATCATACCCCACCGTCCGTGGAAGATACCCCAAATAATACCCCGCAGATGGGCGGATAGCAACGGATTTTGGTAGCTAACCCTGGATGGTAAAACGCACCTTTGTCATTGAATAAATGGACGTTTCTGGACTTTTGCGGACTGCTCTGGAAGCGCTGGTAGTCCCCTCGACAGGAATCGAACCTGTATCCCACGCTTAGGAGGCGCGTGCACTATCCATTGTGCTACGAGGAGAGGGGCGGCTATTGTAGCCGCTGCCTTTGATTTCGCCAATTCGACTGCGGATTCGAAGGCGGATGCGCGAGCCCGGCGCGTCGTGGTGCGCGACCCGCGTGCACCGCCGTGGCCCGATTCGGACCTGCCCGGGCACGCATCGGAGTAAAATCGCGCGCTCTTGCCGTGCGCTCCCGATGGTCACCGGGTTCTCGGCTCCGGCCAGCGCGCGTTTTTTTTACGCAGCACCCCCCACAGGAAAGCTATCCGCCCTCATGCCGTACCTGATCCTCTCCGACGCCTCGCTTGCCTTTGGCCACGTGCCGCTTCTCGATCACGCCGAATTCCAGCTCGACCCTGGCGAACGGGTGGCGCTGATCGGTCGCAACGGCACCGGAAAGTCCTCGCTGCTCTGCGCGCTGGCGGGCACCGGCGCTCTTGACGACGGGACGGTGTGGCGGCAGCCGGGTCTGCGCGTCGGTTACGTTCCACAGGAACCACCGTTCGACGCAGCGTTGACGGTTTTCGAGGCGGTGGTTGCCGGCATGGGTGATCTGTCGGCGCTGCTTGCCGAGTACCACGCGGTATCGCACGCACTGGGTGAAGCCGATGCCGATCACGAAGCGCTGCTTGAGCGCATGCAGGTCCTGCAGACGGAGCTCGAAGCACGCGATGCCTGGTCGTTCGAGGCGCAGGCCGAGCGCGTCATCCAGCGCTTTTCGCTCGACGCCGACGCGCTGGTGGGAACACTTTCCGGCGGCCAGAAGAAGCGCCTGGCGCTGGCCCAGGCGCTCGCCGTTTCGCCTGAGCTGTTGCTGCTCGACGAGCCGACCAACCACCTGGACATCGGCGCCATCGAGTGGCTGGAGGAAATGCTCGTCTCGTCGGGGGTGACGCTGGCCTTCATCACTCACGATCGCCGCTTTCTCGAGCGCGTGGCGACGCGTATCGTCGAACTCGACCGTGGCCGCCTGCTTTCCTGTCCGGGCAGCTTCAGCGAGTACCAGTCGCGCAAGGAAGCAATGCTGCACGACGAGGCGGTGAATAATGCCCGCTCGGACAAATTCCTGGCCCAGGAGGAAGTCTGGATTCGCCAGGGCATCAAGGCTCGGCGCACGCGCAACGAGGGACGTGTGTTGCGACTGGAACAGCTGCGGCGTGACCGGGCGGCGAGACGCGAGCGCCAGGGCAAGGTCGAGTTGGCGCTCGATGCAGGGGTGAAGAGCGGCAAGCTGGTGGCGGCGCTCGAGCACGTCAGCAAGAGCTACGGCGAGAAGGCGGTGGTGCGGGATTTCTCGTGTCGCCTGCAGCGTGGCGACAAGATCGGCGTCATCGGCCCGAACGGCGCCGGCAAGACGACCCTGTTGCGCCTGATTCTCGGCGAGCTGGCACCCGACCAGGGCAAGGTGTACCTGGGGACGAAGGTGGAGGTGGCCTACTTCGACCAGTTCCGCAGCGCGCTCGACGACGAGGCAACCCTGATCGACGTGATCTCGCCGGGCTCGGACTTCGTCGAGATCGGCAACCAGCGGAAGCACGTGATCAGCTACCTCGGCGATTTCCTCTTTGCGCCACAGCGCGCGCGTTCGCTGGTCAGCTCGCTGTCCGGTGGCGAACGCAACCGCCTGCTGCTGGCACGGCTTTTTGCGCGGCCGGCGAACGTCCTGGTGCTCGACGAGCCGACCAACGACCTCGACATCGAGACGCTGGAACTCCTCGAGGAGTTGCTGCAGGAGTACAGCGGCACGCTGTTCCTGGTCAGCCACGACCGGGCGTTCATCGACAACGTGGTGACCCAGACCATCGCCTCGGACGGCGACGGTGTCTGGCGCGAGTACGCCGGTGGCTATCAGGACTGGGCCGACTATCAGGCGGCGTGGTTGCGTGACGAGGCGCTGGCGGCGAGCAGCGGCAAGCGCAGCGACGCGCGCGCGGCCGAGACCGTAGCCAGCGCCAGGGCGGCTGCTCAAAAACCGGGCGGCAGCAAGCTGTCGTGGAAGGAAGCGCGCGAACTGGAGGAGTTGCCGCAGCGGATCAGCGCGCTGGAAAACGAGCAGAAGGCCGTCGGCGAACGCCTGGCCGACGCTGACCTCTACCGGGAACAGCCCGACGAAGCACAGCGGCTGGCCGCTCGGCTGAGCGAAATCGACGATCAGCTGCTGCGCTTGCTCGAACGCTGGGAGGCGCTAGAAGGGTAGGGCTGGGCGGTTCGTCGAGAGGCTCAGCTGCGGCCCGCTTTCTTCAACGCTTCGCGAATCTTCGGCAGTGCCGCCTGCGCCGCTTTTTCGCCTTCCAGGATGGCGTCGTGGCGCGCCTGGAACTCGGTCGAGCCGACGGCGCCGACTTGTGGACGAATCACCACGTCGGCCTCCTGGAGCTCGTAGCGGGCGAGGCTCTGGCCCATGATGGTGAAAGTCTGCATGAGAATGTCGAAGGTGCTGCGTACCGGCTGGTTACCGGGGCGCGCCGAGATGTCGACGGCGATGACCACGTCGGCGCCCATTTCGCGCGCCGCGCGCACCGGAATCAGGCTGCTCAGACCGCCATCGACGTATTCCCGGCCGTTGATGCGTACCGGCTGGAAGATTCCGGGGACGGTCGCCGAAGCACGTACCGCCATGCCCGTGTTGCCGGTGCGAAAGACGACGCTGTCGCCGTTGCGCAGGTCGGTGGCGACCGCCCCGAAAGGCTTGTTCAGGGCCTCCAGCGGACGCTGGCCGACCGCGTCATTGATGAACTGCTGCAAGGAATCTCCCTTCAGCACGCCGCGGTCGGGCAGCGACCAGTCGCTGATTTTCGTTTCGTCGAGGCGGTGTGCGAGCTTCTGCAGTTCGAAACCGCCGTTGCCGGCAGCGTAGAGCGCGCCGACGACGGCGCCGGCGCTGGTGCCGACGACGATATCCGGCACGATACCCTGGCTTTCCAGGGCCTTGATCACGCCGACGTGGGCAAAACCGCGCGCCGCACCGCCGCCAAGCGCCAGGGCCAGCTTGACCGGCTTGCCGGTGGTCTGGACCGTGGGCTTGCTCGCGCAGCCGCTGACGGCGAGCGTGGCAAGGGCAACAATAAGCAGCAGCTGACGCATCATGGTGTTCCCTTCTTCTTGGAGATCGTTTGTCGCCACCGACGGTACCGGATTTGGTCGCAGCGGGTCGGCGTTGGCGACGGAGCGATCCCGGTTCGCGCGCCGGGCTGCGCGAGTTCGAGCGGCAATGGTACGACTTCACGGCAGATCCCGCCATCGGCGTCGCCTGAGAAAGACTTTCCTTGCTTCCTGCAGGCAATTGTTTACCATCGCGAATGGGCTCTGGATCCCGAGTCTCTTGAACCTGCCGTCTGAAAGTCGCGCCCCGGATCATTTCCTGACAGTCGGTCGATCGTTCCGTGCTGGCCGCGTGTGTTGTGGCCAGGCCCTCTCGACTTCCTCGCGCTTTCCGATCAGACCCTCAAGCCGCCACGCTCAGGCGTAGCGCCGCAATCACTGGAGAAACAAAATCATGGCCGTCGCGCCCGAAACCGCCATCATGGCGCTTTATTGTGACTTCGAGAACGTCGCCCTCGGTGTTCGCGATGCAAACTACGACAAGTTCGATATCAAGCCGGTCCTCGAACGCCTGTTGCTCAAGGGCAGTATCGTCGTCAAGAAAGCCTATTGCGACTGGGAGAGATACAAGGGCTTCAAGGCCGCGATGCACGAGGCGAACTTCGAGCTGATCGAGATTCCGCACCTGCGTCAATCGGGCAAGAATTCAGCCGATATTCGCCTGGTCGTCGATGCCCTCGACCTCTGTTACACCAAATCGCACGTCGACACCTTTGTCATAATCAGTGGTGACTCGGATTTCTCGCCGCTGGTTTCCAAGCTGCGCGAGAACGCGAAATATGTAATTGGTGTTGGCGTCAAGCAGTCAACCTCGGATCTCCTGATCGCCAATTGCGACGAGTTCATTTTCTACGACGACCTGGTGCGCGAGATTCAGCGCTCGGCGCGGCGCGACTCGAAGGAAGCCCAGCCGGTAGTCAGGCGCTCGCCGGAGGAGGATGCGCAACGCAGGGCGGAACTCGAGGCGCGCCGCAGCAAGGCCGTCGAGCTGGCCGTGGCGACCTTCGACGCCCTGATCGGCGAGCGTGGTGACAGCGGCAAGATCTGGGCGTCGATGCTCAAGGAAGCGATCAAGCGGCGCAAGCCCGATTTCAACGAGTCGTACTACGGTTTCCGGGTTTTTGGCAACCTGCTCGAAGAAGCGCAGAAGCGCGGGCTGCTGGTCATTGGTCGTGACGAAAAGTCGGGCACTTACGTCTATCGCAGCAACGGCGGTGACGCTGCCGCTGAAGCACCCGCCGAGCTCGGCGTCGAGGGCTTGCCGCCGGCGGTGCCGGCAGTGCCCGTGGACGGCGCAACAAGCGTCGATGAACAGGGCGAGCAGGCGGCTGGGCGGCGCAAGGGGCAGGGCCGCCGAAAGGGTGGCGAGAAAGGTGCCAAGCGGGAGCGTGAGCCGAAGCCGGGCAAGGAAGAGGCCGCTGCCACGGATGACGGTGGGGAAAGTGCTGACGGTCAGGGTCGGGAAGACGCTGCTGCCAGCGCAGACTCCGTCGATGCGCCGGTGCTACCCGCAGCGCCACAGGTGTCGGCGTCCGCGGAAGGCGCAGATGCGCGGCAATCGTCGTCAGCGCCCGAACCTCTTGTGTCGCCAGACGCCTCGGCGTCGCTACCGCCGGTCGACGTGGCCAGCGCGCCCGGGAGTCCCGGTCGGGACAGCGAGGATCGCCAGCCGGCCGCTAGACCACGTACTCCGGGGCGCCGCCGGACCGCTGCAAAAACGGTTGCCAGTGTTGCCGCGTCTGCTGAGCCAGGTGCGCAACCTTCTCCCGAGCCGGCGCTGGAGTCGGGGTCGACTGTGGTCGTTGTCGAAACGGCCGCGGCCACGGCCAGCAGCGATGCGACGGAGCTGGCGCCGGTCAAGAAGCCGGCGCCGCGGCCACGTCGGCCGCGCAAGCCCAAGGCTGGGCCGGAAACGGCGTGATGACCAGGCGGCGCGAGGCCGCCCGCCAAGCCGGGCACGCCTTGACGACGCCGTGCAGGGTGCGAACGGTCAATAATGCGCTCCCGACGAGCGCCTGAACAAAAAAAGCCGCGACTCGGTCGCGGCTTTTTTTTCACTGCAGCAGATGACTCGCCGCTCAGGCAGCTGCCTGCGTCGGAATCATGCCGGCGGTGCGGACGATGCGGTTCTGGGTGTCCACGTAAATCAGTTTCGGCGCGTACTTGGCCAGCTCGACTTCGTTATACAGCGCGAAGCTGGCGATGATCAGGATGTCGCCCGGCGCGGCACGGCGTGCAGCGGAACCATTCACCGAGATGACACCAGAGCCGCGCTCGGCACGCAGGCTGTAGGTCGTGAACCGCTCGCCGTTGTTGACGTTCCAGATGTCGATCTGTTCGTACTCACGGATATTCGCCGCATCCAGAAGGTCCTCGTCAATGGCGCAAGAACCTTCATAGTGGAGCTCGGCGTGTGTGGTGCTGACGCGGTGCAGCTTCGACTTCAGCATTGTCCTCTGCATGGAATCACCGGGTTTTGAGTTAAAGGGGGAAGGGCATTGTAGCGGCTAATCGCTGCCTGTCAACGGCCGCCTGGGGCATCGATTTCGAGATTGTCGATCAGTCGCGCAGGGCCCAGCCGGCTGGCTGCGAGGACTACCAGCGCTTGCTTCCCGCCAGTATCGGGAAGCTGCAGGTCCGCCTGCCGACGCACGGCGACGTAGTCTGTTTTCCAGCCATGCCGGTCAAGTTCGCCGGCGGTTTCGCGTTCGAGCCGGGCGAAATCGGTTTCACCGGCACGGATGGCCGCGCTGACCTGCTGCAGGAGGCGTTGCAGACGTGGCGCTTCGGCCCGCTCGGCAGCGGACAGGTAGCCGTTACGCGAGGAGAGCGCCAGACCGTCGGCGGCACGAACGGTCTCGCCACCGATGATTTCGATCGGCAAGGCCAGCTGGCGCGTCATGTTGCGCAGCACCATCAATTGCTGATAGTCCTTTTTTCCGAACAGCGCCGCTTGCGGCTGAACGATGTTGAACAACTTGAGAACGACGGTCGCCACGCCGCGGAAATGGCCGGGGCGGAACTCGCCGTCGAGCTGGTTCTGAATGGCTGGTGGCTCGACGTGGTATTGCTGCGGCTCGGGGTAGAGATCGCCCTCGGTGGGTGCAAAAAGGACGTCGACGCCGGCCGCGGCGAGCTTCTCGCAATCCTCCTTCAGGGTGCGCGGATAAAGGTCGAAGTCGTCACTGGGTCCGAACTGCAGGCGGTTGACGAAAATGCTGGCGACGACGGTGTCTCCGTGGGCGCGCGCCGCGGTCATCAACGCGATGTGGCCGGCGTGCAGGTTGCCCATGGTCGGGACAAAAACGACCCGGCCACGCTTCATCAGCGCCTGACGCAGCTCGGGGATCGGGGAGTGAATCTGCATATGTTTTGTGGACCTCTTGTGAAACTCGTCGAGAACGCCTCGCCCGGCGCGCCTTGTCTGTCACTGGCAGGCGTGCCGTCAGTAGCAGTGCTCGGGCCCCGGAAAACTGCCGTTCTTGACCGCGGCAACGTAGGCGACGATGGCCCCGGCGATCGTCGTCTCGCCAGCCATGAAGTTCCTGACGAAGCGTGCCTTCCTGCCGGTCGAGATGTCGAGCATGTCGTGCAGGACCAGCACCTGCCCCGAGCATTCGCGGCTGGCACCGATGCCGATGGTCGGGATGGCGAGGCTGGAAGTGACTTCAGCGGCCAGCGCCTCGGGGATGGCCTCGAGAACGATCAGCGTTGCCCCGGCTTCCTGCTGGGCGAGCGCGTCGGCCAGCAGCCGGACGGCTCCGGAATTGTCTCTGCCCTGGACGCGATAGCCGCCGATCTGGTGTACCGACTGCGGGGTGAGCCCGACGTGGCCGCAGACCGGAATGCCTCTGCTGCTCAGGAAGCGCGTCGTTTCGGCCATCTCGGCGCCGCCTTCGATCTTGACCATCTGTGCGCCACTGGCAACCAGAGGGACGGCGTTGCGCAGCGCCTGCTGCGGGCTTTCCTGGAAGCTGCCGAAGGGCATGTCGGCGATGATCATCGGACGATGGCTGCCGCGCACGACACACGCCGTGTGGTAGGCGACGTCGGCCAGCGTCACCGCCAGCGTCGAATCACGGCCTTGCAGCACCATACCGAGCGAGTCGCCGATCAGCAGCACATCTACGTCGGCGGTGTCGCAGAGCTGCGCGAAGCTCGCGTCGTAACACGTGAGCATGGCGATTTTCTCGCCATTGGCACGCATTTTGGCGAGGTCGACGTGCGTGCGCCTGCGCGTCGCGACATGGGTGGACATGGGTTTACTCTCCCCGGTTGAAATACTCGCGGTGTCCACGCATCAACTCGATGCGCTTGACGAGTAGTTGAAAGTCGTCGTCTGAGTCGACGAAGTTGATGTTTTCCGAGTTCACGACCATCACCGGCGCCGCATCGTAATTGTGGAAAAAACGCATATAGCTTTCCGCGAGGACGGTCAGATAGGAGTCACTGATCCGCCGCTCCATGTCCACACCGCGCTTGCGCACGCGGGCGATCAGCGTTTCCGGGTTGGCCTGCAGGTAGATCACCAGATCGGGTGGCGTCGCCGTGGGTGACAGATGCTCGTAGATTTTTCGGTACAGCCCGTAGTCGTCTTCATTGAGTGTCAGCAGTGCAAACAGCGGATCTTTCTCGAGCAGGTAGTCCGCAACCACTGGGCGCGTGAAGAAATCGGGTTGAGCCAGATCGCGCAGCTTGTCGAGGCGCTGGAACAGGAAGAAGAGTTGCGTCTGCAGGGCAAAGCGCTGCTGGTCCTGGTAGAAGCGGCTCAGGAAGGGGTTCAGCTCGGGTTGCTCGAGCAGCAGTTGCGCGTCGATGTGCGCGCCGAGGCGTCGCGCAAGACTGGTCTTGCCGGCGCCGATGGGGCCCTCGACCACGATGTGGCGGGCTGCGGTGAGGGTAGTGCGTGCAGACATGAAAAGACGGCAAATGATGCCGGGTCAGTGTTTCAGGAAAAGGGTATCGGGGCTCGCTTCGCCGTCCTGGGCCAGTCGTTCGAGGCCCAGCAGCACAGCCTTGCTGGCGGTTTCCATGTGCTCGCTGGCGTCCACTCCGCGCGCGAAGTCGCCGGTACGACGGGCCTCGACGGCTGCCCGGCCATGTCGGTGAACGTCCCGGTGCGGCGTTTCGATCGCCCGGTAACCGTCAAGTCGAGTGCAGTGGCGTTTTCCGTCGCCCGCATAATACCATCGGCCCGGACGGCAGCCGGTATGCGAGGCAAAGTCTTCGGCGTTCCTTGTTCGGTCGGCGAGCTTGCGCACTTCGTCGGCAACGACGGCGAAACCGCGACCGGCTTCACGCGCGCGGGTAGCCGTGTCGAGGGTCAGGAATAGCCGCGGTAGTTCCCGACCACGCTTCTGCGTGGCCTCGGAAGCCTGCCGAGACTCGGCGTGCGCGGTCGGCGCCGACGCCAGTTGCCCGGGCAGTGCTTCATTCTGCGTCTCGAGCTCGCCGAGGCACGCGTCAAGGCTGCGGACTTTCTCCCGGCTTCCGAAAATCATCTCGTCCTCCCGTCAACCGCGGCTGATGGTCGTGGCTGCGTGGTGAAAAAAGCCAGGCAGGTCAAACGGCGTCCAGGATACACAGGGCGGCGGCGCCTTGGTCACGTTTACCCGTCCGCCGTACGGAAAAAAAGCGAACGAAGGTCGCCTTTTCCCGAATTGCTGCACGCGGCCGCTTGCCGGCGTCGGGCAAGCGGGAAACTGGCATCCGGAGGCCATCCAGCATTCAGCGCCCCCTGACCACGAAAGGCTCGGCCAGTGCCGCGCGTACGGAATCATCGAGGTTCGTCGCCTGCTGGAAATTGGCGTCCCAGAGGTCGGCGTTGCTGAAGTCGGCAGAGTCCAGATTGGCACCTCTGAAGAGCGCATGGCGCAAGGTCGCGCCGGCGAGGCGGGTGCCCTTGAGCGTGCTGTTGGTGAGATCGGCACTGTCCATGGCGGCGCCGGTCAGGTCGGCGCCGGAGAGGTCGGTGCCGACCAGTCGCGCATCCGAAAAGACGCCACGCAAGGCGTTGCAGTTGCGGATCGAGCCGCCGCTGAGGTCGATCCCTTCCATCAGGATGTCCTTGAGGTACGCCCCCGAGAAATCGGCACCCTGGGCCTTGGCGTTGATCAGGTTGGCGCCGAACAGATTGGCGCGCTGCAGATTGCCGTTGCTCAGGTTGGCGTCGTCGAAAGTGGCGTGAAAAAGGTCCGCCTCGCGAAAGTCGGCAGCGGCCAGGTTGGCGGCACTGAAGTTGGCCCACTTGGCGTTGCTGCCACGCAAGTCGGCGTCGCGCAGATCGGCCTGGCGGAAGTCCGTGCTTTCCATTCGCGCGCCCGCCAGGCGTGCACCGCGCAGGTTCCTGCCGACCAGTTTCTGACGCGAAAAATCGCACTGCGAGAGATCGGTCGCCGCTTGCGGATCCGCGCAGTTGCCGGCGGGCAATGCGTCCGCCAGGCCGTCGGGGGCTGCGCTGGCGAGAGCGAGCGCGGCGAGCGCCGGGAATGCCGAGAATGCCGAGAGCAGCTTCATCGGCGACTCAGCACGGCTGCGCGCTGCAGCCCATGCTCTCGCCCAGGCGCACGGCGCCGCCCGGCGCCCAGGCCGGATTGAAGCGTAGCAGGTCCTTGGGGAAGAGCATGACCACCGTTGAGCCGAGCAGGAAGCGTCCCATTTCCTCTCCTTTGCCGAGCACGATCTGCTGCCCCGCGTAAGACCATTCGCGGATCTTCCCGCTGCGCGGCGGGTTGACCCGGCCATGCCAGACGGTGGCCATGCTGCCGACGATGGTGGCGCCGACAAGGACCATAACGAAGCTGCCCCAGTCGCCTTCGAAAACGCAGACCACGCGTTCGTTGCGCGCGAACAGGCCGGGTACGCCGCGGGCGGTCGCCGGATTGACCGAGAACAGTTCGCCGGGGACGTGGATCATTCGCATCAGTCGTCCGCCGACCGGCATGTGGATGCGGTGATAGTCGCGCGGGCTGAGGTAGAGCGTCGCAAAAGCGCCATCGGTGAAGCCGGCTGCCAGTTTGGCATCGCCGCCGACCAGCGCCGTCGTCGAGTAGTGGTGCCCCTTGGCCTGAAAAATCTGCTCGCCTTCGATGCCCCCGAACTGGCTGATCGCGCCGTCGACCGGACAGAGAAAGTCGGCCCTGGAGAGCGGCCGCGCATCGGCACGCAGGGCACGCGTGAAGAAGTCGTTGAAACTCTTGTAGCTGCCGGGGTCGGCATCGGCGGCCTCGCTCAGATCGACGCGGTAACGCTTGACAAACCAGCGGATGACCCTGGTGGTAAGCGCGCCTGCCTGTGCGCCGGCGAAGCTGCCGGCGAGGGTGGTGAGGGCCTGCTTGGGCAGCAGGTACTGGGCCAGTACGGCAAGACGGTCGGACACGGGTGCGCCAGGGAGATGAACAAGCCGCGATTATAGCCGCTGGGAATGGCGACAGCGGCACCCTGTCGATCGGCACGACAGGGCGCCGGCGAGCCCATGCAGCACTTAGCGTAGCGAGGCGTTGATCTTCTCAAGGACGGCCGAGCCGGGGCACAGTTCGGCGGCGGTCAGAGTGTTCAGGGGCTGCTCAACGCTGTTGATCTGCTCGTGCAGATCGCAGGCGTCGTTGTCGACGTAGAGCAGCCCGGTGACCACTTCGCCGCGCGCGGCGTGCTCCTGCACGTAGGCCATCGCGCGTACCCGGTCACCCGGGTCGTACTCGGCGTGCAGCTTGCGCAGGCGGAGGATCGAGCCGTCGTGCTGGCGGACATCGATGACCTCTCCCTCGCCGTACTCGGTGGTGATCTCGTCGCGCTGCGGGAAGAAATCAAGGCGGTTGACCGCTTCGTTGTGCTCACGCACATAGTCGTAACTCTTGGTGCTGCCGGAGTGGTTGTTGAAGGCGACGCAGGGCGAGACGACGTCGATCACCGCAGCGCCGGGGTGGGCGATCGCTGCCCGGATCAGCGGCACCAGTTGCGCCTTGTCGCCCGAGAAGCTGCGCCCGATGAAGGTTGCGCCCATCACCAGCGCCAGGCTGGCGAGGTCGATCGGCGTGTCGTTGTTGGCCTGGCCGCGTTTGGACTTCGAGCCCTTGTCGGCGGTCGCCGAGAACTGTCCCTTGGTCAGCCCGTAGACGCCGTTGTTCTCGACGATATAGGTCATGTTGACGCCGCGGCGAAGGACGTGCGCGAACTGGCCCAGG
Source organism: Candidatus Accumulibacter sp. ACC005 (assembly GCF_907163215.1). Taxonomy (NCBI): domain Bacteria; kingdom Pseudomonadati; phylum Pseudomonadota; class Betaproteobacteria; genus Candidatus Accumulibacter; species Candidatus Accumulibacter sp. ACC005. The sequence goes on along the minus strand of NZ_CAJQUB010000005.1, from coordinate 448,841 downwards.
CCGATCGACGCCGAGTCGCCGTCCCCGGACACGCCGAGGTAGATCAGTTCGCGGTTGGCCAGGTTGGCGCCGGTGAGAACCGACGGCATGCGCCCGTGCACGGTGTTGAAGCCATGCGAATTGCCGAGAAAGTAGTCCGGTGTTTTCGATGAGCAGCCGATTCCCGAGAGCTTGGCGACGCGGTGCGGCTCGATGTCGAGTTCCCAGCAGGCCTGGATGATCGCCGCCGAGATCGAGTCGTGCCCGCAACCGGCACAGAGGGTCGATATCTTGCCTTCGTAGTCGCGGCGCGTGTAACCGACGCGGTTCTTGGCCAGGGTCGGGTGGTGAAGTCTGGGTTTGGCGAGGTAGGTCATGTCAGGCCACTCTGTCTTCTTTGAAGGAATGCACGTTCAGGCGTGCGACGCGGTCGGCGATTTCCTGCGTAATGAAGCGCGCGGTGATCGGCGTTCCGTCGTAATGAACGACCGTCACCAGGCTCGCCGGACGTACCCCGGCCTCGTTGATCAGCAGGGTGGTCAGCTGTCCGTCCAGGTTCTGCTCGAAAACGAAGACCTTGCTGTGCGCCGCGACGAAGTCGACGATCTCGTTCTGGAACGGGAAAGCGCGTATGCGCAGGGCGTTGAGATAGATGCCGTGTTCGGCCAGCGCGTCGAGTGCTTCGTGCATCGCCGGACTGGTCGAGCCGTAGAAGAGGACGGCGAAGCGTGCCGGGTACCTGGCGGCGGTGAGCACCGGCAGCGGCACCAGCGACTTGGCGGTTTCGAACTTGCGCAGCAGGCGCTGCATGTTGTCGACGTAGTCCGGGCCCGCTTCGGAGTAGCCGGCGTAAGCGTTCTTGGTCGTTCCGCGCGTGAAATAGCCGCCCTTGGTCGGGTGCGTTCCCGGATAGGTGCGGTAGGTGATGCCGTCGCCGTCGACGTCCAGGTAGCGGCCGAATTCGCTGCCGGCGTCGAGTGCCTCGCGGGTCATCACCTTGCCGCGGTCGTATTCGACGCTGTCGTCCCAGGCGAACGGGCGGCACAGCCGCTGGTTCATTCCGATGTCGAGGTCGCTCATGACGAAGACCGGCGTCTGCAGGCGCTCGGCGAGGTCGAGCGCCTGCGCCGACATCTCGAAGCACTCGTAGGGATCTTCCGGAAAAAGCAGCACGTGCCGGGTGTCGCCGTGCGAGGCGTAGGCGCAGGCAAGGATGTCGGATTGCTGGGTGCGCGTCGGCATGCCGGTGGAAGGGCCGCCACGCTGGACATTGATCAGTACGGCCGGGATCTCGGCGAAGAAGGCAAGGCCGATGAACTCGGACATCAGCGAGATGCCCGGTCCCGAAGTCGCGGTAAAGGCGCGTGCGCCGTTCCAGCCGGCGCCGACGACCATGCCGATCGACGCCAGTTCGTCCTCGGCCTGGACCACCGCGCAGCGCTGCTTGCCGGTCTGCGGGTCGGCGCGCAACTTCTGCGTGAAGCGGATGAAGGCCTCGGCGACCGAAGATGACGGGGTGATCGGGTACCAGGCGCAGACCGTCGCGCCGCCATAGACGCAGCCCAGCGCCGCGGCGGTGTTGCCATCGACGAAGATGTGGTCGCCGACCTTGTCACGGCGCTCGACCTTGAGACCGATCGGCTTGAGGTGTTCGCGCGCGTAGTCGCGGCCGACGTTGAGCGCCTGGATGTTGGAATCGAGCAGCTTCTCCTTGCCCTTGAACTGCTGCCCGAAAAGCTTCTCGATTTCGCTTGTCTCGATCTCCAGCAGGTGCGCCAGGGCGCCGACGTAGAGGATGTTCCTGAACAGCTGTCGCTGGCGCGGGTCGCTGTACGTGTTGTTGCACAGTTCGGTGAGCGGCATGCCGATGACGTGGATGTCGTCGCGCGACCGCGAGCGGGGCAGTGGCCGCGAACTGTCGTAGAACAGGTAGCCGCCCATCTCGATCTCGCGGACGTCCTGGTCCCAGGTCTGCGGGTTCATGGCCACCATCATATCGACGCCACCGCGCCGGCCGAGGTAGCCGCGCTCGGTGACGCGTACTTCGAACCAGGTCGGCAGCCCCTGGATGTTCGACGGGAAGATGTTGCGCGGCGAGACCGGCACTCCCATGCGCAGGATGGCACGCGCGACGAGTTCGTTCGCCGACGCCGATCCCGAGCCATTGATGTTGGCAAACTTGATGACGAAATCATTGACCGCTTCGATCTTCTGCATTTTCGTTCCTCAGGCGGTTTGCTGGTCGGGAGCCGGCGCTGGCTTTTGCCTTGCCCTTGGCCTTTTCTCGGGTGAAGGTGTGCCCGCGGGCTCGGGCAAAGGCGGGGGAGAGCCTGCATTGCGGCAACCAGGTCCGGCGTAGGTGCTTGCGAAGAGGAATTTCTGCATGTCCCAGGCGCCGGTCGGACAGCGTTCGGCACAGAGTCCGCAGTGCAGGCAGACATCCTCGTCCTTGACCATCACCCGCCCGGTCTTCAGCGCATCCGACACATAGAGATCCTGGCTCGCATCCAGTGCCGGCGCGCTCAGCCGCTGGCGCAGGTCTTCCTCGTCACCGTTGAGGGTGAAGGAGATGCTGTCCATGGGGCAGATGTCCATGCACGCGTCGCATTCGATGCACAGCTTGGGTGCAAAGACCGTCTGCACGTCGCAGTTCAGGCAGCGCTGCGCCTCCTGGAAAGCCAGCTGCGGATCGAAGCCCAGCTCGACTTCGATCTTGATGTTCTTCAACGCGGCGTTCAGGTCGCGCAGCGGCACGCGCAGGCGCCGATCGGCCGAGATGGCGTTGTCGTACATCCACTGATGGATGCCCATCTTTTGCGAGACCAGTGAAGTCTGCGGTGCGGGCCGCTCGGCAAGGTCCTCGCCGTTGAGCATGCGGTCGATGGAGACCGCCGCCTGGTGGCCGTGGGCAACCGCCCAGATGATGTTTTTCGGCCCGAAGGCAGCGTCACCGCCGAAGAAGACGTTGGGCACGGTCGATTGCATGGTCTCCTCATTGACCTTGGGCAGGCCCCACTTGTCGAATTCGATGCCGATGTCGCGCTCGATCCACGGGAAGGAGTTGTCCTGGCCAACGGCGACCAGCACCTCGTCACAATCGAAATGAGCGTCGGGTTCGCCGGTCGGTACCAGGCTGCGGCGGCCCTTGTCGTCGAATTCCACCCGTACCTTCTCGAAGGTGGCGCCGGTGAGCCGTCCGCCGATGTGCGTGAAGGCCTTGGGGACCAGGTTGTTGAGGATCGGGATGCCTTCGTGCATCGCGTCCTCCTTTTCCCAGGGGCTGGCCTTCATCTGCTCGAAGCCGGAGCGGACGATGACCTTGACATCCTCGCCGCCAAGCCGGCGCGACGAGCGGCAGCAGTCCATCGCAGTGTTGCCGCCGCCGAGGACGATCACCCGCTTGCCGATCGAAGTGGTATGCCCGAAAGCGACGCTGGCCAGCCAGTCGATACCCAGGTGGATAGACTTCGCTGCTTCCTTGCGTCCGGGGATGTCGAGGTCGTGGCCACGTGGCGCGCCGGAACCGACGAAAATCGCGTCGTAGCCTTCGCTTAGCAGGTTCTTCAGCGAACTGACGTACTGGCCGCCGCGCAGCTCGACGCCGAGGTCGAGGACGTAACCGGTTTCCTCGTCGATGACTTCTTCTGGCAGGCGGAACTTCGGGATCTGCGTGCGCATCATGCCGCCGGCGAGAGCGTCGCCGTCGTAGATCACCACCTCGTAGCCGAGCGGCGCCAGGTCGCGCGCTACGGTCAGCGATGCCGGCCCGGCGCCGACGCAGGCGATGCGCCGGCCGTTTTTCTGCGCCGCTGGCGGCGGCAGGAGGTGGCGAATGTCCTCCTTGTAGTCGGCGGCGACGCGCTTCAGACGGCAGATCGCGACCGGCGCCTTGCGCTCGCCGTGGCCGTCCGGGGTTTCGTCCTCGACGCGGCCGCGGCGGCACGCGGGTTCGCAGGGGCGGTCACAGGTTCGCCCGAGGATTCCCGGAAAGACGTTCGATACCCAGTTGACCATGTAGGCCTCGCTGTAGCGACCGGCAGCGATCAGGCGAATGTATTCGGGAACCGGGGTGTGGGCCGGGCATGCCCACTGGCAATCGACGACTTTGTGGAAATAGTCGGGGACGCTGATATCGGTCGGTTTCAAGACGAGCGACTCCTTTCTTCGGCAGCAGTCCGGGGTCGCGGTTGCCGGCCCCAAAAAAGAGCGTCCATACTAGCGCGCCGCTGGGAGCCTGAAAAGGGTTATTTTTCAGTGCGATGTCAGCGTAAGCTCGTGCCGCGACGCGGCTGCCTTGCCCCCATTGCCGGGCGATCACTGTAAAATGGCCGGAACGAGGTTACAGGAGTTCTGATCATGATCCGGATGATGGCTTGCGCGTTTTCTTCCTTGCTGCTCGCGAGCGCGGCCGACGCTGAAGTGTTCGATATCGACAACGCCGAGCTGGCGCGCCTGATGGCTGCAGGGGTGCCGGTGATCGACATCCGTACTGCCGGCGAATGGCAGCAAAGTGGCGTCGTCGCGGGCAGCAAATTGATTACCTACGTTGATGAGCAGGGCCGCGTCGATGCGCCGGCCTGGCTGGCAAAGGTGCAGGGCGTAGCCAAACCCGACCAGCCGGTGATCGTCATTTGCCGTAGCGGCAACCGCACGCGGGCGGCAAGCCAGCTTCTCTCGCAGCAGGCGGGCTACCAGCGGGTGTACAACGTCAAGGACGGGATGCGCTCCTGGGTGCAGGAAGGGCGGCCGGTAACCCCGTTGGCCAGCACCCTGGCCCAGTGCCCGGCCGGTTCTCGCTGCTGAGCGCGTGCAGCCTGGGGGCAACGATCCCGCTTGCGCGGCGATAGTACGAGATAGCACGAGGCCAGAAGTTCGCGCTCGCAGTGCTGCCACCGCGCCAGAGCGGACCTGCCGCGTGAATGACGTCTGCAGCGGGGAAACGATAGCCTTTGCTGGCATTGGCGTCAGCCCGTCCGGCCGCCGCTGAGTCCCAGGCACTTGGGGAGCGGTTGCAGGCCGGCTGCGCAGGTCGTATCCGTGCTGTTATAGTGGCGGCCGGTGTGGAGGGCGCCGCTGTCGGTGGGATGCCACGCCGCATTCAGCCAATTGCCAATTGAGAAGGGAGAAGATTCATGGCTCTAACGAGTTCTCGCGGTACGGCACGCCTGGTCGTCGCTTCCGCTGCAACTGCACTTCTGGCCGCTTGCTCGAACATGCAGATGGGGTCGCAAGACGCGAAGACCACGGCCACCGGGTCGGCCGGCGGGGCGAACGCCCAGAATGCCAACAGCCAGCTCGAAAGGTGCGATCGCTCGCTCGGCACGCTTGCCGTGGTCGAGGATACGCAGGCGCCGTGGTACGGCATCCTGACCGGCCAGTGGGGCCTGGGATCGACCACGCCGGTGCTCAAGCTGATGGTCCAGCAATCGAACTGTTTTGTCGTCGTCGAACGCGGCCGGGCGATGAACAACATGATGCAGGAGCGCGCCCTGGAAGACTCCGGGGAACTGCGCAAGGGCTCCAAGTTCCAGAAGGGGCAGATGGTTTCGGCCGACTATTCGATGAGTCCATCGATTACCTTCAGCAACAGCAATGCGGGCGGTGCGGGTGGCGCACTTGGCGGCATGAGCGGCGCGCTCGGCGTGATCGGTGCGATTGCCGGCAGTGTGAACGTCAAGGAGGCGAGCACGCTGCTGACGCTGGTGGACAACCGCTCCGGTGTGCAGCTGGCGGCGGCGGAGGGCAGCGCGAGCAACATGGACTTCGGCGCCGTCGGCAGTCTTTTTGGCCGCGGCATGGGGGGGGCGGCCGGTGGTTACGCGAACACCGCGCAGGGCAAGGTGATCGTCGCCGCCTTTACGGACTCGTACAACAATCTGGTACGCGCGGTGCGCAGCTACAAGGCGCAAGAGGTCCAGGGTGGCCTGGGAACCGGCGGCAACCTGGGTGTGCAGGGGGCCGAGGCGGCACAGCCTGCCAAGAAGAAGAGCAAGAAGACCAACTGAGCACCGCGAGCAACGGAAAAGAGGCCGGCGTGTCCGGCCTCTCTGTCGTTTGCGAGAAAGAAGGCGGTCTGCCGACGCCGCGTGCCCGGCGCGAACGCTTCGCCCGCCGCCAGGACGCTGCTCCCTGGAGGGCACCCGGTCGCTTGGAATGCCCGCTTCAAGCTCGAAGCGGGATGGAGAATGGGTGATGGGAAGAGTACTGCTGGCGCCGATGGAGGGCCTGGTCGACGACGTTCTGCGCGACGTTCTGACCCGCGTCGGTGGCTATGATCTGGCCGTCAGCGAGTTCGTCCGGGTCTCCGGCAATCTGCTGCCGCCGCGCGCCTTTAAGCGGCTTTGCCCCGAGCTTGACAAGGGCAGCCGAACGCGTGCCGGAACGCCGCTGGTGGTGCAGCTTCTCGGCAGCGATCCCGGGTGCCTGGCCGAGAATGCGGCGCAGCTCGTCGAGCTTGCCCCGGCGGGGATCGATCTGAACTTCGGTTGTCCGGCACCGACGGTCAATCGCCACGGCGGCGGCGCGATGCTGCTCGCCGACCCCGAACAGCTCTTGCGCATCGTCGCGGCGGTGCGCCGCGTGGTCCCTCAGGAAATACCATTCACCGCCAAGATGCGGCTCGGCGTGCGCGATACCGAGAAAACCCTGGACTGCGCGCGGGCGCTGGCCGCCGGCGGTATCGTCGCGCTGGTGGTGCATGCGCGCACCCGCGCCGACGGCTATCGACCGCCGGCGCATTGGGAATGGATCGCGCGCATCCGCGCGGTGGTGCCACAACCGGTGATCGCCAACGGCGAGGTATGGACGGTTGCCGATCACCTGCGCTGCTGCGCGGTGAGCGGCAGCGACGACGTGATGATCGGCCGCGGTGCAGTGGCCGATCCCTTTCTCGCGCGGCGTATTCGTGCGCAGGAGGCCGGCGAGGCGGTCGCCGCCGATCGCTGCGACGACTGGCGCCGCTTGCAGCCGCTGCTGGCGTCATACTGGCAGCAGGTCTGTGCCAAGGTCGTGGCCCGGCATGCGCCGGGACGGCTCAAGCTCTGGCTGGGCTCCCTGCGGCGCAACTTCGTCGAAGCCGACGCTCTGTTCATGGCGGTCAGGGCACTGGCTGGCGTGGAAGAAATCAGCCGCGTGCTCGAGTTGCATGGAATCCCGGTGCAGCGGCCGCTGGGCTAGCGCGCCAGAAGATGCAAGGCAACTCCCGCGTCCCGAGCAGCGCCCAGAGTGGCATCCACGAGCAGTTGGCGATGGTTCTCGCACGACACGCGAGCGCGCCTTTCCGCAAGCCCTATGCCGACTACAATCGCGTCGCCTTTGCCGCAAGTTTCGAGCGCTACCAGCGCCTCGCGCCGGGCGCCCCCCTGATCCTTGACGCCGGCTGCGGTGTCGGCGAGAGCAGCGTCGCACTCGCCAGAGCGTTCCCGACGCACTACGTGATCGGCGTCGACCAGTCGGCCGTACGCCTGCAGCGCGGCCGGCAGTGCCCGCAAGCGCAGCGCGAGCAGGGCGGCGAACGGCGTGCCTGGCCAGCCAACCTCGATCTGGTTCGCGCCGATCTGGTCGACTACTGGCGCTTGCTGGCCGACGCCGGCCTGCGGCTCGATCGGCATTACCTGCTCTATCCCAACCCCTGGCCGAAGATCGGCCATCTGCGCCGCCGCTGGCATGGGCACCCGGTCTTTCCCGCGCTGCTTGCTCTCGGCGGCGTGCTCGAGTGCCGCAGCAACTGGTTGATCTATATCGCCGAGCACTGTCTGGCGGTGGAGCAGCTTACCGGCCGGGCGGCGGTTTGCCAGTCCTTCGTCCCGGAGCAGCCGATGACGCCCTTCGAGCGCAAGTATCTGGAGTCAGGGCATGGCTTGTTTCGTAGCGTCACCGATCTGACTTGAGGGCGGGCGCCGACCACCGCCTGGCGCCGCCGGCGCTGCGAGCGCGGGGCTGTTGTTCGGGAGCCCTACTTCACAGCGAGTCGTATGTCTTATATAATACATACCAATCAAGCGGGGGCTGTCGGCAGCGGATGTTTCTGCCGGCGGGGCCAGGAGCCTGCCCGCCGCGAGGTCGTTCGCCGCTACGGCCTTGCAGTACAATTGCCGCTTTGCTGCCACCACTTTTGAGAAAGGACGTCGCCGTGCTGGAATCCTATCGTGCCCACGTCGCCGAGCGCGCTGCGCTTGGCATTCCGCCCCTGCCGCTGACCGCGCAGCAGACCGAGGAACTTGTCGGCCTGCTGAAGAATCCGCCGCAAGGTGAAGAGGCGGCTCTGGTCGAACTGCTGACCTACCGGGTTCCAGCGGGTGTCGATGATGCCGCCAAGGTCAAGGCCGTGTTTCTGGCCAAGGTCGCCAAGGGCGAGGAGATCTGCGCGCTGGTTTCGCGCGAGAAGGCCACGGAACTGCTCGGCACGATGCTCGGCGGTTACAACGTCAAGCCGCTGATCGACCTCCTCAGCGGCCCGACCGGCGCCATCGCCGCCGAGGCCCTCAAGAAGACCCTGCTGGTCTTCGACTTCTTCCACGACGTCAAGGATCTCGCCGACAAGGGCGACGCCAACGCCAAGTCGGTGCTGCAGAGCTGGGCCGACGGCGAGTGGTTCACCTCGCGTCCGGAAGTTCCCGCGTCGCAGAAGCTGACCGTTTTCAAGGTCACCGGCGAAACCAACACCGACGACCTGTCGCCGGCACCCGACGCCTGGTCGCGTCCGGACATCCCGCTGCACGCGCTGGCGATGCTCAAGAACCCGCGTCCGGGAATCGAAGCCGACGTCGCGGGCGAGCGCGGCCCGATCAAGCAGCTCGAAGCGCTGGCCAAGAAAGGGAACCTGATCGCCTACGTCGGCGACGTCGTCGGCACCGGTTCGTCGCGCAAGTCGGCGACCAACTCCGTGCTCTGGTTCACCGGCGAAGATATCCCCTTCGTTCCCAACAAGCGCTTCGGCGGCTTCTGCCTGGGTTCGAAGATCGCCCCGATCTTCTTCAACACGATGGAAGACGCCGGCGCGCTGCCGATCGAACTCGACGTCGAGCAGATGGAAATGGGCGACGAGATCGAACTGCAGATCGATACCGTGACGACCAAGGTCACCGCGACGAAGAACGGTGCCGTCATCGCCGAATCGCAGCTGAAGACGCCGGTGATCCTCGACGAAGTGCGTGCCGGCGGACGCATCCCGCTGATCATCGGCCGTGGCCTCACCACCCGGGCACGCGAAGCGCTCGGCCTGCCGGTCTCGACGCTGTTCCGGGTGCCGCACAATCCTGCCGACCCGGGCAAGGGCTACACGCTGGCGCAGAAAATGGTCGGACGGGCCTGCGGCCTGCCGGAAGGCAAGGGCGTTTTGCCGGGTACCTATTGCGAACCGCGCATGACCACCGTCGGCTCGCAGGACACCACCGGCCCGATGACCCGCGACGAACTCAAGGATCTCGCCTGCCTCGGTTTCTCGGCGGACATGGTGATGCAGTCGTTCTGCCACACCGCTGCCTATCCGAAGCTGGTCGATGTGCGTACGCACCGCGAACTGCCGGCTTTCATCAGCACCCGTGGCGGTGTCTCGCTGCGTCCCGGCGACGGCATCATCCACTCCTGGCTGAACCGCCTGCTGCTGCCCGACACCGTCGGTACCGGCGGCGACTCTCACACCCGTTTCCCGATCGGCATTTCGTTCCCCGCCGGCTCCGGCCTGGTCGCCTTCGCCGCCGCGACGGGTGTGATGCCGCTGGACATGCCGGAATCGGTACTCGTGCGCTTCAAGGGCAAGCTGCAGGATGGCGTCACCCTGCGTGACCTGGTCAACGCCATTCCCTACTACGCCATCAAGGCCGGCCTGCTGACCGTCGAGAAGAAGGGCAAGAAGAACATCTTCTCCGGCCGCATCCTGGAAATCGAAGGCCTGCCGGATCTCAAGATCGAACAGGCGTTCGAGCTCTCCGACGCCGCTGCCGAGCGCTCCGCCGCCGCCTGCGCGATCCAGCTCGACAAGGCGCCGATCATCGAGTACATGCGCTCGAACATCACGCTGATGAAGTGGATGATCGCCACCGGCTACGAAGACAAGCGCACGCTCGGCCGACGCATCAAGGCCATGGAAGCGTGGATCGCCAAGCCCGAACTGCTCAAGGCCGACGCCGGCGCCGAGTACGCCGCTGTGATCGAGATCGACCTCGCCGACGTCAAGGAGCCGATCGTCGCCTGCCCGAACGACCCCGACGACGCCAAGCTGCTCTCCGAAGTCGCCGGCGCCAAGATCGACGAGGTGTTCATCGGCTCGTGCATGACCAACATCGGCCACTTCCGCGCCGCCGGCAAGGTCCTCGAAGGCAAGACCGACATCCCGACCCGCCTGTGGGTCGCGCCGCCGACCAAGATGGACGCCGCGATCCTCAACGAGGAAGGCTACTACGCGATCCTCGGCAAATCCGGCGCGCGCATGGAAATGCCCGGCTGCTCGCTGTGCATGGGCAACCAGGCGCAGATCAAGAAGGGCAGCACGGCGATGTCGACCTCGACACGCAACTTCCCGAACCGCCTCGGCATCGATACCTTCGTCTATCTCGGCTCCGCCGAACTGGCATCGATCTGCGCTCTGCTCGGACGCATCCCGACCGTCGCCGAGTACATGGAACAGGTGAAGGTGGTGAACGCCAAGGCTGCCGATGTCTATCGCTACATGAACTTCGACCAGATCAAGGAGTTCAGCGACGTGGCGGATACCGTAACCGTCTGACCTTCGCCGTAAGCGACAGTGGAAAAAGCCCTCGCCGGCAAGCTGGCGGGGGCTTTTTTCTTGGCAGGTATGATTGGCGACGTGATGAGATCCGTGGCAGTCGCTCTGAAGCCCAACGGGCGGGCTCGCCCATCCTCCGGGTAGCGCAGCCTTGCCCTCTGCCACCTGTTCCGGAGTGAAAGCGGTAAGCTATTCGAGAGCTGGGGCACCGTTGAAGCAATTCATGGGGCGGTAAAGAAAAAAGTAACAAGGAGAATATATAAATATGAAACTGCTCCTTCACACCGATTATGCGGATGATCTTTCTCTGTTTGAGGAATATAAAGCGGCACTGCCGTTTGACAGCGAGGCTGAAAAGTGTTCGGCACTCGATGTCTTGTTGTCTGCCGTTAAGGATCCGCTCTCGCGGCTCCGAGCCCCCGCGGCGATTGGTTATGAGGATCGAAGGAGGTTGCTCCACGCCGCCCTCAACATTCTTCAACCCGGCTTTCTGAAGGAAACCGAAATCGAGGCCCTCAATCGGCTGCTGCAGACTGAGCTGACCGAAAAGAAGATCGTTGACGTGAATGACCTTGTCCGGAACGCTAAGCGCGTAGGCTCCACTCGTGTTTCCATTTTTCAAGGCGATATCACCAAGCTTAGAATTGATTCAATCGTCAATGCGGCAAATAATCAAATGCTCGGGTGCTTTCAGCCGCTGCACAAGTGCATCGATAATGCCATACATACTGCCGCAGGCGTTCAACGGCTCTATGTCGTTTCCTGTGGAACGGGCGCTGGTTTTGGCAGTTTGAGGGGGCGGTGATGTCAAGGGCGGACGTAGTCCGGGCGCAGCCGAACCCTTTACATCGCTGCCCGCTCGCTTACGCTTGCTCCGGGCCGAGGAAGGCAGTCTGCCGCCCTCGGCATGGAGGACAATGGCGGCCTTTCCTCTCACGACCGGTTCCTCATGATTGAAACGCTGTTCACCCAGGCTCTGGGTCTCGTTGCTCCTTGGCAGGTAGCTGAGGTCATCTTCAAGCCAGAGTCCGGACGGATCGACTTTCAGGTGAGATTTGGCGCAGCCATTCATGCTTGCCCGGCTTGCGGTGCGGCGGCGCAGCCGCTGCATGACCGCTTGGCGCGTTCCTGGCGCCATATGGATTTCTTTCAGTACGAAGCCCACCTGCATGCCGAGGTGCCGCGAGTGGCCTGTGCCGGTTGCGGCAAGGTCACGCAGATTCCTGTGCCCTGGGCGCGTGAAGGGAGCCGCTTCACGCTGCTGTTCGAGGCCTTGACGCTGATGTTGGCACCGACCATGTCGGTCTTGGCCGCCGGCCGACTGCTGCGCGTGCGCAGTCGCAGACTGTGGCGCGTGATCAATCATCATGTGGGCCGGGCGCGCGCCCAGGAAAGTCATGGCAGGGTTCGCGCGATCGGCGTCGATGAGACCGCCAGTAAACGCGGCCAGACGTATATCTCTGTTTTTTATGACCTCGACGCGCAGCGTCTGCTGTTTGCCACGCCGGGCCGAGACAAGGCCACGCTCGGGAAGTTCGCCAGCGACCTTACCGAGCATGGTGGCCAGCCCAGCGCGATCACCCATGTCAGCATGGACATGAGCGGCTCGTTTCAGGCCGGCGCCGCCGAGCACTTTCCAGCAGCCGAGGTCTGCTTTGATCGCTTTCACGTCGCTGCTCTGAGCAGCACGGCGCTGGACGAGGTGCGCCGCGCCGAGGTCAAGACCGCGCCCGAACTCAAAGGCACCCGCTGGGGCCTGCACAAGAAACCCGCCGACTGGACCGTCAAGCAAACCGACACCATGTACTGGTTGCAGCGCTCGAACCTCAAGACCGCACGGGCCTGGCGGATCAAGCAGGCGCTGCGCTCCATCTACGCCACCGCCACGACACCTGACGAGGCCAACCCCCTGCTCAAGCGCTGGCTCAGTTGGGCCAGCCGCTGCCGACTCGAACCCTTCAAGCGCCTCGGCCGGACCATCAGCAAGCATCTTCCTGGCGTCCTCAACGGTTTTCACCCCGGCAAGCACAATGGCCGTGTCGAAGCGATGAATCGAGCGCTTCAGGAGGCCAGAGCTCGCGCACGCGGCTATCGCCGCGTCGAGAACTTCATCGCCATGGCCTATCTTATTGCTGGAAAGCTCACTCATTTGCCCGCCTCGCCCTTCGCCCCGTTCTTGCCCGTTCCACAGGAAACGACCCTAAACCCCGTTCAACTCAGGGATGACTGCGATGCCATCATGCGCAGGCAAGGATTTCCTGAACCGACGGGACAGGCCAAAATTACCAGAGCCTACAATCTCCCGTCCAAATTTGTCCTGCACACGGTCGGGCCCATTGTCAGTGATAGCTTGGATGAGGAGAGCGAACGGCAGTTGCGGGAGGTCTATACCAATTGCCTGGAGCTGAGCGCAGCAATGCCGCAGATTAGAAGCGTGGCATTCTGCTGTGTTTCCACCGGTGTTTTTGGTTATCCACAGGCCGAAGCGGCCGAGGCGGCGTTTTCAACGGTTATTTCCTGGTTGCAGCAACATGCGGCCGATCTGGACCACGTCGTTTTCAACGTTTTCACCGATAAGGATTGCGCTCTTTATAAAAAGCTGATGGAAGTATTATGATTAATAATAATATAAAAGACACCTGCGTTCTGATAAAAGAAAGCGACGGGATTTTGATTGGTGCGGGCGCAGGGCTTACTGCCGCCGCGGGCCTGAACTATTCCGACCGCGAAGCGTTCGCCCGAGTCTTTCCCGCCTGGAAAAGGCGCGGTTTTTTGAGGCAGTATGATCTTGTCGGCTACCGGAATTGGACGCCGTTGGAAATGTGGGGTTACTGGGCGACACAGCTGAACTATGTCTACTACAGCCAATCAACGAATCCTCTATACCAAAAGCTGCGCAGTTTAATTGGCGACAGAAACTGCTTCGTCATGACTTCCAACGTTGACGAGCTATTTCACAAGAACGGATTTGATACGCAGCGCATTTATTCACCGCAGGGCAGTTATGGAAAAATTCAGTGTACGATTCCCTGCTGCCAGCAGGCCTGGGACATGAAGCCGTTCTTTGATCGGCTGAACAATGCGCTGGATCCGGTTGAGCAGATTATTGTTGATGAAGCGGCCGTTCCGGTGTGCCCGAATTGCGGAGGAACCATGTTTCCGAACGTTCGCGTTGACGGGTCGATGGTGGATGGCCATTTCGCTCCGCAGCGTGAACGACTGCTCCGTTGGCTGGAGGACATGAACGGCAAGAAGCTGCTGCTGTTGGACCTTGGTTCAGGGTACAACACACCCGCAGTTATTCGCCTGCCAATGGAAAGGATCACCGACTCGTTTGCGAATTCAGCGCTGATTCGCGTTAACATGGAGCATGCCGACGTGCCCCGACAGATTGCTCACAAAAGCATCTGCATTAAAGGTGATATTTCTGAATTCATCGAGCAGACCTCGCAAGGGGAAACTTGAAAGAAAAGGCATAAAAGCTGCTTAAAGACTGGCTTTTCGTTACCGGGCGACCGAGTTTTATAGGAAAGACTATGAACAACATTACAAGGAAAAGCGCGTTCCGGATACTTGTGGAGAGCTTGTGTTGACGTTTGAGGCGCAGTGGAACGGTTAGGAGAATGGGCAGTTATGGAATCGCGGCATCGATATTGCCTTCCCTCTCCGGCTTAAGCGACTTCCCAAAAAAATCCAGGTATCGTGCTTTGGTCACATAAGGCGGGGGAAAAGTGCAAAGCCGCAACCTGTGCGGTGCCGAGACCCGGGAAAGTCAGCGGCGACTGCGGGTGACCGCTTACTGACGAGTGCTGGTCACGCTTTCGACCCATTGCGGACGATCGCGAGGGTGGGGAGCGGCCATTCCCTGGTCGAGCAAGCTAGTCGAAAGCTGCCGGTCGAGTTGCAAGAGCCGAATTCCGCCCGGAGGGGCAGGTCCGTAGGCATCAACGGACGTTCGGACTTCGAATTCCAACGGGACGGGCCGGGCATCAAGAGTCGTTTGTCAAAAAAATTATAGGGCCGGAGAATGTTAATCAAAGGTTATTCATATTTTTGCACGGAAGTAGCGAGCAGCACCACTGCCCTGCATCTCGAAAAGCGAAGTCGCTTTCAGCGCTTCGGTGAGCGTTGAAAAGCCTGATTTACTGATGTCGTGGCCTAAAGCCTTAAGTTTTTGGCCAATTACGCTTATTGGCGCCCATCCGTTTGGTGCTTTGGCTTCTGCCACTGCCTTTAATAAAGCGGTGAGATATGCATGCGTGCCCGTAGGTTCTTGTTCTGATGGTTTAGGGCGACAGAAATAACTTTGACCGTTTTTATGCGCCCGTTGAATTAACTCAAAAGCATCCGTTCTCTGAATCAGATCTATGAATTTTGCGCACCCAAATGAACGGGGGTCAAAGTCTGAGTGATTGGCATGGATATAGGACGACATGCTTCCAATCATCGCCCATCCGTGATCATCGGTTACGTTCGTGTAGGCCCTCAATAGCAGGTTGGATGCTTGTAAAGGAGGTTTGTTGATGGCCTTTATTGCTTCGGTTGCGAGAAATGGTTTGCTTGATTGCTTCTCGAGTTGAGCGGTCTGATTGGCTGGCGAACTCTCGAGCGAGTCAGGCTGCGTCATAAGATTCTCGGTGACGAGACTAATTGTACTTTCGACGCTTTGCGCTGGCGGTGAGACTACTATCAGGTTCTCAACATAGGTATAACGGTCACAGGCATTAACGAACGCTTTTGGCGCTTTCTTTTCTCCAAAGCCATAGACAACCAAGCCATCCTCGCGAATGCGAGTAGCAAGCCGCGTGAAATCGCTGTCACTACTCACCAAACAAAACCCTTCAAATCGACGCGAATGAAGTAAATCCATCGCATCAATAATTAGCGCACTGTCGCTAGAATTTTTCCCGATCGTGTTCCGATACTGTTGGATAGGGTGTATCGCGTGTTCTGCAAGTTTGGTCTTCCAAGCGGCTAAATTCTGACTCGTAAAATCACCATAGACACGTCGAACGGTAATCCGCGCAATGCGCGTAATCTCCTCGAGAATTGGGGCGATGCTTTCTAATTTAACGTTATCCGCGTCGATCAGAACAGCAAATGATGGAAGGTCATGTTTCATGAAGGCTCGCATGTTGCAAATGATTAAGTGCTTGTATCAGAAGAGTCCAGTTAGTCTCGCATTTCAAACCGACTGCCTTCTGATAGGCCGTTGTATTGATTCGCCAGGCGTCGATTTATTCAACGATTTATAGTATTATAGACGGTTGACGATTGTCGGCTAGGCCATCGTATTGTACTTAAGGCCATGATTTTCAGGAAGAACGCCAATGATATTCTTTACTGCCTCTTCAGTTCGAGGGCCCCACTGGTTTGTCATGGCGTAGGTGTTTCCTTCCACATGGAACAACTCTATATCGTCGCAAAAATAACGTGTTGGCGATTTGGTGCTGGCTGTCGCCATGAGCTCCTCGCCAGTAAGTTTTCCGGGAGCGGAGATAAACATATTTGACTGCCGCCAAGGTACAGCGTTTAAAACGATGCCTGGTTTGATACCCAACCGAATGGCTTCCCTTACAACCTCGTATATGAAGCGCCGCTTGGGGAGGTTGGTGAATTCTTCACCTTGCGACGTTTGTACGCGGTAGCGGGTGTAGTCTCGGCCACTGGCTTCAACGGCTGCCTGGGCCAATGTCTTTTCCCGAATAGCGACCTGAAAGGCAGCTGCTTCGGGCAAGGGAATGACTTGCTGCACGTCCAGCAAGACTCGGCCCTGAAAGGCATATGGGCGCATCCTGCAACACATGATGTCCAGCCCCTGAGCATTCAGCCACAGGACAGTCGAAGTGACCTCCTTCGAAAAGTCGGCCGAGGCAAGGATGATGCGGACTTGGTTGCTAAAGGCGACAGGGCCATCCTCGGCATCAAGAAACTCACGAATGGTTCTTTCTGCAGAGTCAGTTGGTAGGCCCCGTGATGCTCTGTACTTCTGATGAACTTCGACCGCCTGCTCAAACTTTAGGGTGGAGACCATTGCAGCATAGCGGAGCGCCTGTAATTCAATGTGTCCGCCGTCTTCCGTGCGTTTCAGCTCGATGACTGTTAACGGTGTCGCCTTTCCGTAGAAATCTGGCGTCCACGGCCTGATGAAGTGGGAAGAGCCGTTGGTTTGCTTTGGTTTTTGACTTTCAGCCAAGCATGAATATGCTGGTTTTCCGGTTTGCCGCCGGCTAGGCTCCCGGCGGACGGGTTGCGCAGCAACCCGTCGTCTGGCAAGCGAAGCGCGGCAGGAATGGGCAACCAGGAATCGCTGAGCGCCGTCGGGTATCGACTTCCCGGGGTTTGAGCGGGAGGTGAGCTGCGGCCCGGCATGAGCGGCGCGGCAGTAGCGTTCGTGTGGCCGATGCGGTAGAAAGCCCGGCGGCCGGTGGAAAGGCAGGCGCGACATCGGTCCCAACCGCCAAGCCAGACCCGATGCCGCGCCCCGTAGCCCCCATAGCGGCGACGTTGCCTGCCTAGTATTTCACGAAGCGCAGCTCGCCGTCAGATTCCCATTGGCCGGGACGGCCAATGGATCTTTCTGGAAGACGCTACCTGTGCGCCGCTTGCCGCACAGCCGTGCTCATTTGCAGCCACTGTGATCGTGGCCACCGCTACTGCACCGCGCGCTGTGCCGACCAGGCCCGCCGACAGGCTGTCCGTGCCTCGGGTGGCCGCTATCAAGACAGCTTGCGCGGCCGTCACGCCCATGCCGAACGCCAGCGCCGTTACCGGGGCCGGCAGCAGAAAGTGACGCATCAGGGTTCCCCACCCAGGGCCACCCCTGTTCAACTCTCCTGCGAACCGACGTTGCCGGTCGCACCTCTGCCAAGGCACTGCTGTCGTTGTCATCGTCCCTTGCCGGACGGGGTGCGCCAGGACTTTTTGCAGCGTCGGATTCGCCGTCACCCACCCGACCGGAGAAGACATGGCTCTCAGCCCCGAGATTGAAGCGCAGATCCTGCGTTATTACCACGCCGAACGCTGGCGTATCGGCACCATCGCGACCCAACTGCAAGTGCATCGCGACAGCGTCGCCCGCGTGCTCGCCCAAGCCGGCTTGCCGGCACTCGGACCGGTTCGCCGGCCCTCGGTGATCGATCCTTATCTGCCGTTCATCCTCGATACCTTGACGCAGTTTCCGCGCCTACGTGCCTCCCGCGTGTACGACATGGTCAAGGGCCGCGGTTATCCGGGGCGCCCGGATCACTTCCGGCACCTGATCGCCCGCCACCGACCGCGGCCGAAAGCCGAAGCCTATCTACGGCTGCGCACCTTGCCGGGCGAACAGATGCAGGTCGACTGGGGTCACTTCGGCCACCTGGAGATCGGTCGGGCACGCCGGCCCCTGATGGCCTTCGTCGCCGTCCTCTCCTGGTCGCGGCAGATCTTCCTGCGCTTCTACCTCGGCGCCCACATGGAGAACTTCCTGCGGGGCCATGTCGGCGCGCTGACCGCCTGGGGCGGCTGCCCGCGGGTCGCCCTGTACGACAATCTCAAGAGCGCGGTCCTTGAGCGCCAGGGCTCGGTGATCCGCTTTCACCCGACACTGCTGGCCCTGTCCGGTCACTACCGCTTCGAGCCGCGCCCCGTGGCAGTGGCGCGGGGGAATGAGAAAGGCCGCGTGGAAAGGGCCGTGCGTTTTATCCGCGATGCGTTCTTCGCCGGCCGCCGCTTCACGGATGTGGACGATTTGAATGCACAGGCCGACGCCTGGGTCATCGGGCCTGCCGGGGAGCGGCGCTGCCCGGAGGACGAGGCGCTGACGGTGCATGAGGCTTTCGAGCAGGAGCGAACGCGCCTGCTGACGCTACCCGGGAACGCCTTCCCGACCGACGAGGTCAAGGCCGTCTGCGCCGGCAAGACGCCGTACGTGCGCTTCGACCTGAATGACTACTCGATCCCGCATACCTGCGTGGCGCGCACGCTCAGCGTCGTCGCCAGCCTGGATCAGGTACGCGTCCTCGATGGCCAGACCGTGGTCGCCACCCATCGGCGCAGTTATGACCGCCGGCAACAGATCGAAATCCCCGAGCACATCGCGACCCTGGTCGCGCATAAGCATCAAGCCGCCGCGCATCGCGGCACCGATCATCTGGTGCAGGCGGTGCCGACAAGCCGTGAGCTGCTGACGCAAGCGGTCGAACGCGGCGAACCGCTGGGACGCACGGTGCGCGCGCTGACCGAGCTGCTGGAAGCTTACGGCGTGGCCGAACTGACGGTGGCGATTGCCGACGCGCTGGGGCGCGGCGTGCCGCATCCCAATGCGGTTCGTCTGGCCTTGGAGAAGCGCCGGCAGGCGAAGGCGGAACCGCCGCCGTTGGCGGTGCCTTTGCCGGAGCATGTGAAACGGCGCGATGTCCCGGTGCGCCCGCACAGGCTCGATGACTACGACCAGTTGATGGAAGGGACGCCGGATGACGAATGATGCCCGCCGCCGACGCGCGGCCGCTTTGCAGTTGCACGGCCTCCTCGCGCACTGGGCCGAGTGTGCCGAGCAGCCCTGGCTGGATCCTTTGCTCTCTTGGGAGGAAGGCGAGCGTGCGCGCCGCTCGCTCGAACGACGGCTGCGCTGCGCCCATATCGGACGCTTCAAGCCGCTGGCCGATTTCGACTGGGCCTGGCCGCAGCAATGCGATCAGCGCGCGATCGCCGAACTGATGACCCTGGACTTCCTGCAGGCGACGACCAACGTCCTCCTGGTCGGCAGCAGTGGCCTGGGCAAGACGATGATCGCTCAGAACATTGCGCATCAGGCGGTCCTGGAGGGGCGCACGGTGTTGTTTGCCACCGCCGGACAGTTGCTCGGCGATCTGGCCGGCCTGGACAGTGACTCGGCGCTGCGCTATCGGCTACGTCGCTATGCGGCGCCCGATCTTCTCGTCATCGACGAGGTCGGCTACCTGTCTTACTCGAACCGTCACGCGGACTTGCTCTTCGAGTTGATCAATCGGCGTCACGAGAAGAAGAGCACTTTGATCACCACCAACAAGTCGTTCTCGGAATGGTCGGAGGTGTTTCCCAACGCCAGCTGCGTGGTGGCGATGATCGACCGCCTAGTCCATCACGCCGAGATTCTCGCCATCAAGGGGGACTCCTACCGGCGCAAGGAGGCACAGGAACAGGCAGCCGCCAGATCCAGGAAGCGCTCGGCGAAGGCGGCAACGTGAAGCCCTATCATCCACCTTCCGGTTTGCAGGACGGCCTCGACTTGCTCATCGACTCTCGCTGGTCGCCGGATCAGGCGCTGGCGGTCATCGAGTTGCTTGATGATTTACGCAATCGTATCTGGGCGCACTACGAGGTCGCTTTGCAGACCCGCTTCCGCGAGCTGCGGGTGACCGACCGCAACGTCGAAACCACCGATCCGCCGTTCTAAACCAACCCAACACCATCAAGACGCAGGGGCCCGCCGGGCCCCTGTTTCGTTCACGTCACACCGATCACGTCGACGCCAGATTTCTGCGGGTCGACTCAGCCGCTAACAATGACGACTAGGCGGCCGTCACGGCCCAAACCGAGCAAGTCGATACGACGCCTAGAGTCCTCCCAGTGGCCGAACTCGTCGGTTAGTATCAGGGTTTCTGGCGAGATGACATCGATATGTTCCCGCAATACTCGTTGGACGTCGTTGCGTTCACGAAGTCCGAGTGAGGCGTAGGTGGTCGAAGGAATTTCGACCATGGAATCCTGAGATAACTCGTAGAGTGCCATCGTTTAATCTTTAAGTAGATTACGGTTACGAACAGGCGCACGACACGCCAACCGGTTGGCAAGTCATTCACAATATGTCGCCATGGTACAACTTTCTGTTGATGGGCCGGCATCGCTCCTAGGTAATTCAGCCTCGGCATGGACGTAGCTCGTCCATTTCGCGCATTCACTTGAGCCGATTCATCGCCATGGTTCATGAAGAATTTGGCGGTGGCAATGTCTGAGCCCTCGGTCATTCATTTGTAGGAGTACCTGGCGACAGGAACGGCAGGACGTTGACGGATGCTGCCGGATGACGAATGGAATCTGGCAGGTTCTTTACGTCCCAAAAGGGGACGCGCGGCCTCCGGAAAAGCGGAGGTTCGAAGTGACGCTTCTTCAGCGCCAACGTTTTAAGGTAGACGTCACAACGCGATAGCCCGGCCAGCAATACTCACAGCGGCTCCATTCCGGATTTTCTGACAACGGCGGCCGTTTCCGGCTCCCGTAGCGCTCTCAGAAAGGCTTGAGCCGCTTCGAACTCGGGCGCTCGAGTGTGTGCTGCGCCAGAGTAGATCGTGTAATTCTGGATTTCAGCGGGGATGGGCCCGAGGAACTGGATACCGTCGACGTGGAGCAATTCACTGATCTGCTGGAACCCAAGCTCCGCCTCACCGGCAGCCAGTACGTCAGCGATTTGAGCGCCGGAGGGCGGTTGCTTGACTTTGGCCTTGATCTGGTCGCCCACACCCAAGCTGTTGAAGAGGTCGGATAGGTAGCGTCCGCTTGTGCCCGAGGAAATGACGATGGACTTGGCACCCAGCAGCGCGGACTTGAGTCCCTCGATCGACGAAACATCGGGTCGGACCGCGGACGGCGCGACCGCCACGCCGATCGATGACCTGGCAAAGTCGGTGCGGCTGCCTTGCGACAACTTGCCTTGGGTGGTTAGGCGATCGATGTTTTGCGCAGCATTGACGACGATGTCTACCACTTCGCCTTCAGTGATTCGCTTCGTGATTGCCTCCGTGCCTGCCCAACTGACGATGACCGTATTGCCGGAGGACTTCACGAAGTTTGTCACGGCCTCTGAAACGGACGCCTTTGTCGCATTGGGCGCTAGAACACGGAGGTCGGCTGCTGTTGCCTGAAGACAACTTGCCGCCGCGGCTGCGCAGAGCACGCGGATCAAGAGAACTACGATTGAATGCGGCTTCATATATATCTCCGTTCACTGATGAAGTAGTGTCCGAGGAGCTCCCATTCGGGGTTTCTGAAGAGCTGCCATTCTGACGCCTAACGAATAGCGTATAGCTGCGCCCCGAAAGCGCCAGACCCACTCAACCACGCGCGGTTCGCCGCAGACATATCTTGTTGAACCCAATCTAGCGTTGGCTCCTTCCCTCTGCCAGCCAATCCTCTCAACTTAGCATTCCGTCATACCGGCTTGTAGGCGTGGTAGCGATGCGGTTTTCGCTGCGGCGTTCGAGGCTTGGAGCGGCCAGCGACAAACTTCTGAAGGTTGGCGGCAATCTCGTGAATGAGGGGCTTCAATCGCCGCGTCGTCGCACCAGCGGCGAGCAACCAACGGCCGATCTGGCGCTTGATCTTGTCGATCGCCAAGGTACGGTTGATCTTCCATGGCGAATCGGCGTCCAGATGCGCGTCGGTGGCGACGTAGGCAGCCAGGGCATTGAGGTTGTCGAAGACGGCCTTGGCACCGAAATCCTGATTGGCCGCTTGCCAGGACAAGCCGGAGGTATGTTCGAGCCCCAAGCGATGCTTGAGCCGGCGAAACGCTTCTTCGATCCGCCAACGGCCGTGGTACAAGGCGCCAAAGACGGCCGCCGGGAAAGCGACGGCGTCAAGCAGCGAAGTCATCACCACATGTTGCCGCCCGTTCGGCGTGGTCACCCGCACCAAGCGAACCGTTGTCGGCGTCGCCGGGCACTCGTAGTCCTGCGCATCGCGCGCATTCGGCGCACGCAGGCTCACCAGCTGCTCGCTCTGCCCCGAGCGCATGAACTCGCGTACCACCCTGAATCCACGGGAAATGTCACAGCGAATACAGAAAGGGATCCCGCGCGCGGTGAGTGCTGCCGCCAGCCAGCGGCAAGGAAAGCCGCGGTCGAGGACCAGCAGGTCGTCGACCTGCAGCCGCTCGATCACCTCGAAGAGCATCTGGCGCTCGTCACACGCGCCATGCTGCAACGCGAAGTGAAGGAACATCTCAATTCCCGGCAAGTACAGGCCAAACGCCACGCCCGTGACGATCGAACGTACACCTTCTTTCATCGTCGTCAGCCGGACCGCCGCGGTATCGCTAGCCACTATCCGCAGACCCTGCCATCGCGGCACCGGCAGATGCTCCTCGACCAGGTCCATCAACTTTCGATTGACGTCACCGAACACCAAAGCACTAATCTTGTAGCGCGCCTTGCAGAAAGCCTGGGCGCTCACCAAGCGGACCGAGTCCGCACGATTTCTCAGGTTGGCAAAGAACTGGTCCAGTTCAGCCTGGACCGCACCTTGTACGCCGGACAGCAAGAACGTCAGGACGGTTGGGAAGCTGAGCGTGCGGTCGCGGGTGAAATACTTCGGCTTGAGACGGGCGCCTTCCAATAACTCCTGTGAAAACAGATAGTTGGCAAGTCCGTTAATTACTTTCGCATATGAAGGGCGTCATGCAATTACCCTTTATAAACAATACGTTACAGCTCAATTATGCAATGAAAATGAACGCCATTCAAGCCACGATCGCCGCTATGCATTTATGCTAAGTTGAGAGGATTGCTCTGCCAGCGGGGTGAAGAGCGTGGTTTTGCAGATCTGGCTTCAAGACGTTCTCTCAACACGGCGGCCCTCATAAACGCGACCTTCAGGGCGGGGGTTCTAAGTGACTAGAGGCGAGGGAATTTGACCAGCCAGCGGGGTGAGTAGCGGCGAAGGCAAGCAGCGAGCATTCGTCGCCCTCGATCGATCACTTCGGCAAGAATTCGATCAGCTCGGTCTGCTCCCGGGTGAAAACGCCCCCGCTGGGTCTGTAACCGATGTAGGTCGACTTGACGTAGTTGCCCACTTTTGGCGAGTACCACAAGCTTTCCTCGAAGCGACCCTTCACGCCAGTGGTCGGCGTGATATCGAATACGCGCTGCCATGTCCCGTCACAATCAACGCGAAAGGCGTCGAAAGTTCCCGCTGGGACGGTCACCGATTCGATTGCCTTGACTTCGCAATCGGCCGAATAGTGACCATCGCCCGTGCGCCAGGGTCGCTTTTCATAGCGGTTTTTGTTGCCGACGTGTAGAGGGAATGCCAACGCACCCACACAATTTTCTTCTTCGCTTTCGCGCATGCGCCGGCAGGGAGCCAGGCTGCGACCATGATAAAAGGTCTTCGGCTCGGCATTTTGCGCCGACTTCCCACGATATACCAGATGGTCGGGCCGGATCTCAACGAGTTCCCGCCGGTACGTCTCGAGCTCACTGTTGTTCCACAGATCGATTTTCTTGAATTCCCATACATCGCCTACCTTGGGCGCCGGCAGTTCCGCGACTGCCGGCGGCTCGGCGGCGGCGGTGAGCGGGACGAGAGCAGCGCACATCAGGCGGCATACGAACGGGCGTAGTCTGAACATCGCAAAACTCCTTTCAAGAATGAGCAAAAAATACCCACACGCCGATTGGCAGCGGACTACCGCCGGCAACACGTTCCCAGCGTGTGAGAGAATAAAAAGTACAAGCAAAGTGCAACGAATAGCGCTTATCTGCTGCAAGAGCGGGCGGCTCAACCGCGGCGGCTTGTGGCAGATAAACCTTTCTGGAGTGAAAGAAAAAAGCAGAGGAGCACGCAGGAGCACGGGCCAGGCTCTATTTTTCCTCAGCTCCACGATCAATTCCCCCGTTACCAAAACGGAGAGAGCGAGGGCCCATCATTTTGGTGTGCATTCTCCACCAGTCTAGTCAGCCTGTAAATGGTATTGTGGTTATTTTCCATCCGCAGTGCCTTTGTCAGTGCTGCGTGCTTGCGCATCGCGCCGTTTTCCGCCGGCGTGTGCTATTTCGGCGCGAGAGCGGCTGTTACCAGGCGGCAGGCGTTGATTGAGCGCGAGAGGGATGTCGGCAACGGCTGCGTCGTCAAGCTGGTCGGGGAAGATTTGGCGATAGCTGGCGTGGCGTTCGCTGGCGTCGTGGGCAATTCCGAGATGCTGGGGTCTGATCATTAAACCGCTTGCTCCAGGAATAGTGTCTCGGAGACTTGCGACGGTAGGTCCGGTCATAATTCTGGCGACCCAGAACTCAAGGCACTTCGACGCTCGGCCCGAACGTCGCTTTGACGCTGGCGTCCGAGTTTCATTGGCTACGGATTTGACCGCTCTGAATCTCCCCATTCGGCGCAATCGTCACGGTGGCGAGCGGCACCCACCAGGCGTCGACCTTGAGCTGGTGGGCAAAATCCGGATTCGACTGCTTCCTGAATCGCCGGGCGAGGGTGTCGACCTTGATGGCTATTATCTGACCAGCGGGAAGGCGGCAGTTTTTTGCAATGGCGCCCACTGGCCGTCCGTCCTCGGCGGCGCAAAGTTCGATTCGCTTGTCCGTTTGAACGACTCGCAGCGACGAATCGTGATCGAGCTCTTCCAGCGCTCGGTGAATCGCATGGCCTGGGGGCAGCCGCCCCGCAAAGCTGAGGTCGACGTCCGCCAGCCCGAGCGAAACGTAGCGCCAGGCAAGGGCTTCCGGGCGTTCGATGTCCTGGGGCAGGGGAACCCGGGTGATGCCGGGGTCCGACAGGCGTGGGGAGAACGGGTTCGTCGCACTCATGGATTCGCACAGCAGGAGCAGGTCCCTTGCGCGGGTCATGCCGACGTAGTAGAGACGGCGTTCGTCGTCTGACGCATCCTGCCAGTCGCCGTTGTCGAGGATCACGACATGGCGGAACTCGCGCCCCTTGGCCGAGTGCACCGTCGATAGTGTCAGGCGGCCCTGCTCGGACCTCGCCGCGTCGGTGGCAAACTCGTAGAGCTCGTCGATGATGGTGCCGCTCGGCAGCGACAGATCGCCCCACACGCAGTTCAGCTCGTCAATGAACTGGGCGAGCAACACCAGCCAGGGGTTGGCGTGCTGCGCATCCGAGAAACGAGCCTCGAACCAGCGCGCCAGGGTGGCCGCCTTGCATCGCCGCTTAGGCTTGTTGCGCAACAGGTCGAGAAGACGGCACGCTTCGCGCGTCTGGTGGAATTTCGGTCCGGAGCTGTCGCGCTCGGACATGCGGAAGGCGACGTCGTTCTGGTGACACCAGGCGCGGACGGGGTCGAGGGTCGCCCGGTTTCTCGCCAGCACGGCGAAATCGGACCAGTCGCCGGTCGGGTCGAGCGCTTTCAGCCGCGCGAGCTCGGCCATCACGACGACGGCCTGGCCGATCGCATCCCTGGGGACACGAAGCGCCTGTACGCGGCCCTGGGCTGCGGGGTCGAGTTGCTGCCAGCGTCCTCCCGGCGGGTCGTCCTTGCGCGAATGGTTGATGCGAATCGGGTGGCTGATCTTCATCCGCTCGCGATGCGGCGCGATGAGCGTATTGGCGGCGGCGACGATATGGGCGCTGGAGCGATAGTTTTCGACCAGATACTCGACCGTCGCCTGGTAGTCCAGCTGGAAGCGATGGATGAAGGTGTTGCTGGTGCCCCGGAAGGTATAGATGTTCTGGTCGTCGTCGCCGACGGCGAGGACGGTCAGGCGGGCATCCCTGTCCTGGGTCTGGCGGCCGGCGAGGGCGCTGATCAGCTCGTACTGGCGCTGGTCGATGTCCTGGTACTCGTCGACCAGGATGTAGCGATAGCCGGCGAGCAGGCGCTCGCGCAGTTCGTCGCCTTCGCCATCGACTCCGCCCGGAGCGGTTTTCCCCTGCAGCAGGGCGACGGCCTCGTCGAGGATCTGGTCGAGACCTTGCCGTGCGGGTTCTTCTCCGCTGTTCTCGGCCAGGGCGGCAAGACTCGTGCCGGTCAGGCGAAGTGCCAGGGCATGGTAGGTGAGCACGGTCACCGCGCCCGCTTCGGCGCCGATGAGACTGCGCAGGCGGTGACGAATCTCCCACGCCGCGCCGCGGTTGAACGCCAGGACGATGATGCTCGACGCGGGTTCGCGCAGAAC
Organism: Candidatus Accumulibacter sp. ACC005; assembly: GCF_907163215.1. Classification (NCBI taxonomy): domain Bacteria; kingdom Pseudomonadati; phylum Pseudomonadota; class Betaproteobacteria; genus Candidatus Accumulibacter; species Candidatus Accumulibacter sp. ACC005. The sequence continues at coordinate 422,255 of NZ_CAJQUB010000005.1, read as the reverse complement.
ACGGGCCAGGTACGCCACGCGATGCACGATGACGCGTGTCTTGCCCGACCCGGGACCGGCAAGGATCAGGCGGTTGGCGTCGGGCTTTTCGGCAACGATGCGCTGTTGCAGGGGGTGTCGCAGGCTGTCGACGATTCGCCGATACGACTCTTCCGTCGTTGCCCGTTCGAGGATTTCCTTGCGCCCGGCAAAGTAGCGGCGAATGAAGTCGAGCTTGGACAGGGAGAAATAGGCGAAGACGAAGCTCAATGCGGCAGACAGCTTGTTCAGGCCCAGCTTTGCGTATTCGTGGATGACGTGAATCTGGAAGTTCTTCTCGCTGTAGTGTTCCTTGAGCGGCTCGAAATCCGCGTTGGTGAAGCCACGCGACTTTTCTTCCGGGGTGATGCGGATCGTCATTGCCGAGCGGAAGACCGTCTTGCCGCGATCGAGGATCAGGACGCCGTTGTCGTGCAGGTAGAGCAGGCCGGCCTCGATGGCGGTCAGCTCGTCCTTCACCTGTGGCCCGATTTCAAGATCGGAGCGCAGCGCCCCGGCCAGGTCGCCGAGCCTGCATTCCACGCGCAGGTCGACGCCGCGCAGCTTGTCGTCGAGCTTGCCGAGCAGCGTCTGCAACAGAACGCCAGCCACCGCCCGGCGCCTGTCGCTGATCCCGCGGATGTTGGACCAGCTGCGCCGCAGGCGAACCTTGAGGATTTCGCGGCGCAGCAACCTGACGTCAAAGGACGCCCGCCGACCCTTTTCGCCATCGCCAAAAGGCCGCGCCAGCGAGTGCAACAGTTTCATCAGCTGCTCGGGGATGAAGTCGACGCCACTGCGCAGCTTGAGATCCTGGCACAGCCCCCGCAGATTGCCGTCCTGCCACTCGCCGCTGTCGGCGTCGGGCGCCAGTTCGGGGAGCAGCGCCAGCACCGCCTTTTCCATTTCCGCCACGCGGGCAAGCCGATCACTGCTGGCGTCCCTGACGCCCTTGCGCAGCAGAACCGTCAGCGCCAGGTCGTTGCTGAGAACGCCCATCTGCTCGAGTTGATGAAGCATGCGGATGATGTTGTCGCTGGACTCGCCCAGCGCGGCCATCAGTTCGTCGGTGCTGACGCCTTCGTCGTCGCGTGCATTGATCAACAGCGACACCAGACCGAGGTACTTGCGTCGCATGTCATTGGAGAGGTTGGCCTTGTCCAGGCGCTTCGCGGCCGCCTCGAGTGTCGGCACCTTGAGGCTGCCGGGGAAGACGCGCGTGTGATTCTCGTTGCGCTCCAGGAATCGCGCGCGTTCCAGCCAGGAAATGGCCGTTCTCACCTTGGTGTCGGCGTCCGGATTGTCGGCGTCGATGCTGCTTTCCAGATCGTCGTCAGCGAGGATTTCACCGGGCGTGACGACGATCTCGCTGCTCTTCGTTTTTCCGGCGTAGCGGCGAAGCGTGCGCAGAATGGCGGCGATGTCACTGCGCGAGAGGCGGGAGCGGGACGACAGGTTGAACTGGGACTCGACGTCCTCCTCGTCGTAGAGCAGCACGCAGCGCGCGTCCTGCCGATCACGCCCTGCGCGGCCCGCCTCCTGGAGGTAGTTTTCAAGCGAGCCTGGAATGTCGGCGTGGATGACGATGCGCACGTCGGGCTTGTCGACCCCCATCCCGAAAGCGTTGGTGGCGACGATGACCCTGAGCTCGCCTTCGATGAACGCCTGTTGCACGTCCTTCTTGATGCCCGGGTCAAGGCCGGCGTGGAAGTGGGCGCAGGCCCAGCCCATGTCGCGCAGAAAACCGGATATCTCTTCTGCGCTCTTGCGGCGGCCCGTGAAGACGACGGCGCCGCCATGGCGGTCAGCTTTGGCGGCGTCGCCGAACTCCTTCTCGAGAAGCCGGTGGATCAGAGGCTGTTTTTCCGGCTTGGTCACCGCCATCACCTCGTACTGCAGGTTCTGCCGTTCGTGCCCGCCGTCAAAGATTCGCAGCTCGACGCCAAGCGAATCGTGAAAGTGGCTGCGGATGTCCTCGATGACCTCGCGTTTCGCGGTTGCCGTGTAACAACTGATCGGCGCACGGTCGTCCGGCCTGCGCGCGTGGCGCTCGCGAATGAAGCGCGAGACGTACAGGTAGTCCGGGCGGAAATCGTTGCCCCACTTGGAGAGGCAGTGGGCCTCGTCGAATACCCAGGCGCCTATCTGTCGCTGCCGGATGGCTTCGACAAAGGCCCGGTTTCTGAACTGCTCGGGGGAAACGAGGAGGATTCCGGCATCACCGAGGCGGATCTTCTCCAGAACGTCGCGTCGTTCCGGCATGGTCAGCAGTCCGTTGAGGGTCGCTGCGCTGTAGATCCCCACCTTGATCAGGTTGTCGACCTGGTCCTTCATCAGCGACTGCAGCGGCGAGACGATCACCGTGAGAGCGCCGTTACGCCAGTGCCGCGACAATGCCGGCAGCTGATAGCAGATCGACTTGCCGCCGCCGGTAGGCAGGATGGCGAGGAGGCTTTCTTCGCAGTACCCGGCGCCGACGATGTCCTCCTGCAGCGAGCCTCCCGCGGCGTTCGCGGGCTCCGGGCGAAAGGCGGAAAAGCCGAAGTAGCGTTCCAGTTCCTTGCCGGGGTCCAGATAGACGGCGCAGTACGGGCAGGCCGGGTCGGCGCAGCGTGTCTCGCGCAACCTCTCTATCTGCTCGATCGTTGCCGGGTATTGCCGGCGTACCCAGGGGGGCAGGACGGAGTTGCCGCCACTGACGCGCAGCCAGGCGAGCACGTAGGAGAATGCCCGCCCGACGCCTGGATCGACGAGCGCCTGGTCGAGGATCTCGGCAAGATGAGCGGGACAAACCTTGCCCGCCGCGAGGCGGCCGACGGCCGCACGGACCTCGCCAGGCTTCGGCGGCATCGCCGCCCGGAGCTTGGCGAAGAAGCTGCCGACGCCTCCCCTGGTGTCACGCGCGAGGAAGAAATGGTGGCAGGCGATCTCGTCGGGAGACGAGACAGCAAGTGCGGCAAAGGCCGCGTACTGGTCCTGCCAGAGCTTCAGCGCCAGCTGCGCGTCCTTGAGCGGGTCGTTGCGTGCGTCACGGACGAGCTTGTAGTCCTTGACCAGGCTGTGGTACGGGTTGGCGGGGAAAGCGAGCGGCGAAAGTTCCAGCGTATCGACGGCTGGCAGCTTGTTCAGTTTCAGCTGTGGATAGACCCTGGCGAGTGCCGGGAGGTCATGGCGCACGACATTGTGTCCGAGGACGAAGGCCGCGCCCTCGGTGAGTGCGTCGAGGCGCTCGACGGCGGCGGCGATCTGCTGCCCGGCCAGGGAAACGCCTTCGTTGGTGTCCGCTCGCCAGCCGGCCAGTTTGTGAATGGAGAGAAGGTCATCGAAAGCGGTTTCGATATCCAGGCACAGACATCGCGGCGCGAACGGCGGGGAGGTCATCACCATTTGACGAAAAATGCCATCGGAAAACGACTTGATTGGAGCATATCCAGGTCCGGCCTTCAATCGCTGGGGAGCAGTGTAGTGTCGCACGCCGTCGGGAAGCGATGAAGTCAAGCGAGCGCAGGGTGTCGCGCCGTTTTCGGCTTGGCCGAATGTCTCGCCGGGAAGGCGGCGCCACACCAGCCCGCGGGTCATTGCGAGGAGGCGCAGCCGACGCGGCAATCCAGTTCCATCCTCTCACCATTTTCCGCCGCATTGGCAACGCAAAAAGCCAAACCTCTGGATTGCCGCGTCGGCTGCGCCTCCTCGCAATGACGGTGTGTGGGCGGTGGTTGCCCGGTTCTTTGCGACCGGGGCAGCGGCGCGAGAACCGGTGGAATTTCAGCGGCGACAAGGGTTTCTCGCGTGCACTTGTCGCCAGAAGAAATGGCCAACGAAACGCGGGCAAGCTTGGCTGATTGCGTCGTGGAAAGCCTGGATGCCGCCGAGATAAGCCCACTCTGGTTACGTGAGGCGCGCCGCCGCTTCGATGACGTTCGTGCTGGTGACATAAATTCGCTTGCTGCCGACGAAGTGCTTTCCAGGGTGAGCAATGCCAGCGCTCGACGGGAGTCGAGTATCACCGGGACGCGCTGGCGGAGTTGCGTGAGGGCGCTGTCTATTACGAGAGCAGGCAGCGCGGACTCGGTGGACGCTTCATCGGCGCCGTCCAGTCTTCAGTCGCGCACATCGCTGTCACTCCGGCCGCGGGCCCCCTTGCTCGCCCATTGTCGTTTATTTCTTGGCCGCAGATTCCTCGCTCAGGACTCCAAGCAACTGGCTTCGAAGTTCAAGCAAGGGGCCCTGCACCGTATCCCAAACCAACTCCAGATTGATGTCGAAGTAGCCGTGTGCCAGACGATTTCTCATGCCGCGCATGGCTCGCCACGGAACCTCCGGGTGTCGGTTTGCCCATTCCGGGTATTCCTTGGCAATCTGAGCGGCCGCCTCGCCAATAATCAGAATGTTCAGGACGACCGCTTGCTGGGTTTTCTTGTCTGCGAAGAAGGCGTCACGGCTCATGCCTTTAACGTAACTGCGGACCAGGCGAATCGCCTCGAGCATGTGCTCAACGTAGTCCAGCTGCCGCAGCTTGGTGTCATTGGCATTCACAGTGGCCGTGCTTCCCGCAATACCTGTTGGCGAAACCGGGTTGGCAGATCGCCTGGCGTCAGTACGTCTACCCGGATGCCAAGGAGTTCTTCAAGGTCAATCTGGATACTCCCGAGATCGAGCAGGGTCGCCCCCGGTAGGGCATCAACCAGCAGGTCCAGGTCACTCTTTTCGCTATCCTCGCCACGCAGAACCGAGCCGAAAACGCGCGGTCTTGCGGCGCGGTGAGCGGCGACGATCTGCATGATTTGTTGCCGGTTCTGTCGGAGTAGCTCTGATGGGATCAATGCTCAGCCTCTTCAGGTGTTCGTGCGAAATCTACCATAAGCGGTTTGGCAACAGGCGTGAGCGCTATTTCACCACCGCCCCAACGCTCTGGGCGTGTGGCTAACCCAGCCCCTGGCACATCACTTGCTGTTGTCGGACGCGCCCCGTTCGTCAGCCGGGACCGCATCGTCTTCAGCGTTGCGCCGCGGCGGCAGGAAAAAGTCCGCCGGCTTGCGGCGCAGGTGAGTGAACACCGATCGTGCCAGGAGTTTCCACTGCGGGTCGGAAACCTGGCGCGAGCGCAGCGCGATGTTGAGCGCGAGCGTGAAACTGACTGCCAGGTTGATGAAGCCGATGGCGGCGACGCCGATCAGCGCGGCGACGAAGAGGAGCAGGTGTTCGCCGAAATCCAGCCCGACAAAGGCGATGCCGACGAAGGCCGAGGAGAAGGCGACGTGGCGGATGTCGATCGGCAGGCCGAGGAGGAGGCCGAAGAGCGTGGTGCCGCCGAGCAGGACGCCGAAGAGGAAGTTGCCGGCGAGGGCGCCGAGGTTTTCTCCGACGTAGGTGGCGAAACGGCGCCGGCGCGATTCGCCGACCAGGCGTTTCGGCCAGGCGAGTTGCAGGATGCGCTCGGGGACGTGGTTGTAGGCGGCGTAGTTGTCGTAGTAGCCGCTGATCAGGCCGGAGATGAACAGGCAGACGCCGGCAATCGCCGCGTAGAAGAGGGCACCGCCGTGGAGCGGGCTTTGCGCCTTCAGGAGATAGAGCGATTCCTCGCGACCGGCGAAGGGCGTGCCGCTGAGCGTAAGAAAGGTCCAGGCGAGCAGCGCCGAGAGCGGGATGGCGATGAAGACGTTGCCGAGAATGGCGATGACCTGAGTGCGCAGGGCGCGCGCGATGAGGTCGGTCATCGCTTCGACGTTGCGCAACCGGCCGCCGGCCTCCTCGATGCCGGCGGCGATGGCGTTGGCGGTCATCGCCGGTTGTTTGGTGGCGACGGTGCCGTGTAGGAGGTGGATCAGGCAGAAGCCCAGTCCGTAGTTGAGGCAGAAAAGAATCGCCCCGGTCAGCGGCGGCATGTGCGTTTCGACGAGGGCCAGTTTCAGGCAGGCCATGAGCGCAATGACCGCACCGCCAATCGCCGCCGAGCGCGCCATCGACCAGTATTCCGGCGCCGTCTCGGTGATGTAGTGTTCGCCACGCTGGCTGGCGTTGTCGGTCACCCGCAGGGCGATCAGTTCGGTGTTCTGGCGCAGGTGGCGGGCGAGGTTGTCGCGCAGGCACTCGTCGCAGATGATCTGCATGGCCAGGGTGACGATCGGCGGATAGGCGGCGACGCCGCTGCGGTCGCTCTGCAGGCCGGCGAGAATGTCGAGGAGCTGCTCGCTGCGGCGCAGCAGCTGCCGCAGGCGCCGCAGGTGATAGGTGAGGCGGATGCTGGTGCCGTCGCGGGCCGCCTTCCTGCGCACACGTTCGATCACTTCCAGGCACTGGCTGAAGAGGACGCGCGACTGGCGGTCGTCGGTGTCGCCGTCGACCGGCTTGCCCCAGTGCTCGGGGAAGGCATCGATGTAGGCCGCCATCTCGACGTTCTGGGCGACGAAAGGCGATTCGTAGGTTTCGAGCGACGGTTCCAGGCGCAGCAGTTCGGGCTCCATGCCGCCGGCGGCGATCCAGTACGAGAGGACGCGCAGCGAGCGCAGGATTTCGCCGACCGCGGCCGGCATTTGCCCGCTGGCCGGAACCTCATCGAAGCGCATGGCGGCGATCAGCTGCAGCCAGGCATCTTCTCCGACGCCGTTGACCCAGTAGCGGTCGCTCGCCTGGTGAAACATGCGCCGCAGGACCGTGCGCAAAAGCCCGCGGTCGAGCACTTCGGGCAGCAGCTTGTGGCCGATGCGGCGCAGCGCTTCGCTGACGAAGCCGGTGTTGGGCAGGATGCCGGTGACCGTATACAGCTCGCCATGACGGTGGGTCTGGGCGAGTTCGGTCAGCGTGTCGCGCAAACGCGCGCGCAGCTCGGGTTGCGCGTGCAGGATCCCGCTGAGGGTTTCCATGCGCCCCTTGGCGAAGGCGATGTCGTGCGCGTCGGCGGGTCGAATCTCGTCGATCAACTGGGTCAGCAGTTGCGTCGAATTGGCGTCCGGACTGCGCAGTTGGCTGAGGATCTCTTCCATTGCTTTGGCATTCAGGCAGGTGAAGTGCTGCGCAGAGTCGTGCCCGCTGACGACGTCGATTACAATGGCGGAATAGTAGCAAACATTCATCTCGAGACTTCTGCCGCCGGAGCCAGCCGATGATCATCGTTCTCTCGCCCGCCAAGACCTTCGATTACCAGACGCCATCGACGCTTGCCGCTTACTCGCAAGCGCAATTTCTCGAGCAGTCACAGCTGCTCATCGAGCGCCTGCGTGAGCTGTCTCCATCGGCGCTTGCCAGTCTGATGAAGATCAGTGACAAGCTCGCTGCCCTGAACGCGACCCGCTATGCCGAGTGGTCGCAGCCTTTCACTCTGGACAACGCCAGGCAGGCCATACTGGCCTTCAACGGCGACGTTTACGCGGGCGTCGACGCCGAGACGCTGTCCGCGGACGACCTGCAGTTTGCGCAGCAGCGCGTGCGCATTCTCTCCGGACTCTATGGCCTGCTGCGGCCGCTCGACCTGATCCAGGCCTATCGGCTGGAGATGGGGACGCGGCTGGCCAACCCGGCCGGCAAGGACCTCTACGCTTTCTGGGACGAGCGCATCACCGAAGCGCTCAACGTCGCCCTGGCCGACGCCAACGCGTCGGTGCTGGTCAACCTGGCGTCGGAGGAATACTTCAAGGCAATCAAACCGAAAAAGCTGTCGCTGCCGGTCGTGCGGCCGGTGTTCGAGGATTGGGGCGGTGGCAAGTTCCGCGTCGTCAGCTTCTTCGCCAAGCGCGCGCGTGGCCTGATGGCGCGTTTTGCGATCATCAACCGGCTTCCCGGGCCGGCTGCGTTGAAGGATTTCACCGTCGGTGGCTATGCCTACGCCGAAGAGGCGTCCAGCGAGAGCGTCTGGGTTTTCCGGCGCGGCCAGTAGGCGCCGTCGCGCAAGCCCAACGGCGCGAGGCGGGGTTCCGGGTCGTCACACTGACCGGCTCGGCGAGCGCGTCTTCGCCGACGCCGGTGTTTCCCCGGGTGTCGCGCCTGCCCGTTGCAAGGCGGTGCCCGCCGCCAGCAATGCCGCTGCCGGCGCGGCGCCAACAATCGCACACGGTGGCGCTGGGTGACGGCGCCCGGCCAGTCTGAGCAACTCGCGGTCGCGGGTAATCAGCAGGTCGGCCCGGCAGCGGAGCGCGAGGATCAGGAATTTCTGATCGTCAGCGTCGCGACAGCGCGGCAGCCGATACGCGTCACCATCCTCATCCCCGGCCGGCTCGCAGAAGCTCACGAAGCCGCGGTAGCGCTCGATCAGCGCCTCCTGCGCCGCACCATCGAGCGAAAACTGCGCGTAGGCCGCAACACGTTCCAGTTCGTCCAGGCACTGCCGGTCGCTGAAGCAGTGCAGCGAGCCGTTGTCGATGGCGGCGCGCAGTAGCAGCGCCTCGGGATCGGCGAAGTGCAGCAGGTCGATGATTACATTCGTGTCGAGGACCGCGCGCATGGCGTCAGCCGTGTGCGCGGAATTGCCGCTCGCGGGTCCCGTCGGCGGCATCGGCGGCACGCTCGGCGATCGCCAGACACGCCGTCAAACCGGGCGATTCGATGCCGAACAGGTTGACCAGCCCGGCAATGCCGTGTTGCGCCGGACCCTGGATGAGGAAGTCGGCCGCCGGTGCGCCGGGTCCGACGATCTTGGGCCGGATTCCGGCGTAGGCCGGCGTCAATGCCGCGTCCGGCAAGGCCGGCCAGTAGCGGCGGATCTCGGCGTAGAAGGCGTCGGCGCGCGCCGGGTCGACGCGATAGTCGGGTTCGTCGATCGGCTGGGCAGGGGTCGGGTCCGGCAACCACTCGACGTCCGGGCCGAAGCGCGCCTGGCCACCGAGATCGAGCGTCAGGTGCACTCCCAGGCCGCCGGCTTCGGGGAGCGGGTAAACCAGTCGCGAGAACGGCGTGCGACCCGTCAAGGCGTAGTAACTGCCCTTGGCGTGGAAGTTGGCCGGGATCAGCGTCCTCGGGAAGCCGGCCAGCGACGCCGCCACCTGCGGCGCCCACAGGCCGGCGGCGTTGATCACCCGCCTGGCCTTGAAGCGCAGGCCGTCAGCACCGCCGCTTTCGAGCACGATGCCCGGCGTGTTCGCGTCCAGCGATCCGCGCAGCAAGGGGCTGTGCAGGGCCAGCGCCGCGCCGGCAGTCTCGGCGTCGCCGAGCAGGGCGAGCATCAGGCCGTGGCTGTCGACGATGCCGGTGGAAGGCGAGAGGAGAGCTGCCGTACAGGCCAGCCCGGGTTCGAGCGCGCGCGCCTCGGCGGCGCTCAGGCGCTGCAGATCGTCGACGCCGTTGGCTTCGCCCTGCTTCTGCAGGGCTGCCAGCCTGCTCTCCTGCGCCGGCGAAGTGGCGACGACCAGCTTGCCACAGCGTTGGTGGCTGATCGCGTGTGTGGCGCAGAAGGCGTAGAGCTGTTGTCGACCGGCCACGCAGAGTCTTGCCTTCAGCGAATCCGTCGGGTAGTAGAGCCCGGCGTGGATGACCTCGCTGTTGCGCGCGCTGGTCTCAGTGCCGAAGGCGCCGTGCCGTTCGAGAATCACCGTTTCGAATCCGCGCCGCGCCAACTCGCGCGCGCAGGCCAGGCCGACGACGCCGGCACCGATGACCACCGCTTCGATGCTTTCCATTGCTCACTCTCCCGCTACTGAGCGGGCATTGTAAGCGCTGGCTGTCGCTGCTGCTCAGGCAGAGCGGCTGGCGAGCGAAGCGGTCGCCGGCTTGGCTGGCAAGCGCACCTGGACGCAGGTGCCTTCGCCGTCGGCCGCGCCGACGATGGCGATCGAACCGCGGTGACCGCCAACCGTTTCCCGCGCAATCGCCAAACCCAGGCCACTGCCGGTCGCCGGCGCGTCGGGCAAGCGATGAAAACGCTCGAATACGCGTTCGCGCTCGTGCTCGGGAATACCGGGGCCGTTGTCGCTGACGTCAATCTCGACGACGTCAGCGACGCGTTCGCAGCGCAGGGTGACCTGTCCGCCGGCGGGCGTGTATTTGAGTGCGTTGTCGACCAGGTTGGCGATCAGTTCCCGGAGCAGCGTCGGATCGCCGGCCATCGTCGAAAGATCGCGCTGCATGCCGAAATCGATCTTCTTCTCGGCGGCGATGCGCAGCCAGTCGTCGAGCATCTCGTCGATCAGCTTGGCCAGATCGACCGACGACGCATTCGCCATCAGATGCTGACCGCCCTCGGCTCGGGCCAGCGCCAGCAACTGATTGGCCAGGCGAGTGACGCGCTTGACCGACTGGCGCAAATTCTCCGCCACCGTCTGGTCAGTCTGCTGGCTGCGGAGCAATTCGACCTGGACTTGCAGACCGGCGAGGGGCGTGCGCAATTGATGCGCAGCATTCTGCAGAAATTCCCGTTGCGCGGTGTGCGCATCCTGCAAGCGCGTCAGGAGGGCGTTCAGCGCACGCACCAACGCGTGGATTTCGACTGGCACCTGGTTCAGATCGACCGGGGCGAGATCCTCGCCGGAACGGTCGGCAAGCTCCGATTGCAGGTGATCCAGCGATGCCAGGCCGGAGGTGATTCCGTAGCGTACGACGGCAGCGATGGCGGCGAGTACCAGAAAAACGGCCAGACCGAAGCCGAGCAACAGGTCGCGAATGGCCGCACGGCGCTTGCCCAGTGTTTCGGCGACCGTGACGTAGATGCCTTGCCCGTCGACGATCGGGTGGAAACGCACCCCGCGTATCGTCTGATCACGGAAGTGGGCGTCAAAGAACGAAATTCTCGGCCCACTGGCGGTGGCTTCATCGCTCGCCGGGGTCTCCCGCGACGGTGCCGGCGAGTCGCTCCCGGGAATCTCGGGCGGCGGCAGATCGGCGTCGCCGGCGATGATTCGGCCGAAGTCGTCGCGTACCCGGAAATAGATGTTGTCCACCGTGTCGGTGCGCAGGAGGGCGTCTGCCTCAGGCGACAGGGTGATGGTGATTTCACCGTTTTCCACCCGGGCACGGTTGGCGATGCCGTTTGCCAGGTTCGACAGACTCTGGTCGTAGGCACTGCTGACCACTTTTTCGGCCGCTCGATAGCCGAACACGCCACCCGTCAGCAGGGCGGCGGCGATCGGCAGTACCAGCGCTCGCAGCAGGCTGCGCCGGAGACTGGTCCCCGCCCGCCTTGTCGTCGCGCGGACCTCGCTGCCCGGTGCGCCCGAATGGCTTCCGCCTCCTGCCTTGCTGGCGTTAGCGGTTGGCATCGGGCCGCGTCTTGATGGCTACGCCCGCGGTGATTTCCAGACGGTAGCCGAAGCCGCGCACGGTGCGGATGTTCAGGCCGGCTGGTTCCAGTCGGCGGCGCAGGCGGTGGACGTAGACTTCCAGGGCGTTGACGCTGCCATCGCCTTGCAGCCGTTCCTTCGGCACCGTGTGCCCGTCAGCCGCGGCGAGAGTGCTGAGCAGATCCCATTCGCGGCTGGAAACGATCAGGGGCTGCTCGGCCAGCGAGGCGTGTCGCCCCTGTATGTCCATCGACAGCGGGCCAAATTCGATTCGCCGGGCAACGCTGTTGGCACCACGACGCGTGGTCGCGCGCATGCGCGCGGTCAGTTCGGCCAGCTCGAAGGGCTTCGACAGGTAGTCGTCCGCGCCGAGGTCCAGCCCGTAGATTCGATCGTCTAGGGCATCACGTGCGGTGATCATGATCACCGGCAGCGATTGGCGACGCTCCCGGATGCGGCGCACGATTTCGTAGCCGCTCAGTCCTGGCAGGCCGACATCGACGAGAACGAAGTCGAACTTCCTCTCCTGCAACAAGCGATCCGCTGCCATGCCATTGGATTCGACGACAACGCTGTCGCCTTGCCCGGCAAGAAATGTGGCGACGCCATCAGAGAGCTCCGGATCATCTTCTATCAACAGGACAAGCATCAAGGACCTCGATCGGCAGGCGGGCAAAGGACAGGGGTAAGGGGGCGCGGCTCGCCCTGGAAACAGGCCTCGGGCAGCGTGCTGGCCAGCCGCGCGTCAGCGATTGTACCCGGCGAATGCAGTGCGCAGCAGGTGGCCTTGACGTGCACCAGCAGCATCCCGCGCCAGTCGGCCGGGCGCCAGCGATCAGAACATCCTTGCCCCTTGTAAGCGCCTGTTAAGCCTTCGCTCAGGGTCATGTAAGTCACTGTTAATAAACAGAAAAAATAAAACTTTGTAAGCCCGGCGTAAGTTCGCAAGCCTACCTTCAGCGCGGCAGTCAGCGTGAACGATTCGACGAACCCTTCCCTTCCGCGGAGGCAACATGAAAGACGACGACGTGGTGGCGCGTATTACCGCCAACCCCAAGTACAAGAAACTGGTGAGCATGCGCTCGACCTACAGCATCGTCATGACCGTCCTGATCATGGCTATCTACTATGGATACATCCTGCTGATTGCCTTCGACAAGGAGTTTCTGGCCAGGAAACTGGCCGATGGCATGGTCACTTCGATCGGTATTCCGATGGGGGTCGGGGTCATCCTGCTCACCATCATCATCACCAATATCTACGTCCGCCGTGCCAACTCGGAGTTCGACGACCTGACCGCCGAGATCATCCACGAGGCCCATCAATGATGATTGCCAAGACCATACGCAACAGCCCGGTGATCCTGCTCGGCCTGCTGATCGCCGGCGTGGCCGTGGCTGCTGGCGGCGACCTCGGGACCACGGTAAAGCAGGAAACCAACTGGGTTGCGATCGCCATGTTTGGCGCCTTTGTGATCATGACCCTGTTCATCACCAAGTGGGCAGCAAGCAAGACCAAGACGGCGGCTGACTTCTATACCGCCGGCGGCGGAATTACCGGCTTCCAGAACGGTCTCGCGATTGCCGGCGACTACATGTCTGCGGCGTCCTTCCTGGGAATCTCCGGTCTCGTATTCGCCAACGGTTTTGACGGCCTGATCTTCTCGATCGGCTGGCTGGTCGGCTGGCCGGTGATTACCTTCCTGATGGCCGAACGCCTGCGCAACCTCGGCAAGTTCACCTTCGCCGACGTCGCCGCCTACCGGTTCTCGCAAACGCCGATCCGCATCTTCGCGGCGTCCGGCTCGCTGGTCGTCGTCTGCTTCTACATGATCGCGCAGATGGTCGGTGCGGGTCAGCTGATCAAGGTCCTCTTTGGTCTCGAGTACCATTACGCAGTGGTCATCGTCGGCGTACTGATGATGTGCTATGTGCTGTTTGGCGGCATGACGGCAACCACCTGGGTGCAGATCATCAAGGCGATCATGTTGCTCTGTGGCGCAAGCTTCATGGCCCTGGCCGTGCTCTGGCAGTTCAATTTCAATCCCGAGGCGCTCTTTGCCAAGGCGGTTGAAATCCACTCCAAGCACGACGCCATCATGGGGCCCGGTGCGCTGATCAAGGATCCGATCTCGGCCATTTCGGTCGGCATGACGCTGATGTTCGGTACCGCCGGCCTGCCGCATATCCTGATGCGCTTCTTCACCGTTCCGAGCGCCAAGGAAGCACGCAAGTCAGTGGGTTGGGCGACTACCTGGATCGGCTACTTCTACATCCTCACCTTCATCATCGGCTTTGGCGCGGTCGTCCTTCTCACCCAGGATCCCGGCGCGTACTACGTCGATGGCGATCTGGCCAAGGGTTTGAAGGGCGGCGGCAACATGGCCGCCATCCACCTGGCCAACGCCGTCGGTGGCAACGTCTTCCTCGGCTTCATCTCGGCGGTCGCTTTTGCCACCATCCTGGCAGTGGTTGCCGGTCTCACGCTGTCCGGCGCGTCGGCGGTGTCGCACGATCTGTACGCGACGGTGTTCTGCAAGGGCAAGGCCGATTCGGCTGCGGAACTGCGCGTGTCGAAGATCACCACCGTCTGCCTGGGCATCATCGCCGTGATTCTCGGTATCGCCTTCGAGAAGCAGAACGTCGCCTACATGGTGATGCTCGCTTTTGCCATCGCCTGCTCGGCCAACTTCCCGGTGCTCTTCATGTCGGTACTATGGAAGGACTGCACGACCAAGGGGGCCGTGGCGGGTGGTTTCGTCGGCCTGATCTCGTCGGTTGGCCTGACCATCGTTTCGGCTTCGGTGTGGGAGGCCGTCATGGGCAATCCGAAGGGCTCGGCGCTGTTCCCGTACTCGTCGCCGGGCCTGTTCTCGATGTCGGCTGCTTTCCTGACCATCTACCTGGTTTCCAAGATGGATACCGGCAAGCAAGCACAGCTCGAACGCTCGCTTTACCCGGCGCAGAAGGTGCGCTCGGAAACCGGCATCGGTGCCGCAGGTGCATCTGGTCACTGAGCATCGCTCAGGCACCCGTTGAACGGCAAGACGGCCCGCGCTGCGCGGGCCGTTTCCGTTCTGCGCCCGGCAGAGATCGCATTTCCGGTGCGCCAAGTTGGCGAAGCCGCCGGGCGCCGGCGCGGAAACATCGTCCTGGTGAAGGGTCGGGCGCAGTGTTGCAGCGTGTCGCCACGCATTCGTTGCCGATCGACATTTTGCCCGTTGTGCGCTGAATCGCTACACTGGCGGGGTGCTGCAGCCTGACGACGAAAGTGGACCGATGTCGGCCTACCACGCCTTGCCAAGCCGACCGACGCGACGACGCGATCGCCACGACGCAATGACGAGAGAACGCCTGCCCATGCTTCCCCCCACCAACGCCAGCCACGAGCAAGCCATTGCCACGACGCGTCGCTGGCTGGAACAGGCGGTGATCGGCCTCAACCTCTGTCCCTTTGCCAAGGGCGTGCACAGCAAGGGGCAGGTGCGCTACGTGGTCAGCGATGCGACGGATGACGAGAGCCTGCTCGCCGATCTGGAACGCGAACTGCACGCGCTGCGGGTGGTGGCGCCGGAAGAAATCGACACGACGCTGCTCATCCACCCCTGGGTCCTCAACGACTTCGACGACTTCGTCGCCTTTCTCGATCTGGTCAATGTCGTGCTGCGAATGCAGCAGCTCGAAGGCGTTCTGCAGGTGGCCAGTTTCCATCCGCAGTACGCCTTCGCCGATACCGACGCCGACGACATCACCAACTGCACCAACCGCGCACCGTTCCCGACGCTGCACCTGCTGCGCGAGGCCAGCCTTGACCGCGCCGTGGCCGCCTTTCCCGACGCCGCCCTGATCTACGAGCGCAACCTGCAGACGCTACGCCAACTCGGCAGCGCAGGCTGGCAGGCGCTGGGCGTTGGCGCGCCGCCGGGCGAAGGCAAGTAGGGCACAGATGTCGGCGCCACGCATCGAATTGCGCGAGAGCGAAGTCGAGTTCATCGCTATCCGCGCGCAGGGCGCCGGTGGCCAAAACGTCAACAAGGTAGCGAACGCCATCCACCTGCGCTTCGACATCGGCGCCTCGTCGCTGCCCGACGAAATCAAGGAGCGCCTGCGGCAGCTGCGCGACCAGCGGATCAGCGCCGACGGCGTGGTGATCATCAAGGCGCAAGCGCATCGCAGCCTGGACCGCAACCGCCTCGACGCGCTCACCCGCCTGCGCGAACTGATCGCCCGGGCGGCGTTCACGCCGACGCCGCGGCGCCCGACCCGGCCGACGCGCGGCTCGCAGGTCAGGCGCGTCGACAGCAAAGTGAAGCGTGGCGCGGTCAAGCTGCTGCGTGGGCGGGTCGACGAGCACTGACCGATGATCGAAAGAAGCAGGGCCGACGAGGATGCGGCGATGTGTATGGCGTGCCATTCAGCAGTGCGTGCCGACGCATGACTCCGGCCGACGTTCTTGCCTTCTGGTTCAATGAGGCGACTCCGGCGCAATGGTGGTCGAAGGCCGCCGCTTTCGACCGCCTGATCGAGACCCGCTTCGGCACGCTGCACGCCGCCGCCAGCCGTTGTGAGCTGTACGCCTGGCGCAGCCGCGCCGACGGCCGGCTGGCCGAGATCATCGTCCTCGACCAGTTCGCGCGCAACATTTTCCGCGATCGCCCGCAATCCTTCGCCACCGACGCGCTGGCGCTGGTTCTTGCCCAGGAAGCGGTCGCCGCCGGCGCCGACAGCAGCCTCGATCCGGCGCGTCGCGCCTTCCTCTATATGCCCTACATGCACAGCGAGTCGCCGCTGATCCACGCGCAGGCGGTCAAGCTCTTCGCTGCGCCAGGGATGGAGAACAACCTCGCCTTCGAACTTCGCCACCAGGCGATCATCGACCGCTTCGGCCGCTACCCGCATCGCAATGCGATCCTCGGGCGGCAGTCGACCGCGGACGAGGTCGAGTTCCTGCAGACGCCGGGGTCGGCGTTCTAGAGCCGGCCGTATCGAGTGCACTTCGTGGCCTACCGTCTTTCTCATGCGGATCGACCAAGCCAGGGTATCGAAGGCCTATTTCAGCGCCTCGAGGCCGGCACCAAAATTGATATGGAACACGGCGCCATCGAGTACCAGCGCCGGTACCGACTGGACACCGGCGGCTTCGGCTTCCTGGACCCGCGACTTCTTCTCGCCGAGGTGGACGACCTCGACGTTGTAGCGTGAGGGATCAAGCGCGTTGGCCAGGTTTTGTTCGGCGGCTACACACACCGGGCAACCGGCGTGATAAAAGGTGGCGGTGGTTTTCATGATCGTTTCCTCCTCGGTGGATGGGGTCGTGCGAGAAGCACACGATCATTGTAGGTACGGTGTCTGTGCTCCAAAAGCAGGCACTTTTCGGTTCCCCGGTAACCTTCTGGTGTAAATCGTTGGCCATGAACGAAATAAATAATTCGTCTCGATCGACGCCCTCGGCCTACCGCCACCTTGAAGAGGTGGTGGGCTGCAAATGGTCGGTTTCCGTCCTGATTGCCATTGCCGACGGCATTGCACGCCCTGGCGAGCTGGAACGTCATGTGGCAGGAATTTCCAAGAAGATTCTGGCGGAGCGCTTGCGCAAGCTGACCCTGTATCGTCTGCTGGACAAGCATGTCTATGCCGAGGTGCCGCCGCGGACGACGTATTCGCTGACGGCGAATGGCCAGAAACTGATCGAGATCATCAGTCAGATCAAGAGGCTGGACAGTCAGATCGGTACACCGCAGTAAGGCGCGTCCACCCGTCGGGTACGGCGAGCGAGGAGGGAAAGGTGGCTTATCAACAGAGCTTTGACGTCAGTAGCCGCGGCCGTGGAACGATCGAGATCACGGCCGAGGTGGCGCGCATCGTCCGCGCCTCGGGGGTGTCGATCGGCCTGGCCAACGTCTTCGTCCAGCACACCAGTTGCTCGGTGGTCGTGACCGAGAACGCCGATCCGTCGGTGCGCCGCGATCTGGAAACGCTGGCTGCGCGCTGGGCGCCCGATGGCGACGCAGCCTATCATCACGACAGCGAGGGCGACGACGACATGGCCGCACACGGGCGCAACATTCTGGCCGGTTGCTCGCTGAGCGTCCCGGTCGCCGGTGGCGCGATGCTGCTCGGCACCTGGCAGGGGATTTACCTCTGGGAACACCGCACGATCGCGCACCGCCGCCGGGTGCTGGTCACCGTCGTCGGCTGATGACTGTATTTGCTACACTCAGCGGCTTGATCGTTTCGTGACTGGAAGAGGAAGAACAATGAAAATCGGATTCATCGGTCTGGGCATCATGGGGCGCCCGATGGCGCTGAACCTGCTGCGCGCCGGGCACGAACTGACCGTCTGGGCGCGCCGCGCCGAGTCAATGCAGCCCTTGCTCGAAGCCGGGGCGAGCGGCGCCGACAGTCCTGCCGGCGTCGCCGGCGCGGTCGATCTGGCCATATCGATCGTCGCCGATGCCCCCGACGTCGAGCAGGTGATGCTCGGCGAGGACGGCGTGGCCAGCGCCGGCCGGGCAGGGCTGGTGGCGGTCGACATGAGCACCATCCGGCCGGCGGCGGCGCGCGACATCGGTGCGCGGCTGCGCGAACAGGGCGTCGACTTCCTCGATGCGCCGGTTTCGGGTGGCGAAGTCGGCGCCATTGCCGGCAGCCTGTCGATCATGGTCGGCGGCAGCGTTGCCGCCTTCGTTACGGCGCGACCGGCTTTCGAGTGCATGGGCAGGAATATCGTCCATGTCGGCGATTCGGGCGCCGGCCAGGTGGCCAAGGCCGCCAACCAGATCGTCACCGGCGCCGGCGTGCTGACCGTTGCCGAGGCGCTCAACTTCGCCGCCCGCAGCGGTGTCGACCCGGCCAAGGTGCGCGAGGCGCTGCTCGGCGGCTTCGCCTATTCGAAGATTCTCGAGAATCATGGCCAGCGCATGCTCGACCGCAACTTCAAGCCGGGCTTCAAGTCGTGGATGCACCAGAAGGACATGAACATCGTCATGCAGAGCGCACACGAACTGGGCATGTGCCTGCCGGTGGCTGCGGTGACGGCGCAGATGTACAACGCGATGGTCGGGTCGGGACTGGGCGAGGAGGATTCGATCGCCATTCTCAAGCTGCTCGAGCGCCTGTCGGGCGGCGAAGACTGATGCACATCGGTTTCGTCGGCCTTGGCGTGATGGGCCGGCCAATGGCGCTGAACCTGCTGCGCGGCGGGCACCAGCTGGCGCTCTGGGCGCGCCGGCCGGAAACGCTGGCGCCGCTGCTGGCCGCCGGTGCCGTCGGCTGCGCAACGCCGGCCGCCGTCGGGCAACGCAGCGAAGTGGTGTTTACGATGCTCACGGCGGGTGCCGACGTCGAGCGCGTGACACTGGGGCTCGATGGCCTGGTCGACGGGCTCGCCGCGGCGTCGCTGCTGGTCGACATGAGTACCATTGCGCCGGAGATGGCGCGCTCGCTTGCCCGGCGCCTGGACGCGCGCGGCATCGACATGCTCGACGCGCCGGTTTCCGGCGGTAGCCAGGCCGCCGCCGCGGCAAGCCTGGCGATCATGGTCGGTGGTCAGGCCGCGGTATTCGATCGCGCACGTCCGCTGCTGGCGCTTCTCGGCAAGACGATCGTCCATGTTGGCGACAACGGTGCCGGGCAGGTCGCCAAGGCGTGCAATCAGATGATCATGGTCGGGGCGATTCAGGCGGTCGCCGAGGCCTTGCACTTCAGTGCCACGGCCGGCGCCGATCCGGTCAAGGTGCGGCAGGCACTGGCGGGTGGCTCGGCCGCCAGCCGTGTACTTGAAATCATGGGGGGCCGGATGGTCGATCGGGATTTCACCGCCGGTGTCGAGGCGCGCCTGCATCACAAGGATTACGGCATCCTGATGGCTGAGGCGCATCGTCTCGGCGTCCCCCTGCCGCTGGCTGCACAGGTCTGGCAGCAACTCAACGCACTGATGGCCATGGGCGGGGGGGCTTCCGATACCTCCTCTCTGCTGCGCGTTCTGGAAGCGACCCGGGGCGCTGCCCGATGAGAAACCACGCCGTCGTCGGGCAAGATACCGCTGGCGCCGGGGTTGGAACGAAGCTGGGCGCGGCGACGCTAATCGATGGAGATGATCAGTTTGTCCCAGCCTGATCCGTCGTCGTCGCCGTCGGTTTTCTTGCGCTGCCCGAGTGCCGCCAGACGCGCTTCCATTTCGACGATCGACTGGTCGGAGAACTGGAGCCTGCGACGGTCGCTACCGCAGCGGCGTTCAGGCGAACCGGATGGCCGCTGCACTTGTTTCTGGCGTCGGTCAGGTCCTCTTTGCGTGCGCATTGCTCACTCCTTGAAAGTCGCCACATCATTGCCGTAGTGCCAGGGTACTCGGAAGGCGGGTCGCCGGCCGTTCAGCAAACCAGAAAGAAGTATCTCCCCCTGCGCAACCGCGATGGCGGCGCGTCACCGCCGATTGCCACTACTGCTCATGCAGCTTATCCAGCGGCATTATCCGGAAAACGGCTGTTGCCTGCCAATCCAGTAAGCTTATGCCCGAGAAACTTCGCTTATTGGCATTATATCAGCCTGTTGTCGATGAGCCACGAATGCCGGCCATCTGTTGCCTGCGCGACCGGCGCCAATCAGCTCCCGGCGGTCGCCGCGGCGGGCGTCTGCGGCGTCCGGCAGCCGTCGTTTACCAGGCGCAATCCGGCCGGCAGCGACTCGCCGAAAGCGCGGCGTTCGTCAGCCTTATCGAGTTCCACGACGGTCCTGAGCTGTTCGATCCAGTGGCTGCTGGCGCCGATCGCAGTCAACCGCGCAACGACCTCTTCGCGCACCTCAGCGGGCAGGTCGCGCGATCGATCGCCGGTCAGGCGGGCGAGTTGGGTAGCCGCAAAGGCCGCCGGTTCGAGCTTTTTCCAGTCCACGGCGAGCAGGCCTTCGAGCCAGCGGCAGGCGTCGGCGGCGGCGACCACCTGGTGGGTGCTGCCGTAAAACGGTTGGCGCGCACCGATGCGGCCGAGTGCCCACCAGCCCAGTGGCTTTTCCGAGGCCCGGGAAAGCCTCTCGAGCAGCCAGTCGCCGACCTCGATCTTGCGTTCGACGGGCAGCCGTTCGAGCGAGGCGACCAGGCGCAGCATGTCGTCGTGGCTGCCGCTGATCGGTGCCGGCGGGCGGTTGCGCGCTTTGCCGGCCTCGCTTTGCAACGGCGGGACGAGTTCGGCGAGCAGAAGCTCCTGCGTCTCTGCCGGCAAGCCACCGGCAGCGCGTCGCCAGAGCGTCCACCACTCGGACCAGTTCTGGCTCTCATTCACG
The DNA here is from genome assembly GCF_907163215.1 of Candidatus Accumulibacter sp. ACC005. Taxonomy (NCBI): domain Bacteria; kingdom Pseudomonadati; phylum Pseudomonadota; class Betaproteobacteria; genus Candidatus Accumulibacter; species Candidatus Accumulibacter sp. ACC005. The sequence continues at coordinate 401,755 of NZ_CAJQUB010000005.1, read as the reverse complement.
TATTGAATACCCTGCGACAAGAGGGTACTCAGCTGCTCGATCCGCCAGTCGTCGATGGCGTCGCCAAAGCCCGGCCGCAGGCAGTAGCCGGCTAGGTTGAGCCACAGACGCTCGTGTTCCGGCGAGCGCCGCCGCCGGCGGGCGCGTTGCAGCAGGGCGTCGAAGAGGGCGCGCAGCAGCGGCATTTCCCAGTCGTCGCGTTTGCCGAGCAGGTGTTCGAGGTGGCCGCGCAGGCGGCGGACTTCCTTGCTGTCGACCGCCTGCGAGCGGCCGCCGAAGATGTTCTCGATCGATTTCACCGCGTCTGCGAAGCGCGGCGGCAGGACTTCCGACGACGCCGTCGTCGCTTCCCCGTCGCCACGCAACTGAAATTCGAGCAGCCAGCGGCGGGCCGGGTTGTCGATGCTGACGCAGTGCAGTTCCAGGCTTCCGACCTCGGTGATGCCGGTGATCAGCTCGACGCGTACTTCGCGCTGGCTGCTGCCGGCCTGCGGCTGGACAACGGTGGCGATTGGCGGCAGGCGGACGAAATCTTCATTGTCGAGGGACGCGATCTGGCCCGGCTGATAGGCCGTGTCGGCGACCGACGAGGCGAGGTAGAAGCGCACCGGCTGGCCCAGCCGCAGGCTGAAGGTCCGTTCCGGGAGGCGGATTTCGTGCCCTTCCTCGCTGCCGCGCGGCAGGATGCAGATGCCCTGTCGCTGCCTGCTGCCATCTTCGAGGACCAGGAAGTAGCTGCGTGCCGAGCCGCCACCGATGCGCTGTCCGTGTCCCTGGCGGACCAGGGCGTAGGCGACGGCGCCACGGGCGACAGCGACGTCGGGGTTTTCGTTGTGCAGCAGGCGCAGCGGCGCTCCGCGCCAGTCGGCGAGCGTCGCCTGCAGACGTTCGCTAAGCGCCTCTGCACGAAACACGCCGCCATTGAAGAGCACGCTATCGGGCACCGGCAGGCGCTGCTCTCCGGGCAGCGGCTGTTCGTTGCCGGCTGGCTGCGCCGCGGGCGGTTCGAGCCGCTCGCCCTGCTCGCCGAGTGCCCGGCGTGCAGCCTCCCTGTGCCGGCGGAGAAAGGCGGCGACATGGCGGGTGATCCCCGCGTCGGCCGGGTAGGGCAGGCCGAATTCGACCAGCCCGGAACGCCGCTGCAGTACCGGCTGGTCCGCGGCGACGCGTGGCATGAAGCCGTCGACGATCATGTTCAGCACTTCGTCGCGGTGCAATTCGATGCTGCGTGCGCCGCCGATCAGCCTGGCGCCTCCGCCGAGCAGCGTCAGCAAGACCGATTCGGGTGCGCCGGGGGCCAGCAGTTGCTCCTTGGCCGCCCGGCAACGCGCGGTGAGCTGCGAAAAACGTGCTGCCGAGAGCTTCGTGCCGCCGCTCTCCGGCAGACGTGATTCGACCAGGTGCGCCAACGCCAGATCCATGTTGTCGCCACCGAGCATCAGGTGGTCGCCGACACCGATGCGCGTCAGTTCCGGCTCGCCGTCCTTGAACGTCACCTGGATCAGCGTCAGGTCGGTGGTGCCGCCGCCGATGTCGCAGACCATCAGCAGCCGCGTTCCGGCGAGTTCCGCGTCGAGCGTCTGCCGATGGCGGAAAAGCCAGTCGTAGAACGCTGCCTGCGGTTCCTCGAGCAGGCGCAGCTTGGGCAGTCCGGCCTGGCGCGCGGCTTCCAGCGTCAGCGCCCGCGCGCCTTCGTCGAATGACGCGGGAACCGTCAGGATGACCTGCTGCTGTTCCAGTGGCGCCTGCGCAAAGCGATGCCCCCAGGCGGCGCGGACATGTGCCAGATAGCTGGCGCTGGCGGCGACCGGCGAGACCCTGGCGACGCCTTCTTCGGCACCCCAGGGCAGGATGGCCGCCATGCGGTCGACCGAGGCATGCGACAGCCAGCTCTTGGCGCTGGTCACCAGGCGACCGGGAACCTGCGCGCCGAGTTCAAGCGCGAAGCGTCCGGTGAGGGCGAGCTCAGCGCCGGCGCCGGCATTTTCAGTATCTTCGCCCTGGCCGCCAACGCTGCCGCTCCTCTCGGCGGCAGGCCACGGCAGTTGCAGGTCGCCCGGGCTGAGTTCACCGGCCGCCGGATGGAAGCGCACCGAAGGGAGCAGCGGCCGGGCGGCAACCTCGCCGGCGCCGACCAGTTGCTCGATCTCGAAGAGCTGGACCTGCTGCTCTCCGGGCGCGGCGTAGGCGACGACGGTATTGCTCGTGCCAAGGTCGATGCCGACGATGTATTGCTGCTTCACGGCCTTCAGCCTGCTGCGTTCACTGCACTGCCGCCGGCGTCGCGCGCATCGAACTCGACTTTCCAGCGCTGCGGACCATCGTGTGGCAGCGCTTCGAGTTCGAGTGTGCCGGCCTCGGTGACCCGCGCGTGCAGTTTGACGCGCACCACTTCGCCGTTGGCGTGACCTTCGGCGGGCAAGGTGGTCTGAATTTCGGCGAGTTCCTGCAATTCATCGGGATCCCAGTCGTCGAGCAGGGTGCCGACCTGGTCCTGGCGGCGAACCGACGAGCCGAAGAAGCGGAAGCGTACCGCTTCGCCGACGACCAGCCCGAACTCCTGCTCGGGAAGCGCGGCGTCGCTGCCTTCTTCCATGCCGAACGGCGCCAGGCACAGCGCCTGCACCGGCGGCTGCATGCCGGGTACGGCCGGCATCACCGATTCGATCGCCACATAGTACGAACGCGCCGTACCTCCACGGATGCGCACACCCTGGCCGCGACGAACGTAGCCGTAATAGGCGCCGCCACGGGCAACCGCCAGATCGAGGTCGGCGCCTTCCAGCGGGCGGGCTGGTGGCGCGCCCTCGGCGGCGAGCCAGGAGTTGATCGTCGCCAGCGTGCGCTCGGCGAGCAGTTCCGACTTGAAGACGCCGCCGTTGAACAGCACCGCCGTCGGATGGAGGAAAGTGGCGCCTTCCGGCAGGGCGCTGGTGAAGCCTTCGAGGTCGGCCGTCGCGGCGACCTGGCGCGCGAGGAAAGCGGCGAGGTGACGGGTGATCGCCGCATCGTGCGCGTAGGGCAGGCCGAGCTGGGTCAGACCGGCGCGACCGCGTACCTGCGGACGGTCGCCGATTTCGGCGTCCGGGAAAAAGCCTTCGAGCAGGGTGGCGGTGAGTTCGGCGCGCGTCAGTTCGCTGCGCAGCGAGCCTCCGATCAACTTGGCGCCGCGGCTGGCGATGACCAACGGCACTTCGCCGAGCGACGCGTCGTTGAGCAGCGCTTCCTTGGCCGCGCGGCAGGCATGGGTCAGCGCGCGCAGTTGCCAGGCGTCGGTCTTGATCCCCTGCGCGCCGAGCTTGCTGGCCACGGTGAAGGCCAGCGCCAGGTCCATGTTGTCGCCACCGAGCAGGATGTGCTCGCCGACCGCGACCCGGTGCAGTTCGAGAACGCCGTCGCGTTCGAGCACCGCGATCAGCGAGAAGTCGCTGGTCCCGCCACCGACGTCGGCGACGAGAATGATCTCGCCCGGCTGTACCTGCTTGCGCCAGTTTCCGCCACTTTTCTGAATCCAGCTGTACAGCGCCGCCTGTGGCTCCTCGAGCAGGATCATGTGTTCGCAGCCTGCCGTCCTGGCCGCTTCGGCACTCAGCTCGCGTGCCGCCGGATCGAAGGAAGCGGGGATGGTGACGACGATTTCCTGGTCGACGAAGGGCGCCTCGGGATGGGCCTGATCCCAGGCCGCGCGCATATGCGTGAGGTAGCGCAGAGAGGCTTCGAGCGGCGACAGGCGTGCCACTTCCGGCGGTGCGTCGTGCGGCAGGATGTCCGCGCGGCGGTCGACGCCGGCATGGCAGAGCCAGCTCTTGGCGCTCGACACCAGCCGGATCGGCGTTGCCGCACCGCGGCTGCGCGCCATTTCACCGACCGCGTAGTCCAGCTCGGCGGTCCACGGCAGACTCAGGTCGCCGGGCGCCAGTTCGCTGGCATGGGGCAGGTAGATGAACGACGGCAGCAACCCGGGCGACTGGACCGAACCGGGCGCCGTCAATTGCGGGATCGGCAATATTTCCTGCGCCACCTGCTCGCCGTCGCTGTTGGCGATGTCGACGTACGACAACGCACAATGGGTGGTACCGAGATCGATACCGATGGAGAATTTTGCTTCGCTCATAGTTCAACCTCCGCCGGAGCGACGATGTGCAGATCGTGGCTGCCGGCCAGTTTGGGCAGGCGTGTTTCGATGACCCGCCAGCCGCGGTGGGTGATATGGCCGTTGAAGGGCGGCTCACCGACGACGTTGCCGGTGATGCGAATCGCCGCGGCGTCGAAGCCTTCCGGCAGGGTGATCGCGCTGCCTTCTTCTTCGTCGCGTACCGGGTCGATGCTGAAATTGTCGCTGAGCACCTTGCGGCAGCCTTCGTGGACCAGGCGCGCAGCCGCACCGACGTCGGCGTCGGGATAGGCGGCGACGTCCTCCTGAATGAAATCGATGAACCGGGCCTCGCGCTGCAAGAGACCGAGAAGCTGCAGGGCGCCGTCGGGGGGCGCTTCCTTGAGCAGCGGGGCCGCAGGCTTCGCTGCGGCTACCGTGTCGTCGGCCGTCGTGCCGGGTCGCCCGGCGCGCCGCAGCGCCTGGACGCCGCCGGCAAAGTCGCTATTGCCAATGATCTTGAAAAAGCTGGCGATGGCAATGCCGATTCGGCTGAAAAAGTGTGGATTGTCTGGCTTCATGGAGGGGTCCTGGTATTTGCCGCCGCGGCGGCCCGGTGACAGGCTTCAACACTCGGCTGCGGCAGCGCCAGAACTGGCAGCTGCTTCGCGCCGGGTGTCGGGAAAATTGAAAGAGGGGCAAAGCACTGCGGGGCATTTCTTCTGGCTTGCGCATGGTAGCCATGGCCGCAGGGATACGCAACGCCGGGCGGGGGGTGGCTACGCGTGCGGCGCCGGTCAGCGGCCTTCAGGCACCTTTGCTGCGCTGCAATATAAACGATTTTGGCGAATCCGGGTAGAGGGGTGGCGTGGGCAGGGTGGCGGAGGTCGCGGCGCTCGCCGAGGGTCGCCGCGGCAGCTGCGCGATTCGCCTGGCTGATGTGGCGCACCCGTGGTCAGAGAATGGAACTGGATTTCCGCGTCGGCGACGCCTCCTCGCAACGACGGTGGTCGGGGAACGGTTGCCCGGACTTGGCGACGCCGGGAGCGGCATGGGCGGGGCAAACTTGAGCCACCGCACGGGTTTCACGCTGCTGTCGGCGGTGGTGGGGGAAAGCCTCATCCAGAATGCACCACCGCGCTAGAACAGGGCGCTGTTGATCCACATGTGCGTGGCGACGCTGGCTGCGTAGCCGAGTGCGATGACCGGCGCCCATTTGAGGTGGCCGAAAAAGGTATACTTGCCGCGTGCCTGCCCCATCAGGGCCACCCCCGCGGCCGAACCGATGGACAGCAGGGAGCCACCGACACCGGCGGTGAGCGTGACCAGCAGCCATTGGCCCATCGACATGTCCGGCATCATGGTCAGCACTGCGAACATCACCGGGATGTTGTCGACCACCGCCGAAAGGATACCGATCGCGATATTGGCGTTGGTCGCACCCCAGTCGATATACATCACCTTGGAGGCCATCGCCAGGTAGCCGATGAAGCCGAGGCCGCCGACGCAGAGCACAACGCCGTAGAAGAAGAGCAGGGTATCCCACTCGGCCCGGGCAATCTTGTTGAACACGTCGAACGCCGGCAGGCTGCCAAGTTGTTCGTCGTCGCCGGTTAGGGTCAGGAACTGATACCGGGTCATGCCGTGCTCGAGGTGTACGGTCTTCTTCAGGAAGTAGCCGAAGAACTGCAGATAGGCCAGGCCGGTGAGCATGCCGACGACCGGTGGCAAATGCAGGAAGTTGTGGTAGCTGACGGCGGTTACGATGGTCAGCAGGAAAAGCGCGATGATGCGCCTGGCGCCGCGTTTCATCACCACTGCCTCGCCGCCGGCGTGGGGTTGTGTATTGGGGACGGTGATCGACATGATTGCCGCCGGCAGCAGCCAGTTCACCAGAGCGGGAACGAACAGCGCAAAGAAGGCGCCGAACCCGACCACGCCCTGCGGCGTCTCGATCTCTTTCTGCCAGACCATGAGGGTCGTGATGTCGCCAAACGGGCTGAAGGTGCCACCCGCGTTTGCCGCCACCACGATACTGATGCAGGCAACCAGGACGAACTTGGTATTCTCGCCGCCGACCGCCATCACCACCGCACACATCAGCAACGCGGTGGTCAGGTTGTCGGCGACGGGGGAAATGAAAAACGCCAGCGCGCCGGTTATCCAGAACAGCTTGCGCAGTCCGTAGCCCTTCTTGATCAGCCACGAGCGCAGGGCGCCGAACACATTGCGCTCGCTCATGGCGTTGATGTAGGTCATGGCGACGAGCAGGAACAGCATCAGTTCGGCGTATTCGAGCAGATTATGCCGTACCGCCCCTTCGGCAACATGGTTCATGCCGTGGTCGGCATAAACGATGGCGATCAGCGCCCAGATAAGGCCGGCGGCAAGGATCACGGGTTTGGACTTGCGCAGGTGCGTGAATTCCTCCGCCATCACCAGTGCGTAAGCCAAACCAAACAGGACGAGGGCGGTGAAACCGACCCAGTGGGCGGTCAGGTCGAGGCGCCCATCCTCCGCTGCCGAGGCCCAGGCAGGAAGCGGCGACAGAAAAAACAGCTGGAGGACGAGCAGGCGCGCTAGCCTTGTCATTACTGGTCTCCTTGATTCGCGGCAGCTTCCGATCAGTCTCCGATCGCGGACAGCATCGCGACTGTCGCCGTCGGCAGCTTTCGATTCTCAAGCACGCAGCATACGGGGTCCCTTGTACCATTAAACCTAGAAAACGCAGTTACCCCACCCCATTTGCATGATTTGCCAGCAAATTGAAGGTAGGCGGCGGGCCGATTGCGGCGAGGGTGAGCTTGAGATGATTGCAGCACAGCTGCCAGACCGATGTGACATTGAACTGCTCCGCAGCTTCGGTCACCCAGGCTTGAAGCTGGGCGGAGATACGCATCAGCACCTGCCGGGCTTTGCCAAAGTGGGCATGCAGTCCGGTCAGCGTGATCGTGGTCTGGCCGGCATGCTCGGTACGGCGTCCGACCGAGGACATCAACCACGGCCGGCTGGTAATGGCCTCGCGTCGCGCTTCGGGGCTGGCCAAACGGACAAACAGACTCCACCAGTTGTAGATCAGTGCCACGGCACGTGCCGACAGTTGGCAGCGATGCAGGTCGTGGGTGGTGAAACCGCCCCAGCCCCACTGGTTCTTCAACTCGTCGAAGGTGTTCTCCGCATCGGCCCGGTCGCGGTAGAGCTGGCCAAGCGAAAGCACTTCGTGGTCGAGATTGGTGACCAGTACGGCGTACTCGTAGCCGGTGATGCGCTTGCCCGCCTTGCGATCGGCTTCGATGAAGCCCAGCAGCTGTTGGCCATTGTCTTCTTGGGCAACGAGCATCTCGCCCTGCAGAGGGCGGCGCAGGACCACGACACGCCGCTTGTCCTCCCAACCGGTCAGCGCCAGCGTGCTGTCCATGCCTTCCCAGCCCTGACCCGCGTCGGTCCAGCCCGAGACCCGGAACAGGCGTTCGATGTGGCGCTTGACGTTTTTCGACAGACGCAATTTGAACAGATACGGCTGGCGGCGTTCTTCGAGCGCGCGCATGATGGCGTCCGAGCCGAAGCCGCAATCGCCGCGCACCATCTTCGGTTTGCGCTCGGCGGGCAACTCATCAAGCATCGTCAGCAGGCCGGGCAGCGTGTGGCTACCCGAGTGCTCGTTGCCGGCCTTGACCTCGACGCCCATCACCAGGCGCAGCCCGGCCATCAGGTAGGTGTGGTAACTGTGCGAAGGACGACCTGGTTTGTGCGGGTTGTACGACACCACCGCGCCTTCCTGCTTGCCGTACAGCGGCTTGATCGTGGTGTCGATGTCAAGAATCCACGGCGCATCGAGCAGCGGCGCCGTACTCTCGCGCAGGTGCGCATCGAGCCAGGCTACCCCTTCGGGTTCGCCAATCGCCACCAACGCCCGGCGCAGCGCATCCTCACTGATCACCTTGTTCATTCCCAGCAGACCGGGATTGACCCCGTCACAACGAATCGTCGTCACATGCGAGTAGCGCCGATGACCCGACAGGATCGACAACATCCAGGTACCCAGCACGTCGGCCTTGCTCGGCGCGTTTGGGCTGGTGTAGGACAGCGGGCAGCGTTCCTGCCAGCCCGACCACAACCCGGTCAGCGTCAGAAACTCGATGAAGTAGGCCAGTTGCCCCATCGGCGTGGCGGCGCTGTCCGCCTCCCAGCGCACCTGCACACGCCCGCCCGCCGTGTGCACTCCAGCGCACGACATTTGCATTTGTTTGGCCTTAAGCCGCTTCAATTTCGACTCACCCATCAGGTGACTCCATCGATTAACGTCAAACCCATAGCCTGCCAGCACTTCCGCAACTTTGCACGTCGCCAACTGAGATTTCTAGGTTAAAAGGGGTTGGCCGCGGGTCGGGGTCGCGCGTCGACGTCTCGGTTCCGGCCTCGCAGTCCCGGGCAAGGCATTTTGCTCGCAGTGCTCGCCAGCGCCGCCTGTAATTGTCGGCAGTCAATGGCATCATCTGTGCCGCATGCGCCTTCTACGAGGCTCGCCAACACCTTCGATCATCTCCTGAGTATCCGAGACCATGGAAAACGCACCGGCCTGGCTGGTCAATAGCTTCATCTACCTCAGCGCTGCGGTGATCGCCGTGCCGCTGAGCAAGGCGCTGGGCCTCGGCGCGATCATCGGCTATCTGGCGGCGGGGATGGCCATCGGGCCCTGGGGCCTGGCCCTGGTCACGAACGTCGAGGACATCCTCCATTTCGCCGAGTTCGGCGTCGTGCTGATGCTTTTCCTGGTCGGTCTGGAACTCGACCCCAAACGCTTGTGGAGCATGCGGCGGCCGATCTTCGCCTGGGGCGGCGCGCAGGTTCTTGGCTGCGCCGCGGTGCTCGCCGCGCTGGCCATGCTCAGCGGGGTGCCCTGGCGTATCGCGCTGGTGGCCGCGCTGGGGCTGGCGCTCTCGAGCACGGCGATTGCCCTGCAGGTGATGGGCGAACGTAATCTGATGCCGACCTCCAGCGGTCGCTCGGTCTTCGCCATTCTGCTCTTCCAGGACGTCGCGGCGATCCCGATCCTGGCGCTGCTGCCATTGCTGGCCACCGGCGTCGTCGGCGATGTGGGCGAAATGCACGTCAACCACTGGCTGGAAGCGGCTCGGATCGTCGGCGTGATCGCCGCCATCGTGCTTGGCGGGCGCTTGCTGCTGCGCCCCCTGCTGCGCTGGATTGCGCGCTCGCGGACGCCCGAAATCTTCACCGCGGCGTCGCTGTTGCTGGTCGTCGGCATTGCCGGCCTGATGCACCAGGTGGGATTGTCGATGGCCCTGGGAGCCTTTCTGGCCGGGGTCCTGCTCGCCGAGAGCGAATACCGGCGGGCACTGGAAACCGACATCGAACCGTTCAAGGGCCTGCTCCTGGGACTGTTCTTCATCGCCGTCGGGATGAGCATCGACTTCGCCGTACTGATCGCCTCACCGCTGCAGATGGCCGCCATTGTCGCCTCTTTTCTGGCCCTCAAGGCCGCGGTCATCTATACCCTCGCCTGGCAGATGGGAGTGTCGTTCCAGGATCGGCCCGTGTTCACGCTGCTTCTCGCGCAGGGCGGAGAATTCGCTTTCGTCGTCTTCCAGGCGGCTGTCGGCGCGCGCGTCTTTCCGCCCGCAACGGGCTCTCTCCTGATTGGCGCGGTGGCCGTATCGATGCTCGTCTCGCCGCTGCTGCTGGTGGCCGTCGACAAATGGCTTCTGCCGCGTTACGCCAGCCGACGGAAAGTTGTTCTTGAAGAGATCTCGGAAGCCCAGGACGCGCCGATCCTGATTGCGGGTTTTGGCCGTTACGGGCAGATCGTCACCCGCGTGATGCTCGCCGAGGGGATCGCGTGCACGATTCTCGACCACGACGCAGAAATGGTCGAGGCCGCGCGCAGCTTCGGCTACCGGGTCTTCTACGGCGATGCCGGGCGGCTCGACCTGCTGCGTACGGCAGGGGCAGCCCGCGCGCGGGTGCTGGTGCTGGCGGTCGACGACGTCGACCAGTCGCTGAAGATCGTCGACCTGGTGCGCGAGCATTTCCCGAATCTGGAAATCGTCGCCCGCGCACGTGACGTGACCCACTGGCACCGCTTGCGTGACCATCAGGTGACGCGTGTCCAGCGCGAGCTGTTCGAATCGAGCCTGTGCAGTGCGCGCAGCGTGCTCGAGTTGCTCGGCCTTACGGCGGCTGACGCCCTGCTGACGACGACACGTTTTCGTGCCCACAACCTGGAGCTGTTTGAACGCATGCATCCCCACCACGACGACCGCGCCCGGATGATTGCCGTGGTCAAGGAGGGACGCCAGAAACTGGAGGACCAGATGGCGCAGGAGCGGCTGGAGCGCGCCGCGCGCCGGCAACACGACGAGCCGGCGGCGGGGCATTGACAGTCATTCGGGCGTGATGACTCCCCTGTGTCGATCGCTCCTGCCTGGGCGATCAGCGTTGGCAGGCGCGAGCAGTACGCTCAGGCGCGGTTGACGGTGTTCGCTGTCGCCGTCGGCAGGGTGCGCACGAACCAGTGCGCGGTTTCGCGCGCCACCCACTCGAAGGCGGCGGCCGAGTCGGGGGCGTCGGCGCTCGCCGGCAGCAGCTTCAACTCCTTGCGCCCGGTGAGTTCGCGTAGTGCGCGGCGGTTGCTGGTTTCGACGCGCTGTTCGCCGTCGCCGACGAGGACCAGCAGGGGCGAGGCCAGCGTGCGCAGGTAGAGCATGCCGGCAAGGTCGATCAGGCCACCGCGGCAGACGACGGCGTAAATGTCGCGATCACGGATGGCGGCCGCGCGCACCACCACCGGCGAGCAGTCACCGGCAGCGCTGAGCCCGACCGGCAGGCTGGGCAGCTCGTCGAGCAGCATATGCTGCCTGAGAACGGTGAGGCCGTCGACCAGGCGGCTGGCGAGGAGAGGAACGTTGTGATGATTGTCGACGAAGCGATCTTCGCTGCGCGTCAACAGGTCGAAGCTCAGGGTGCCGACGCCGGCATGGCGGAGGATGACGGCGAGGGCGTCGTCGCGGGCTTCGGGATTCGGCCCGGCGTGGGCCAGGACGACCAGCGCCGAGGGCCGCGCGGGCAGGGTCAGGTCGGCGTGCAGGCGCACACCGGCGCTGTCGATGGCCATCGTCGTTGCCCCGGTCGAGGCGCTCGTTTCGCTCACCGGCGCACCAGCCTGACCGGCACGCGACGGGGACCGAAAGGCTTGCCGAAACGCGCAAAATAGCCGGCGATCGGCGTCGTGCAATGCGGACAGCGACCGTCGCTCGGCAGATCGTAGTGGCGGATGTTGTACCAGTCGCGCTCGATCAGCGCCGCCTTGCACTGCGGGCAGAAGGTGGTGCCGCCCTCGGTGTCATGCACGTTGCCCGTGTAAACATAGTTCAGGCCGGCGTCCATGGCGATGCGCCTGGCCTGGGTCAGCGTCGATGGCGGCGTCGGCGGCAGGTCGCTCATTTTCCAGTCGGGGTGGAAGGCCGAGAAGTGCAGCGGCACGTTCGCGCCCAGCTCGCGCGCCACCCAGTCGGCGAGTGCCTTGACCTCGGTTGGCGAGTCGTTGCGGCCGGGGATCAGCAGGGTGGTGATTTCCAGCCAGCAGTTCGTTTCATGGTGGATGTAGGCGAGGATGTCGAGTACCGGTTGCAGGTGGCCGCCGCAGAGCTTGAAGTAGAAGTCGTCGGTGAAGGCCTTGAGGTCGACGTTGGCCGCGTCCATGACCGCGAAGAAGTTGCGCGCGGGCTCGGGATGGATGTAGGCAGCGGTGACGGCGACGGTCTTGATGCCATTTGCGCGGCAGGCGACGGCGGTATCGATCGCGTACTCGGCGAAAATCACCGGGTCGTTGTAGGTGAAAGCGACCGATTGCGCGCCGTAGGCGGCGGCCGCGGCGGCGATTCCCTCCGGGCTGGCGGCGTCGAGCAAGCGGTCCATGTCCTTGGACTTGGAGATATCCCAGTTCTGGCAGAACTTGCACGCCAGGTTGCAGCCGGCGGTGCCGAAGGAAAGAATCGACGAGCCGGGATAGAAGTGGTTGAGCGGCTTCTTCTCGATCGGGTCGATGCAGAAGCCCGACGAGCGACCGTAGGTGGTGAGCACCATTTCTCCGGAAATGTTCTGGCGCACGAAGCAGGCGCCGCGCTGGCCGTCATGCAGTCTGCAGTCGCGCGGGCAGAGGTCGCACTGGATACGCGCGTCGGCGATGGCGTGCCACCAGCGCGCCGGGTGTGCCGATTCGGGGGTTTTCAGCGAGTCGTTGAGGTCTCTTTCCATTTTCGTGCTCCATAACGCGCCAGGGTGAGCTCCGGGTGCCAGAAGTCGGCGGCCAAGCCGGCTTTCAGCTTGAGCTGGGCCAGGAATTGCCGGGGGTCGGCGAGCGACTCCCAGACCTGCGGCAGGAAAGTGGCCCGTCGCCGCCCGTAGCTCAGGATCAAGCCATCGACACCCGGCCGCAGGCGGGCCAGCGCGTCTTCTTCGCTGCTGACCGGGAAGGGTTCGGCTGGCGCGAGCAAGGAAACCTCGATCCGCGTGTGCGCCAACTCCCGCTCGCTCAGCGGCGGAAAGCGCGGGTCGCGAAAGGCGGCGGCGAAGGCGTTCTCGGCAACGTCTGCGGCCAGCGGCCGCTGTGCTTCGAGACTGCCGATACAGCCGCGCAAGGCACCGTCCTGGGTCAGCGTCACGAAGCTCGCCCCGGGCTCGGCGAGTTCCGGCGTCGTCGCCACCGGTCTTGCCGGCAATCCGAATTTCGCGGCAATGGCGTTGCGGGCGCTGACCAGCAGGGCGCTGCCGAGGGGGTCAGTGGGCATCGGTGTTCACCGGCGTGAAGGCAAAGGCGCCGTAGCCGACGACGCGCGACCTGTCGCCGGCGGTATCGCCGGAATTGCGCAGGTCGAGGAGGCGCGCCTGCAGCCCGTGCCGGCGCGCCGCCAGGAGGAGGCCATTGACCGGCGTCGCGCCGCAGGCCTGTTGATGGTCGATCCGTGCGTCGAGGGCGACGATGTGCCGGGCGGTTTCATTGTCCGTCTTGCGGGCGATCGCGTAGGGAAGGTAGTGCGAGAGGTCGGAGCTGATCACGAGCAGCGTCTCGTCGCCGCCCCAGAGGGCTTCGAGCACTTCGGCGACCTCTGCCGCGGAGGCACGACCGACGGCCAGCGGCACCAGCGTAAAGCGTTCGAGGACCGTCTGCAGGAAGGGCAGCTGCACTTCCAGCGAATGTTCCATGGCGTGCGCGGCGTCGCTGACGACGACCTGCGGCAGGTGTGCGATGCTGGCGATGGCCGCCATGTCCAGCGCTACCTCGCCCAGCGGAGTGGCGAAGGCGCTGGCCGACGGCAGCGCCAGCCCGGCGACGGCGACGCGGTGCGTCGGGCCGAGCAGCACGACGCGCCGGAAAGTGGCGCGCAGCGCGTGCAGCGGTGCGTAGACGCTGGCCGCGATGGGCCCTGAATAGACGTAGCCGGCATGCGGCGCGATGATCGCTTTCGGGCGCCCATACTGCCTCTCCTGAGCCGTTTGCGCCACCGGCGTGTCGTCGAGCAGCCGGCGAAGATCGCGCGCCAGAACGCTGGCCGATCCGGGATAGAAGGTGCCGGCGACTGCGGCCGGACGGATGCCTGGGGTCGAGTGTGTCATCTGGTCAATCCTCGAGGAGTGGGGCTCAAGCAGGGCCGGCGGCGCAGGCATCGACCTCGATAACGGAAAATCACCCGCTGGCAAGAGTCCGTGCGCAGCGCTGCGCGCTCATTTCGGTATCCGCCTGCCTACTTTGGTTAAAATTACGCCATGCTACGTCACTACGCAATCGTCCCCGCCGCCGGAAGCGGCTCGCGCTTTGGCGGCGCAATGCCAAAGCAATACCAGATGCTCGCCGGCCGACCGCTGATCTATCACAGCCTGGCCGCCTTGTGTCGTTGCCCACGCATCGACCGCGTCTGGGTCGTTCTCTCTCCGGACGACAGCTGGTGGCGACAATACGACTGGACAAGTCTAGGCCACAAGCTGGAGACGGTTTTCTGTGGCGGGGCGAGCCGTTCCGCGAGCGTCGCCAATGGCCTGGCTGCCGCCGCGACGGCCGCCCACGACGACGACTGGGTCCTGGTCCACGACGCGGCACGCCCCGGCCTTTCGCAGGCAAACCTGCACGTCCTGTGCGACCAGCTGGCCGACGATCCGGTCGGCGGTCTCCTGGCCGTGCCGCTGGCCGATACGCTCAAGCGCGCCGACGACGCACAGCGCGTCGCGCGTACCGAGTCGCGCGACGGCCTGTGGCAGGCGCAGACACCACAGATGTTTCGCTACGGTCTGCTGCGCCGGGTGCTTGCCGGATACCCGGATGGCACCGACGAAGCCTCGGCCGTCGAGGCCGCCGGCTTCAAGCCGCGACTGGTCGCCGGCGACAGCAGCAACTTCAAGGTCACTTTTCCGGCTGACCTGCGTCTGGCGGAGCTGATCCTGCAGGGCAGGACGAGGGTGGACGAATGATCCGCGTCGGACAGGGTTGCGACATTCACGCGCTGGTTCCCGGCCGCAAGATGATCCTTGGCGGTGTCGACATCGCCCATGGCAGCGGACTCCTCGGTCATTCCGATGCCGACGCGCTGGTGCATGCGATCATCGACGCCCTGCTCGGCGCCGCCGCACTGGGCAACATCGGGCAGCACTTTCCCGATAGCGATCCTCGCTATCGCGGCGCCGACAGCCGCGTCCTGCTGCGCGCCACCGTTGCGCTGCTGGCGCAGGCGGGCTGGCAGGTCGGCAACGTCGACGCGACGATCATCGCCCAGCAGCCGAAGATGGCGCCGTACCTGCCTCAGATGGTCGCCAACATCGCTGGCGATCTGCAGGTGGCGGTGGACTGCGTGAACGTCAAGGCGAAGACCGCAGAAAAGCTGGGTTTCGTCGGGCGAGGGGAAGGCGTTGCTACCGAGGCGGTGGTGCTGATCAGCCAACCGAACTGAAGCGGGCGCCGCCCCGAGGTCGCCTTCGCGCGATCACTGCTGCGCTACGCGCGCCAGCTTGACGGGACGCTCTTTCTGCGCGCTGTTCAACCACAGGGTCCCGGCCATCGTGGCGCCATCGCCGGCGATCCTTGCGGTGAGGTTTCCCGTATCGACCAGTACGTCGCCGGGACTGCTGACAATCTGCAGCGCGATGTCGACCACCAGTTCAGCACCCGGGAGAGCGCTTGCGGTGCCCTTTCCGCGGTAGCTTACGGCGTCGAGTTCGCTGCCGAAGCGCTCGCGCCAGAAGCTGCGGTAGTCGGCCCAGTCGGCCCTCTCGCCGATGGGCACGGGACGACTGCTGAGCTCGACCTTTTCGCCGCTCTGTCGCAGCGCCAGGAAGAGCGTCTCGTCGGGGGATAGTGTGGCCAACCACGACCCGGTGACATCGGTGGCGGAAGCGGTGCCGGCGACCCGCAGCGCGTACCAGCCGATGCCGAGAGCGATTGGCATTGCCAGCACCGCCGCCACGACGAGCCGTCGTCGGCTTGCTTGCCCGACGGACTGGCCTGGCGGGGCTGAAGTGGGCGTGACTGCAGGCGGCGTGGCAACAACGCCAAGCGCGTGCAGGTCGTCTACCAGCCGCTGGACGTCGTGGTGCCAGTCGTACGCGCGCAGCGGGCGCCAGGTGAAATCGCCGATGCGGTTGAACGGCGCCGGCAGTTCGGCGGCTGGCGGCGGCGCAGCCACGTCGTCGCAAAGCAAAGGAATGAGGTGCGCACCGCCGGCCAGGGCGTCGGCCACTTCGCGGCGGATCGGGTCCGAGGGGTCGTCGATCCGCAAGGCTCCGCGATCGTCGGTCGCGGCGAGCAGCTGCGGCGTGAGCAGCAGCAGGAGTATCGGCCGTGCCTTGAGCGTCTGCGCGATCTCCTCGCGCCAGCGGACCCCGGCGCGCAGATCATCCTTGTCGAGGAAAACCTGCTCGTCGCCAAAGACGGCGCCGAGATCACGCGCCAGGGCCGTCGCCTTGTCCTTGCCGTCGGACGAGCGGTAGCTGATGAACACTTGCGCCATTGGTCTGCGCTTGCTTCTTGCCGCTCAGCAAAGCTGGCGGATCGGGCGCTTGCCGGCTCCGTGCCGTTCACTCACGGCGCGTGACGGCGTGCCTTCTTGCCCTTGCCGCCTTTCTTGAGCTTGGCGACGGCGATGGTCGGGTCGGTTGACGCCGGGCCGGCGACGGTGAATCTCGGGAGCGCCATCCCGCGGCCCGTGCTGGGAGCAATGTAGGCGTTGCTGACCCAGCCCTCGATCTCGGGGTCGGCGACGACCTCGACCAGGCTCCAGCGGTCACGTGCTTCGAGCAGGAGGACCTCGCTGCCGCTCTTCAGCGCCGCCGCGACGCGGTCGAAACTGGCGTCGGGTCCTTTGCGGATGTTCAGACTGCTGGCGGTGACCACGTAGCGCGGCGGCTCGTCCTGCTCGCGGCCGATTACGCGGCTACGTACGGCGGCCAGCGGAAACGCCGGACCCGGGTCGGTCTTGCGTCCGGGTGCGATGTCTTCGTGGCCGAGAATGTCCTGCAGAACATAGTGCTCGACGAGCAGGTCGGCGAGTTCGACGGATCTTTCGATCTGCGCTTCCGTGTAGGTGTGCCAGGGCGACACCGGGCCGCCGTTGCGATGCGCAGCGAGGGTGACCTCGTCGTCGGGATAGACCTTGGCAAACCACGCCTGGTATTGGCTGCCGACCTTCTTGAGCAGGCCGGCATTGTCCATTTCAATGCCTATGGAGTGCGAGTTGAGTCCCACCAGACCGGCCCACTGGCTGACCCCGGCGTGCCAGGTGACGACGTTGAAGGGTGCCAGTTGCACGATCCGCCCGTCGCGTCCGAGGACCACGTGCGCCGACGCATTGCCCTGCGCCTTGCGCGTGCACAGCGACTCGACCGAGCTCTCCGTCGAGCGACCGGCGGTGTAATGGAAGATCAGATAGCTGGGCGCCATGATGCCGCCACAATTGGGTGTGCTGCGATGGCTGACCAGGTCGCCGACCAGTTGGTGGTTTTCGATTTTCAGAGTCATTGCTTGTCCTCGCGAGGGTTGAGACGGATCGAATACGGCGCATCGAGGATGCGCCACCGGAAACATTCCTGCGTGTCTGACTGCCTGCCCGTGAATCCTAGCACCATCCGTCGTCCGGGCATCGTGTTTGGTCGCCCGCCGCTGCATGCGACGTTCCTGGCCTGGGCGCCAAGTGTGGCATCGATGCATGGCGCAGATCTGCGCGCGGCGGGCAAACGCAGATCGTCGCGAGCGCGGCCCTCGGCCGGGTCATGCGCATTGTGACTGCAATCAAACGCCCCGGGCAGCGAGAGGAATGACGCCGACGATGTTATCTCCCGCCGAGAAGCAGCGGCGCGCGAAAAAACCTCTTGCCGGGCGGTAGTCAGAGGCGCTAACTATGCTTTAGACTCGCCGCTGACGTGCCTTTCAAGGCTGAAAAAATGACGCTGAAAGCGTAATCGTTCGCAATCAAACAGAGTTATCGAGGGGTGTGGAGATGATTCAGAAGAAGCAGGATTCGGCCGGGGCGCGTTCGGCGCCGGTGGCGGTGCCGTTGGTAGGCAGGGACGACGAGCGCATGGGGCTCGGAGTCGAAGCGCTCAAGCGCGCCTTTCTCGACCGGCTGGTTTACTCGCAGGCGCGCTTTCCCGAGGTCGCCACCCGGCGTGACTGTTTCCAGGCGCTGGCCCTGGCCGTTCGCGACCGCCTGCTGCAACGCTGGGTGCAGACGGCACGGACCTACCGGGACAAGGGCAGCCGTACGGTCTGCTACATGTCCGCTGAGTTCCTGATCGGTCCGCAACTGGGCAACAATCTGATCAATCTCGGCATTTTCGACAACGCCCGACAGGCGATGGCCGAACTCGGGCTCGATCTGGACATGCTCCTCGATCAGGAGGAAGAGCCCGGGCTCGGTAACGGCGGCCTTGGGCGTCTCGCCGCGTGTTACCTCGATTCGTTGGCGACGCTGGAGATACCGGCGATTGGCTACGGCATCCGCTACGAGTTCGGCATTTTCACGCAGGCCATCCGCGACGGTTGGCAGGCCGAACTGACCGACAAGTGGCTGCGCTCGGGAAGCCCGTGGCTCATCCATCGTCCGAATGTCGCTTTCGATATCAAGATCGGCGGTCATACGGAACACCAGTACGAGGCCTCGGCGAGTCGTCGGTTACGTGTTCAGTGGGTGCCGGCCAAGGTCGTACGCGGCACGGCCTGGGACATGCCGGTGCTCGGATATGGCGTCAATACCCCGAACCGCCTCAGGCTGTGGAGTGCCGAGGCGCCGGAGGAATTCGATTTCGCGGCCTTCAACGCCGGCAATTACTACCAGGCAGTCGATGCGGAAGTGCTCTCCGAGACGCTGACCAAGGTCCTCTACCCGAACGACGAGATGGAAGCGGGCCAGACCCTACGCCTCGAGCAGCAATACTTCTTCGTCGCCTGCTCGTTGCGCGACATGATTCGTCTGCAACTGCAGCGTGAGGCGGATCTCAGTCGTTTCCACGAAAAGTTCGTCGTCCAGCTCAACGATACGCACCCGTCGATCGCCGTCGCCGAACTGATGCATCTGCTGGTTGACGACTACGAGATGCTCTGGGACGAGGCGTGGTCGATCACCCAGCGGACCTTCGCATACACCAATCACACGCTTCTCCCCGAGGCGCTCGAGAAGTGGCCGCTGCGGCTGTTCCAGAAAACGCTGCCGCGGCATTACGAGATCATCTGCGAAATCAACGAGCGTTTCCTCGACGAGGTTCGCATCCGCTTCCCGGGTGACGAAGCCGTTCTTCGGCGCATGTCGCTGATCGACGAGGACGGCGCGCGCTACATCCGCATGGCGCACCTGGCTGTGGTCGGAAGTTTCGCCGTCAATGGCGTTGCCGCCCTGCACAGCGAACTCGTCAAGTCCGACATCCTCAAGGATTTCTACGAGCTTTGGCCGGAGAAGTTCAGGAACAAGACCAACGGCGTGACGCCGCGTCGCTTCGTCCTGCTTGCCAATCCGACCATGTCGCAATTGATCGACGAGACGATCGGCAAGGGCTGGGTGACCGACATGATGCGCTTGCGCGAACTCGAACCCTATGCCGACGATCCGGCCTTCCGCGAGAAGTGGCGTGGGATCAAGCGCGGCAACAAGGAGCACCTGGTGCGCGAGATCAAGCGCGTTGCCCACGCCGATGCCGATCCGGCATCCATGTTCGACGTCCAGGTCAAGCGTATTCACGAGTACAAGCGCCAGCACCTCAACCTGCTGCATGTCATCTCGCTGTACAAGCGCCTGAAAGACAACCCGAATCTGGTGGTCGCACCGCGCACGGTGATTTTCGGTGGCAAGGCCGCGCCAGGTTATCGTATGGCCAAGCTGATGATCCGCCTGGCGACCGCAGTGGCCGACATCGTCGGCCGCGATCCGGCCATGCATGGCCGCTTGCAGGTCGTCTTCTTCCCCAACTACAACGTCAAGAGCGGTCAGTCGATCTTCCCCGCCGCCGATCTCTCCGAGCAGATCTCGCTGGCCGGCAAGGAGGCCTCGGGCACCGGCAACATGAAGTTCCAGATGAATGGTGCGCTGACCATTGGCACGCTCGACGGCGCCAATGTCGAGATCCTCGAACAGGTCGGCGAAGAGAACTTCTTCCTCTTCGGGATGAACACGCCGGAAGTCAAGGAACTCCGCCGCTGTGGCTACCGCCCACGCGACTATTACGAAGCCAACCCGCACCTGCGTGAGGTGATCGACCTGATCGGCTCGGGCTTCTTCACGCGTGGCGACCGGGATGTCTTCCGGCCGCTGGTCGACCACCTGCTCAACCACGACGAGTACATGCTCCTGGCCGATTTTCAGTCGTACATCGATTGCCAGGAAAAGGTTTCCGAGGCCTACATCGATTACGAACGCTGGTCGCGGATGTCGATCCTCAACGTCGCACGCTCTGGTTTCTTTTCGTCCGATCGGGCGATCAAGGAATATTGCACCGACATCTGGCGCGTCGAGCCGGTGCGTATCGAACTTACCGATCTCTCGGAAGACGATCTGCAGTTCAAGCGTGCGGCGGCGGGAGCGCCCTAAAGACAGCGGCAGGCAGGGCAGGGGAAGGGCAGGGGAACGATGCTTTTCCCCTGCCCCGTGCTATAAGCCCGGTTCACAATGAAATGGCGGCCACCAGGGGGCCGCCATTTCATTTGTCAGCGCCGGGCAGCGCTGCCCTGCGCCCCTACCAGCGGCGGATCTTGATGATGTGCGCCATGGTGTTGTGCGGGCTGAGTTCGACGTAGGCGGTCGGTCCGCTCCAGCGGTAGGTGCGATCGGAGAGCAGGTCGTGCGCCTGGTACTGCTCGTCCCAGCCGATATCGAAGCTGCCCAGCGGGATCTGGAGGGTCGCCACCTGCTGGTGATAGGGGTCGAGGTTGACCGCGCAGACGATGATATCCGACCGGTCTTCGGTCATCTTGGCGTAGGCGATGATGTTCGGATTGTCGGTGGCCAGGAAGAGCACGTTGTTGTAGCGGTGCAGGGCCGGTGATTCACGCCGGATCTGGTTGATCCGGGTGATGATGTCGACGATGTTTCCGGGTGCCCGCCAATTGCGCACCTTGACTTCGTATTTCTCCGAGTCCAGGTACTCTTCCTTGCCCTGAATCGCCGCGTTCTCGCACAGCTCGTAACCACTGTAGATGCCGTAGACCGACGACAGGGTTGCTGCCAGTACGGCGCGCATGATGAACGCCGGGCGACCACCGTACTGCAGGATCGGCGGCAGGATGTCTGGCGTATTGGCGAAGAAGTTGCCGGTGAAGTACTCCTTCATCTCGCCGTTGGTCAGCTCGTTGACGTACTCGGTGATTTCGTCCTTCTCGTTGCGCCAGGTGAAGTAGGTGTAGGACTGGGCGTAGCCGGCTTTGGCCAGCAGGCGCATCATTTTCGGTTTGGTAAACGCTTCGGCAAGGAAGATCACGCCGGGGTGCTGGCGGTGCACCTGGCCGATCACCCATTCCCAGAAGGCGACTGGCTTGGTATGCGGATTGTCCACCCGGAAAGTCGTCACGCCCTTGTCGATCCAGAACAGGAAGACCCTGAGCATCTCCTGCCACAGGCCGGCGCGGTCGCTGGTTCCGAAGTTCAGCGGGTAGACGTCCTGGTATTTCTTCGGCGGGTTCTCGGCGTATTTGATCGAGCCGTCGGGACGGTGGAAGAACCACTCCGGATGGGCGGTGACGTAGGGGTGGTCGGGCGAGCAGTTCATCACGTAATCGAGCGCGATCTCGATTTCCAGCTCGCGGCAGGTGGCGACGAAGCGATCCCAGTCGTCCCAGGTGCCGAGCTTCGGTTCGAGGCCGGTGTGGCCACCGTGCTCGTTGCCGATCGCCCACGGGCTGCCAACGTCAGTCGGCTCGGCGGTGAGGCTGTTGTTCTTGCCTTTGCGGAAACTGTGGCCGATGGGATGGATCGGCGGCAGATAGATGACGTCGAAACCCATGGCCTTGATCTCGGGCAGGCGGCGGATGCTGTCCTGCAGGGTGCCGTGCTTGTGCGGCGTCGTGCTCTGCGAGCGAGGAAAGAATTCGTACCAGGCGGCAAAACGGCTGATCGGCCGGTTGACCATCACTTGCAGCGTCGGCGCCAGTTCGTAGCCCTCGCTACGATCCGGGTACCGGGCCATCAGGCTGTGCAGCACGCCGCCAATTCCGAGGTCGACGGCACCCTGCTGCTCACCGGCGCCGACGGCGCTTTCCATGGCCCCGATGATGCTTTCGATACGCGCGCGGTCCTCGCCCTTGGCCATCGCTGCCGATTTCCTGATGATCGCCATTCCCTCGAGTAGTTCGCTCTCAAGCTTGGCGCCCGGCACGTTCTTCTTGCTGATCTCTTCGACCCAAGACCGATAGTGATCGGCGTAGGCTTCGATGGTGTACTCCCAGGGGCCGATCTCGGTGACCGTGAACTCGCCGTACCAGTCGTCATTGAGAGCCAGCGTCAGCGGGCTTTCCTGCCACGCTTTCTCACCCACCTTGCGGGCCTTGAGCACGGCCGAGAGCTTGTCGTGTCCCTCCTTGTAGATGTCGGCGCTGACGGCGACCTTTTCGCCGACGACGCGCTTGATCGGATAGCGGCCACAGTCGATCTGCGGCTTGACCGCTTCAATATTTACGCGGGGGTAGTCCTGGGGAATCATCGATAGCGCTCCTTAATGCTGACCCGGCGAGCCGGGAGAATACGGTGAGAGGTGATATGAACGGCGACGGCCCCTGCGGGCCGTCATGCGCAATCCCCTTCGCGCTGAGGCGAGTCCTCGCCAGCGGCCGAAAGGGTGCTCGAATCGCTACTTCAGCAGGGAATCGTAGAGGGTCCTGGTCTGCTGCGCAATGCTCGACCAGCTGAATACTTCGCGCGCGCGTTTCTGACCGGCCGAGGCCATCGAGTCGGCAAGCGCCGGGTCGTCGAGGATCTTGTTGATCGCCGTCGCCAGATCGCGCGAGAAGGCATCCGGATTTACCGGCTCGAACGGCGCCACGTGCAATTGCTCCAGCGGGACCAGGTAACCCGTCTCGCCATCGACGACGACCTCCTTGATGCCGCCAACGGCACTGGCCACCACGGCCGTGTGGCAGGCCATCGCTTCCAGGTTGATGATCCCGAAAGGCTCGTAGATCGACGGGCAGCAGAAGACAGTGGCATGCGAATACATCTGGATGACCTCGGCCTTGCTGAGCATTTCCCGGACCCAGATCAGGTTCCTGAAACCTTCCTGGCGCACCGCTTTGACCGCAGCTTCCATTTCGGCAAGGATTTCCTTGGTGTCCGGCGCGCCGGCACAGAGGACGACCTGCACGTCGGGGTGGATGTACTTGACGGCATTGACCATGTGCACGATGCCCTTCTGGCGCGTGATCCGGCCAACGAAGAGCACGAAAGGCCTGCTCGGGTCGACGCCGTGCTTTTCCAGGGCGTCGGTATCCGTCGTCGGATGATACTGCTCGACCTTGATCCCGTTGTAGATCACCGCGATCTTGTCGGGGTCGATGTCGAAGTGCTCGAGAATGTCGGCCTTGGTTCCCTGCGACACGGCGATCACCGAGTCGGCCATCTGCAGTGAGGTGCGTTCGACCCACGACGACATGTCGTAGCCGCAGCCGAGTTGCTCGCGCTTCCATGGCCGCAGGGGTTCGAGCGAGTGCACCGTATGCACCAGGGGAATGCCGTAGAGATTCTTGGCCAGGATGCCTCCGAGGTGCGCGTACCAGGTGTGGACATGCACCAGATCGGCGTCCACCTGTTCGCTGAGCGTCTCGAGGTTGGTTTCGAAGGTGTCGAGCGCGCCGCTGAGCTTCTTGTCGACGTGTGCAAAGCTGCCCTTGCCGAAAGGGTAGCCCTTGACGCGCACGCCGCCGCTGACCGTGTCCTGGTCACCGAAACAGCGCACTTCCACGTGCATCAGTTTGGCCAGTTCATCGGCCAGGTACTCGACGTGGACGCCGGCTCCACCGTAAACATGGGGAGGATACTCTCGCGTCAATAGCAGTACTTTCATGGCGGCACTTTCTATGCTGAGGTTATGGAGTCGAACGCGACAGCAACGCGTCGAAGACCCTGGCATTGTATCGGCAAAGGGCTCGGGCGGCCAAACCGGCGGTGCTGGGTCGCCAGTCGCGACGAGTCGTGGAGGCGTTCCCGCTGCCCGATAGTGGCCGCTGCGGAGAGGGAAGTGGGGGCCGGCGGTGCTCTTGTCGGGGCTCGCGCCCGGCGCGCTGTTCGCCTTTGCGCAGCTTCCACCAGGCGCTGCGCAGGCGACGCCGGCGACCAGGACGGGTAAAATGCAGCGCATGAATCTGCTTGCCATCGAGACTTCGACCGAGCTTGGCAGCATCGCCCTGTGGCGCGAGGGCGAGCTGCTGCGGCGTGCCTGCCCGATCGGCGTTGCCCATTCCGAGACCCTGCTGCCGTTGATTCGGGCGACGCTGGGCGAAGCGGGGCTACGCTTTGCCGACTTGAACGCCATTGCCTTCGCGGCCGGTCCGGGCTCGTTTACCGGTTTGCGGGTCGCTTGCGGCGTCGCGCAGGGACTGGCGTTTGCCCATGACCTGCCGGTTATCCCGGTCGGCACGCTCGAGGCAATGGCGCTGAGCGGCGCCGGGCAACGGGTCATCGTCGCGCTCGACGCGCGCATGGGAGAGGTCTATTACGCTTTCTATGTCGGTGGCGTCGCCCTGGCGGCGGTCGCCGTCTGCGACCCTGCAGCGCTGCCGCTTCCCGAGTCCAGCGGCTGGCTGGCGTGTGGCAATGGCCTCAAGGCGTATCCCGCGTTACGGGAGCGCCTGTCGCCTTGCGTGTACGAATGGCAGCCGGAATTGATGCCTGACGCCGGCTGCGTGGCACGCCTGGCCGCGGTACGCCTGGCGCATGGCGAGACGGTCGACGCCGCCGACGCGGCGCCGCTGTACGTGCGCAACAAGGTGGCGCAGACGGTTGCCGAACGACTGGCCAACGGCGGCAAGGCGTGAACGCCGTGCTCTCCGCACAGGTCGAGATACTGCCGCTCGGTCACGGCGATGTCGACGAAATGCTGGCCGTCGAGAAGGGCGTTTATGCGTTTCCCTGGACGCGTGGCAACTTCGTCGATTCGATTGTCGCCGGCTACAGTGTGTGGGGCTGCCGCGTCGCTGGCGACCTGGTCGGCTATTTCGTGGTGATGCTGGCGCTCGATGAGGCGCACCTGCTCAACCTGAGCGTCACTGAGAAGCGTCAGGGAATGGGTTTTGGCGCCCTCCTGCTGCGTCACGCGATGCAGTCGGCGCGGCGGGCCGGGGCAGTGGTGCTGCTGCTCGAGGTGCGTCGGTCGAACACGCGGGCGCTGGCGCTCTACGAGCATTTCGGTTTTCAGCAGATCGGCGTGCGCCGCGACTACTACGCGGCCGCGCTCGGGCGCGAGGATGCACTGGTGCTGCAACACGTACTGGAAGAGGTTTCGGGATGAGGGCTGGAAATTCCCGCGCCACGGGCTTGACGCGCTGGCAGCTGCTGAACGAGATGGGCCTGCCTTCGCAATGGCGCCTGCGCGAGCAGGCGGCGCTGCGCCGAGGAGGCACGGCAGCGTTCGCCGGGCCGCCAGCCACGACGACGCCCGCGGTAAGCGAAGCAATGGCGGCCGTTCCCGTGGTCGCCGCGGCGGCCGACGCTCCCTCGCCACCGGCAGTCAGCCGCAGCGCGGGGCCGCCGGCCAACGACCGCGAACAGCAGATCGCGCGCCTGGACTGGGATGGGTTGCGCGACAGTGTCGCCGGCTGTCGTGCCTGCGCGCTGTGCCAGGAGCGCCGGCAAGCCGTGCTGGGCGTTGGCGACACCGCTGCCGACTGGTTGTTCATCGGCGAAGGACCGGGAGCCGAGGAGGATCTTCGTGGCGAGCCCTTTGTCGGACCAGCCGGCAAGCTTCTCGATGCGATGCTGGCGGCGATCGACCTGCAGCGCGGCGAGAACGTGTACATTGCCAACGCCGTAAAGTGTCGCCCGCCCGGCAACCGTACGCCCGAGGCAGCCGAAATGGCCACCTGTGCGCCGTATCTGCGGCGCCAGATCACACTCATCCAGCCGCGCTTGATCGTTCTGCTCGGCCGGGCCGCGGCGCATGCCGTTCTCGGCGACGTCGGTTCGCTGGCCAGTCTGCGCGGCCAGACCTTCAAGTATCGGGAAGCGGACGGCAGTGCAACCGGGATTCCGGTCATCGTCAGCTACCATCCGGCCTATCTTCTGCGCACGCTGCAGGACAAGGCCAAGGCCTGGGAGGATCTGTGCCGGGCGCGAACGCTGCTACATACCGCCACCACTTCGGCTGCGCTGCCGGCCTGACGCCCATGACCGCTCGCGACACCCCGCCGATGATCGATGTCTTGCCCGTTCCCCGCCCTTGCCGCGCGCCTTCCGGCGAGCACGCCGCAATCGTTCGACGGGCGGCGGGCATGTTCCCTGCAATCCCCGCTGCATTCCACAGGCTGTCTATCCCATGAAGGAAATCATCATGCGCATCGGCTTTTTGTCCCTCGTCGTCGTGCTGGCCAGCCTGCTCTCGGGCTGCGGCTACAACACTTTCCAGACCGCTGACGAGGCGGTCAAGTCGGCGTGGTCGGAAGTGATCAATCAGTACCAGCGGCGAGCCGACCTGGTTCCCAATCTGGTCAGCACGGTGCAGGGATACGCCAGTCACGAGAGGGAAGTCCTCACCCAGGTGACGCAGGCGCGCGCACAGGTTGGCGGCATCCAGGCGACGCCGGAGCTGGTCAATGATCCGGCCGCCTTTGCCCGCTTCCAGCAGGCACAGGCTGGCTTGTCCAGCGCCCTTTCACGGCTGCTGGTGGTCGCCGAAAACTATCCGCAACTGAAAGCGGACGGCGCCTTTCGCGATCTGCAAGCGCAGCTCGAAGGGACTGAGAATCGGATTACGGTGGCCCGCAACCGCTACATCAAGGCGGTCGAAGCGTACAACGTTTCGGTGCGGACCTTTCCAAATAATCTGACGGCGATGATTCTTGGCTACGCGGTCAAGCCAAACTTCACGGTCGACAACGAGAAAGCGATCTCGACGGCGCCGAAAGTAGACTTTTCCGCGCCGCCGGGGGCGGCTAAAGCCGCGCCGGCAGGCGCACACTAGGGCGCAGCAAGCGATGTCCTGGCTGCCTACCCGCCCGCTCGGCTGGCTGTTGAGTCTGCTCGTCCTGGTCTTCGCCGCTTTTCCGGCGGGCGCCGAGCAGGCGATACCGGCGCTGACGGCGCGGGTGAACGACCTGACCGGTACGCTGACCAGCGAGCAGAGGGAGGCGCTCGACGCCAAGCTGGCGACTCTCGAGCGCGAGACGGGAGCGCAGGTCGCGGTCCTGATCGTCGCCAGCGTCCAACCGGAAGGCGTCGAACAGTACGCGCTGCGTGTCGTCGAGGCGTGGAAGCTGGGGCGCCAGGGAATCGATGACGGCGCGCTGCTGCTGATCGCCAAGGATGACCGGCGCCTGCGTATCGAGGTGGGTTATGGCCTCGAGGGCGCGCTCAACGATGCCATCGCCAAACGGATCATCAGCGAGACGATCACGCCGCGCTTCAGGGAAGGCGACTTTTACGGCGGCGTCGACGCCGGCGTCGAGGCGATGCTCAAGGTGATCGCCGGCGAGCCGTTGCCGGCTCCCGAGACGCAGAGCAGCACATCGGCCGACGTCGACGACCGTTTCGAGCAGCTCCTTTTTGCCGGTTTCGTTCTGGTATTTGTCGTTGGCGGTGTGCTGCGCGCCATTTTCGGGCGTTTTCTGGCCGCCGGCCTGGTCGCACTTGCCGCCAGCGTAATCACTTCCTTCCTGTTCTCGTCTTTACTGGTCGCGGCAATCATCGGCGTGCTCGCTTTCGTCGTTTCGCTGGTCGTGGGTATTGCCGGTGGTCGGAGCGGACTTCCGGGCGGTGTTTCGTGGGGTGGTGGCAGTGGTGGTCGCGGTGGTCGCGGTGGGGGCTTCTCGGGTGGGGGTGGCGGTTTTGGTGGCGGCGGCGCTTCGGGAGGCTGGTAATGGAATTGAAACGACTGCTGCGGCACTTGATTTTTCCCGACTGGTGGGTGCGGCGCGTGTTTTCGCGCCCAGTGCTGCAGCGGCTGGAGAGTGCTATCGCCCGTTCGGAGGCCGGCCATCTGGGTGAGTTGCGGCTGGTCGTCGAAGGCAATCTGGCGCTGCCCGACCTGTGGCGCGGGCAAACGCCACGGATGCGGGCGATCGATCTTTTCTCGCAGCTCAGGGTGTGGGATACGGAGCTCGATAGCGGCGTTCTGATCTACCTGCAACTGATCGACCGGCGGGTCGAAATCGTCGCCGATCGGGGCATCGACCGCCGCGTCGGTCGGCCCTTCTGGGATGCCGTCTGCCGGCGAATGGAAGACGCCTTTGCCGCCGGGGATTTCGAGAACGGCGTGCTGCTGGCGCTGCAGACGATCAGCGAAGCCCTGCGCGAGCACTTCCCGGCGTCGCCCGAAAACGCCAACGAACTGCCGAACGCGCCGCTGCTGCTCTAATTCTCGGCGTAGCGGACGCGTTGGCGCGGCCTGCTCGGCTGCGTCAGGTGACCGAGCGGCAGGACGTGCGTTTGTTTGATGGTCTGCAGGGCGATGCTGGTCTTGATGCGCGCGACACCGGGCAGACAGAGCAGGCTTTTCATCATCAGATCCGAAAACGAAGCCAGATCCGGAACGACGATGCGCAGCATGTAGTCGGCATCACCACTGATCGAGTAGCAATCGACGACTTCAGGCATCGCCGCCACGGCGCTTTCGAAGGTTTCGCTGGCGTTGTCGCCATGGCTTTCCAGGATCACCTGGGCAAAGGCCGTGACGCCCAGACCGAGCGCGGCGGGAGCCAGCAAGGCGACGTAGCCGGCGATGATGCCATCTTCTTCGAGTCGCTGGATACGGCGACTGATCTGCGACGCGGAGAGATTGATCTGCTCGCCGAGGGTTGCATTGGTGGCGTTGCCTTTTCGCTGCAGGGCGTCGAGAAGTGCAAGATCGTAGCGATCGATGGTGATCTTTGACATTAACTGGCCAATTCGCGCATGAAATGTGCGTAGTATAGGGATTATCGGAGAAATGTCCAACACCTCTTGCGCGCTAATGCGATCATCGTCATCTTATTGTAACGACATCTGAGGCGGCGCTGATGAACCTTACCGAATCCCTGCTCCTGGCCCTCAAGGCAAACGGCGCCCACCAGATCTTCGGCATCCCGGGCGATTTCGCGCTGCCCTTTTTCAAGATCATCGAGGAGTCGCAGATCCTGCCGCTGTACACGCTATCGCACGAACCGGGCGTCGGTTTCGCGGCCGATGCGGCAGCGCGCATGATCGGCGGGCTCGGTGTCGCTGCCGTGACCTACGGCGCCGGTGCGCTGAACATGGTCAACCCGGTGGCCGCCGCCTACGCCGAAAAATCGCCGCTGGTGGTCCTCTCGGGCGGGCCCGGAAAGAACGAGTCGAAAGCCGGGCTGCTTTTGCACCATCAGGCCAAGACTCTCGACTCGCAGTTCCAGATTTTCCGCGAAATCACTTGTGACCAGGTACGACTCGATGACGCCGGGCGGGCGCCGAGCGACATCGCGCGCGTGCTCGCCAACTGCCGGCGCTACTCGCGGCCGGCCTACATCGAGCTACCGCGCGACATGGTCGCCGAGCCCTGTCAGCCGGTGCCGGCGATGCCCGCGGCGGTGGTTGACCCGGATGCGCTCGCTGCCTGTGTCGACGAGATTCGTGCGCGCCTGCAGCGCGCGAGCAGGCCGGCGTTGATGGTTGGCGTCGAGGTGCGCCGCTTCGGACTGGAAGCGCGCGTCGCCGAACTGGCGCGCCGCCTCGATCTGCCGGTGGTCACCAGTTTCATGGGCCGCGGCCTTCTCGCAGATGCCGATGTGCCACTGCTCGGAACTTACATGGGGGTCGCCGGGCTACCCGAGGTGACCGAGTTGGTCGAGACCTCTGATGGCCTGTTCCTGCTCGGAGTGATCGTCTGCGACACCAACTTCGGTGTTTCGGCGAGCAAGATCGATCTGCGCAAGACGATCCAGGCGCTCGATGAGCAGGTCACCATCGGCTACCACATCTACCCGCAGATACCGCTCACGGCGCTTGTCGATTGCCTGCTGGAGAGCGTTCCTGGCGCCAATTCAAGCCGCTCGGCGATGTCGTCGCGCAACTTTCCACGCCACATGCCTGCCGATCAGGCGTCACTGACACCCACCGACATCGCCGCCGCGGTTAATGATCTGATGGCCGTGCATGGCAAGTTGCCGATTGCCTCGGACATCGGCGACTGCCTGTTTACGGCCATGGACATCGAACACACGGCACTGGTCGCCCCGGGCTACTACGCGACCATGGGTTTTGGGGTGCCGGCGGGCTTGGGCCTGCAGGCGGCGACCGGGCAACGGCCGCTGATCCTGGTCGGCGACGGTGCTTTCCAGATGACTGGCTGGGAACTCGGCAACTGCCAGCGCTATGGCTGGGATCCGATTGTGCTGCTGTTCAACAACGCCAGTTGGGAAATGCTGCGCACTTTCCAGCCGGAATCCCGCTTCAACGACCTGGGGCACTGGGGATTCGCCGAAATGGCCGCCGGCCTCGGCGGTGACGGGAAACGGGTGGGCAGCCGCCGCGAACTGAAGGCCGCGCTCGACAAGGCGGTAGCGACGCGCGGTCGCTTTCAGCTGATCGAGCTGACCATTCCGCGCGGCGTGCTGTCGGCGACGCTGGCGCGTTTCGTTGCCGGGGTCAAGAAGCTCAACGCGGCGAGGTAGACCGACTTCCCGATTGACGCTGCGGGCGCTGATACCCAGGTTCTGTGCACGACCGCGTTCGTCAGTGCCCGCCGTCGTCGAGGTGAATCACGTTGTCGTGCTGCCGCTGGTTCGCCTCGTGGCGGAACTTGACGAGCAGCATCGTGCCGCTGAGGAAGAGCCCGAAGAGGGTGATCACCAGGTAGATCGACATCTCGGCACGGACCATCAGGAAGTAGAGGCCGGTCATCGCCAGGATCGACAGGTTTTCGTTGAAGTTCTGCACCGCGATCGAATGACCGGCACCCATCAGAATGTGGCCGCGGTGCTGCAGCAGGGCGTTCATCGGTACCACGAAAAAGCCGGAAAGCGCGCCAATGAGGACCAGCAACGGGACGGCGATCCAGGTGTGCTGGACGAAGTTCATCGCCAGCACGATGATTCCCATGGCAATACCGAGCGGAATGACTCGCACCGACCGGCGCAGGGTGATCATGCGCGCGGCGCCGACGGCACCGAGTGCGACGCCGATCGCCACGACCCCCTGCAGCATGCTCGACTTCGAGAGGTCGAATTGCAGCGAGGTTTCGGCCCACTTGATGACGATAAACTGCAGTGTCGCACCAGCGCCCCAGAACAGCGTGGTCACGGCCAGAGAGATCTGGCCGAGGCGATCTCGCCAGAGAAGCATCAGGCAATGGTTGAATTCGCGCAGCAGGTACCAGGGGTTCTTGTGCAGAACGCGGTGATCGACGCCGGTATCGGGGACGTAAAGGTTGAACAGCGCGGCGACCACATAGAAAAGGGCGACAAAACAGATGGCCATTTCGCCAACCGTATCGACACCGGTGTCCAGTAGCGGAAAATCGAAGCTCAGCAGCCCAGTGGCGACGTCCGGCCGGATCAGCAGGCCGCCGACGACGACGCCGAGGATGATGGCGCCGATGGTCAGGCCTTCGATCCAGCCGTTGGCGACGACCAACAGGCGGTGCGGCAGGTACTCGGTGAGGATGCCGTACTTGGCGGGCGAGTAGGCGGCAGCGCCGAGGCCCACGACGGCGTAGGCGAGCAAGGGATGCACCTGCCAGAACATCATCGCGCAGCCGACGATCTTGATGCCGTTGCTGATGAACATCACCCGCCCCTTCGGCATCGAGTCGGCAAAGGCGCCGACGAAAGCAGCGAGGACGACGTAAGAGACCGTGAAAAAGGTCTTCAGCAGCGGCTCGTATTCAGTTGGGGCTTGCATGTCGCGCAACAGCGAGATGGCGACGATGAGCAGGATATTGTCGGCCAGCGCGGAAAAGAACTGCGCGGCCATGATGATGTAGAAACCGAAGGGCATTGAGCGTTCTGAAAGGGCTATTCTTGATATGCTGGGCTTATACCATGAAAGGCAGCAACTTGTTAGCGCAGCGGGTGGCGGTGCGTCGCACGGCGCGCCCGCGCTCTGGCCGGCAGGCCGGTTTTGTGATTGAATAGAAAAAATAAGTCGTAACCGGGAGAGGACTTATGGCAGACCGTCGCCTGCAGGTGTTTCACGCTGTGGCCAAGCACCTTTCTTTCACCAAGGCGGGTGAGGCGCTGCACATGACCCAGCCGGCCGTCACCTTTCAGATCAAGCAACTGGAAGAGCGCTTCAATACCCGCCTCTTCGATCGCGGTGGGGGGCGCATCTCGCTGACCGCGGCCGGCGAACTGGTGCTCGACTATGCCGAGCGCATCCTCGCTTTGTCTACCGAGCTCGATATCCGGGTCGCCGAAATGACCGGGCAGATGAGCGGCAGCCTGCTGGTCGGGGCGAGCACGACGATTGCCGAGTTCATGCTGCCGCCGATTCTAGGCGAATTCAATGTGCGTTATCCGCAGGTGCGCGTCCGCCTGACGGTCGGAAACTCGGACGTGATCAGTAACGCCATCGCCGCACATACGCTCGATATTGGCCTGATTGAATCGCCGGTGAGCCTGCCCAGCCTGCAATGCGAGGGCTGCGGCGATGACGAACTGCAGGTCGTGTGCACGCCCAGCCACCCGCTGGCCAGCTATCGCGAAGTCGAGGCGCGCAGCCTGCTGCCGCACGACTTCGTCGCCCGTGAGCCAGGTTCGAGCACGCGCGAAGTCACCGACGACTACTTGCGCGCCTGCGGCGTCGAGCCCGACCAGCTCAAGACGATCATGGAGCTTTCGAGTCCGGAAGCGCTGAAGGGTGTGGTGGCGACCGGCCTCGGTTTTTCGATTGTCTCCCGGGCAAGCTTCGACAAGGAGCGGCAGTTGGGCACGCTGGTTGCCGTTCCCCTGCGTCCGGCGCTGACGCGCACCCTGTCGCTGGTCTATCCGAAGGAGCGCTTCCGCTCGCAGGTGGTCCTCAGCTTCGTCGAGTTCGCCCGGAACAAGCTCAAGGAGCTGTCTGCCTGATGCCGCGGCCGATCGGGGCGCGCATCGACCTCGCGGCGCTGCGTCACAACTACCTGCTGGCCAGGGAATACGCCCGCCGCCGGGACAGGGAGGCGAGGGCCTGGGCGGTGGTCAAGGCCAACGCCTATGGTCATGGTCTGCTGCGCGCTGCGGCGGCGCTCGGCGACGTTGCCGACGGTTTCGCCCTGCTCGATCTCGACGAGGCGATCGCCCTTCGCCAGGCGGGCATTCGGCAGCCGATTCTCCTTCTCGAAGGTTTCTTCGAGGTCGCCGACCTGGCGGTCTGCGCGGCGCATGATCTGAGCATCGTCGTGCACAGCGTCGAGCAACTGCAAATGCTGCGGCGGGCAGCGCAGCCTGCTCCACGCAGGCCACTGCCCATTTATCTGAAGCTCAACAGCGGAATGAATCGCCTGGGGATCAGCGCTGCGCAGCTGCCGGCCGTCAGAGGCGAAATCGAAGCCCTGCCGGCTCTCGGTCCGCTCACCCTGATGACCCACTTCGCCGAAGCCGACGGCAGCGGCGGCGAGTCCTGCATCGCCTGGCAGCTGGAGCGTTTCAGGGCGATGACCGCGAACTGGCCCGCCGCGGCAAATTTCCCGCTCTCCCTCGCCAATTCGGCGGCTATCCTGCGCTATCCGCAGACCGCGCACGACTGGGTACGACCCGGGATCATGCTCTACGGCGGCAGCCCGTTTGCCGACCAGGACGCGGCGAGCCTTGGCCTCAAACCGGTGATGACGCTGCATAGCCGCCTCCTGGCCATACAGGAGATCGGCGTCGGTGAGCGGGTCGGTTACGGGGGCACCTTTGTCGCGCAGCGGCCGACGCGCGTCGGCATCGTCGCCTGCGGCTACGCCGACGGCTACCCGCGGCATGCACCGGGCGGCACGCCAATCGTCGTCGGCGGGCAACGGACAAAGACACTCGGGCGGGTGTCGATGGACATGCTGGCCTGCGACCTCACCGAACTGCCCGACGCCGGGTTGAACAGTCCGGTCGTCCTGTGGGGCGACGGGCTGCCGGCCGACGAGGTGGCCAGTGCCGCCGGGACCATCAGCTACGAGCTGTTTTGCGCGCTCGCCCGGCGCGTGCCGGTGCTGGAAGTCTGATCGTGGCCAGGGCAGCGGGCTCTCGCAAGACGGTCTTTTCGTGTAGCGAATGCGGTGCCAGCGCTGCCAAGTGGCAAGGGCAGTGCCCCGGCTGTGGCGTCTGGAACACCCTCGTCGAAACGATCGCCGAAGCCGCCGCCAGCGGCCAGCAGAGCCGTTTTGCGGCGCTCGGCGGCACGGCAGGACTGCAGACGCTCTCCGCCATCGAGGCGCGCGAGGAAGATCGCTTGCCGACCGGGATCAGCGAATTTGATCGCGCTCTGGGGGGCGGACTGGTTGCCGGTGGAGTGGTGCTGATCGGTGGAGACCCGGGAATCGGCAAGAGCACGCTGCTGCTGCAGGCGCTTTCCGGGCTGGCTCCGGCGCGCAACGTCCTCTACGTCAGCGGCGAGGAGTCGGGTCAGCAGATTGCCATGCGCGCCCGGCGACTGTCGCTGGAGACCGGCGAACTCCGCCTGCTCGCCGAAATCAATCTGGAGAAAATCCTCGCCACCCTGCAGACGGCCAGGCCGCAGGTGGCGGTGATCGATTCGATCCAGACCCTGTGGTCGGAACAGCTGAACTCGGCACCCGGCTCGGTTGCGCAGGTGCGCGAATGCGCTGCGCAGCTTACCCGCCTGGCCAAGCAGACCGGAATCACGGTGATCCTGGTCGGGCACGTGACCAAGGAGGGGGCCCTGGCCGGGCCACGGGTCCTCGAACACATGGTCGACACGGTGCTCTATTTCGAGGGCGATACGCACTCCAGCTTCCGCCTGATTCGCGCCGTCAAGAACCGCTATGGCGCGGTCAACGAGATTGGCGTTTTCGCGATGACCGACCGCGGCCTGAAGGGGGTCAGCAATCCTTCGGCAATCTTTCTCTCGCCGCACGGCAACGACGTTCCGGGCTCCTGCGTGCTGGTCACCCAGGAAGGCACCCGGCCGCTGCTGGTCGAGATCCAGGCGCTGGTCGATCAGGCGCACGGCAATCCGCGGCGGCTGACGGTCGGGCTCGACGCGCAGCGCCTGGCGATGCTGCTGGCCGTCCTGCACCGCCACGCGGGCATCGTCTGCTTCGATCAGGACGTTTTCGTGAATGCCGTCGGAGGGGTCAAGATCGGCGAGCCTGCGGGCGATATGGCGGTCTTGTTGGCGATCGTATCATCGCTTAAAAACAGGGCTTTACCGGAGAAACTTGTTGTATTCGGTGAAGTTGGATTGGCCGGTGAGATACGCCCGGCGCCGCGCGGCCAGGAACGCCTGCGCGAAGCGGCCAAGCTCGGTTTCACGCGTGCCATGATTCCCGAAGCCAACGAGCCCAGGCAGCCCATAGCCGGCCTCGAGGTGATCGCCGTGCGGCGGGTCGAGGAGGCTGTGCAGCGTTTGCGCGAGTTGGAATGAGGGGCGATCGAGCTTGGCCGGAGCATCGGCTCACGCTACCTCGTTGAACAAGGGCAAGGGGTCAAGGCCACGGAGCGGAACGATTCTCCTTGCCTTTTCCCCCCTCTAGCTTGTACCTTGCAGCACGGGCCTGGACCCGCTTTACGCCATGGCAGGAGAGTATGGTTTGGGCACGGTAAGGGGGCCTGCCCCGATTCCCGCTGCCGCGGCTGACGTTACTCGGCTTCTTTTTTGGAAGGGGAAGCGATCATGGGTCTACGACTGAAATTCAACCTGGTGCTGTTGCTGGTCTTTGGCGCGGGCATGGCCGTGTCGGCCTACGTCTCGCACCGACTGTTGGACGAGAACGCCAAGCAGGAAACGCTGCGCAACGCCGGCCTGATGATGGAGTCGGCACTGTCGGTGCGCGGCTACACGGTGGCGCAGGTCAAACCTCTGCTCGAGGCGCAACTGGCGACGACTTTTCTGCCGCAGACGGTACCGGCTTACGCGGCCACCGAGATTTTCAACAAGCTGCACAGCAAGTACCCGGACTTCAGCTACAAGGAGGCGACGCTCAATCCCACCAACCCGCGCGACCGTGCGGTGGACTGGGAGAGCGACATCGTCCAGAAGTTCCGTGGCGATGAAAGTGCGACCGAGCTGGTTGGCGAGCGCGAGACGCCGACCGGGCGCATGCTCTACATCGCGCGGCCGATCACCATCAAGGATCCGGCGTGTCTGGCCTGCCACAGCGTGCCATCGGCGGCGCCGGCGTCGATGATCAAGATCTACGGCGGTAACAACGGTTTCGGCTGGAAGCACATGGAAACCGTCGGCGCGCAGGTCGTCTCGGTGCCGATGTCGGTGCCGCTGGCCAACGCTCAACGCACCTTCACGACGTTCATGGTTTCCCTCGGCGGCGTCTTTCTCGCCACTTTCGTGGTCCTCAACCTGATGCTCTCGCTGCTCATCATCCAGCCGATTTCGCGCATGTCGGCGGCGGCCAACAAGGTATCGACGGGGGACTTCGACGTTCCCGAGTTCCCGGCCCGCGGCGGCGACGAAATCGACGTGCTGGCCAACTCGTTCAACCGCATGCGCCGCAGTCTGCAAAAGGCGATCAAGCTGATCGAATCCTGAGCGTTCGCGGCCAGGCGATGGCGCAGGCAAGCACTGGGGCGCTGTCGATTCGTCGCCGTCGATTCATTTGTCGTCCCTGAATGTGGAGCAGCCAGGCCATGACCATCCCGGAACGCATCGGCAAGTATGAAATCCGTCGCGAGCTCGGCAAGGGCGCGATGGGCGCGGTTTATGAGGGTTTCGACCCGGTCATCGAGCGCCCGGTGGCCATCAAGACGATTCTTGCCGAGTACCTGGCCAACGTCGAAGTGGATTCGGCGGTGACCCGCTTCAAGCGTGAGGCGCAGGCTGGCGGGAAACTGCAGCATCCAGGCATCGTCGGTGTTTACGAGTTCGGCGAGGACGAGACGATGGCTTTCATCGTCATGGAGTACGTGCAGGGGAAGGAACTGCGCAAGCTGATGCGCGAGCGCGGGCGCTTCGAGTTGATCGACATCTTCGAGGTGATGAAGCAGTTGCTCGCCGCGCTCGACTATTCGCACAAGAGCGGCGTCGTGCACCGCGACATCAAGCCCGCCAACCTGATGGTGCTCAGCGGCATGAAGATCAAGATCATGGACTTCGGTGTGGCGCGGATCGAGAGTTCGTCGCTGACCCGGGTCGGCTCGGTGGTCGGGACGCCGACGCACATTTCCCCCGAGCAACTGCTCGGCCTTCCGGCCGACGGCCGCTGCGACCTCTGGGCGGCCGGCGTGATTCTCTACGAACTGCTCACCGGGTGCGGGCCGTTTGTCGCCGAAACGCCGGTCGCCGTGATCCATAATGTGATGCGGGTCGAGCCGGCGCCACCGTCGTCGATCGTCCCGGCGCTGCCGGCGGCCTTCGACGCCGTGATCGCACGCGCCCTGGCGAAGAAGCCCGACGAGCGCTATCAGAACGCGCGCGACTTCGCGGCTGCCCTGGTGAGCGCCTTTCTGAAGAGCAAGCCAGGGGCTGGAGCAGGGCAGGTGGCCGAGCAATCCGCGCGCACCGTCCCCGCCGCGAGCCCGCCGCCGGCGCTGCAGATGACGCTGCCTCCGGAAATGCTGGCCGAGATCGAGTCGTCCCTGGTCAGGTCGATCGGTCCACTGGCCAAGCATCTGGTGCGCAAGAGTGCCTCGCATGCCAGGAGCGTCGAGGAGTTCAACGCCGAGCTGGCGGAAAATCTTCCGGAGGGTAGCGAGCGCTCCGAATTTCTGAAGCGTATCGAGCGCCTGGAGAAAGCGCCGTCGGCGTCGATCCCACCCGCGCCGGCGACGCGTGTCGAAAAAAGCGACCGTGCCGCCGACGGCGCCAAGGAAGCGGCGCAGGCGGCCGCAGTGATCTTCGATGCCGTGACCCTCGCCGCCGCCGAGAAGCGCCTCGCGCAGTACGTCGGGCCGCTCGCCAGGGTGCTCATCAAGCGGGCGGCAAACGATTCCGGCGACCTCGGGGAACTCTATCGGAAGCTCGCCGAGCATATCGACTCGGAGCCCGAACGCAGCGAATTCCTCAAGGGGCTTGGCTAGCCCCCGGCGGGCAGCCGCGCCCGGCTGCCGTGCGTGCTGGAAGTCCCGGCGGAAACGCCGCGCCACGGCAACCCGTTCGTCATTGCGAGGCGGCGTAGCCGACGTGGCAATCCAGAGGTTTCTTTACCTGGCTGATGTGGCGGACAAAGAGTCAGACAATGGAACTGGATTGCCGCGTCGGCTACGCCGCCTCGCAATGACGGTGGCTGGGGCAGGGTGGCCCGCATTTGGCGCCGAGGGCAGCGCGCCGCCATGGACCGCGCGAACTCCAGGCGCCAGGTGGGTTTCACTCTGCTCTCGGGGTCGCCGAAAGCCTCATCACGATGGCAGCGACTAGCGCGTGATCGGCTTGTAGCGAATCCGTTTTGGCTTGGCCGCCTCCTCGCCGAGGCGGCGTACCTTGTCTGCCTCGTACTCGTGATAGTTGCCGCTGAAGAAGCTCCATTGCGACTCCCCTTCGCAGGCCAGAATGTGCGTGCAGATGCGGTCGAGGAACCAGCGGTCGTGCGAAATCACCAGCACGCTGCCTGCAAACTCCAGCAGCGCGTCTTCGAGGGCGCGCAGTGTTTCGACGTCGAGGTCGTTCGACGGCTCGTCGAGGAGCAGGACGTTACCGCCGGCGATCAGCGTCTTGGCCATGTGCAGGCGACCGCGCTCACCACCGGAAAGCTGGCCAACCCGTTTCTGCTGATCGGAACCCTTGAAATTGAAGCGGCCGATGTAGGCCCGCGCCGGCGTTTCGTACTTGCCCACGGTTAGGACGTCGGCACCGCCGGCGATCTCCTCGAAAACCGTTTTCTCGCCATCGAGGCAGTCGCGGCTCTGGTCGACGTAGGCCAGCTTGACCGTGTCGCCGATCTCGACTTCGCCGGAATCCGGTTTTTCGTTACCGATCAGCATCCGGAAGAGGGTCGACTTGCCGGCACCGTTGGGGCCGATGATGCCGACGATGGCGCCCGGAGGGACGCTGAAAGTGAGCTTGTCGATCAGCAGGCGGTCGCCAAAGGACTTGCTGACCTCCTTGAACTCGATCACCTTGTTGCCCAGCCGCTCGCCGACCGGGATGAAGATCTCCTGCGTTTCGTTGCGTTTCTGGTACTCGACACTGCTCAGCTCGTCAAAGCGTGACAGGCGCGCCTTGCTCTTCGCCTGCCGTGCTTTCGGGCTCTGGCGTACCCATTCCAGTTCCTGCTTCATCGTCCGGATGCGGCCGGCTTCCTGCTTGGCCTCGGTTTCCAGGCGCGCTTCCTTCTGCTCCAGCCAGCTCGAGTAATTGCCCTTCCAGGGAATTCCCTGGCCACGATCGAGTTCGAGAATCCACTCCGCGGCGTTATCGAGGAAGTAACGGTCGTGGGTGACGGCGACCACCGTACCCGGGAAGCGCACCAGGAATTGTTCCAGCCATTCGACCGACTCGGCGTCGAGGTGGTTGGTCGGTTCGTCGAGGAGCAGCATGTCGGG
Source organism: Candidatus Accumulibacter sp. ACC005 (assembly GCF_907163215.1). Classification (NCBI taxonomy): domain Bacteria; kingdom Pseudomonadati; phylum Pseudomonadota; class Betaproteobacteria; genus Candidatus Accumulibacter; species Candidatus Accumulibacter sp. ACC005. The sequence goes on along the minus strand of NZ_CAJQUB010000005.1, from coordinate 362,396 downwards.
CTGCGAGAGGAGCAGCTTGCACAGCGCGACGCGGCGCTTTTCGCCACCGGAGAGCTGGCCGATCTGCGCCTCCCAGGGGGGCAGGCGCAGCGCATCAGCGGCCAGTTCGAGCTGGCTGGCGAGATCGGAGCCGGCAGTCGCCAGGATCGCTTCGAGGCGCGCCTGCTCCTCGGCGAGCTTGTCGAAATCGGCGTCGGCTTCGGCGTAAGCCGCGTAGACCTCTTCCAGCTTGGCCTGCGCCTGGAAAACCTCGCCCAGGCCGGACTCGACCTCCTGGCGGACGGTCGCCTCCGGGTCGAGCTCGGGCTCCTGCGCCAGATAGCCGATCTTGAGGTTGGGCATCGGCGTCGCTTCGCCGATGATGTCCTTGTCGAGGCCGGCCATGATGCGCAGAACCGTCGATTTGCCCGAGCCGTTGAGCCCGAGCAGGCCGATCTTGGCGCCCGGGAAGAAGGAAAGGGAGATGTCCTTGATGATCTGGCGCTTGGGCGGGACGATCTTGCCCACGCGGTTCATCGTGAATACGTATTGAGCCATGGCCTTGCGTGTCGATCCAAAGGAGGAAAAGCGGTCGGCGGGCGGCCAATGCGTGGCGCCCGAAAAGCGCAAGTCTACCCGAGACTGGCGGCTCGTGGCCGGCGAGGCTTCACGCGGCGGCGATTGAAAGGCCGCCTTTCAAAGCTGCCGCCGGTAACAGCCGGCGAAGCGAAGACGACGCTCTTGTCCGTCGCGCCTACTTTTCCACGAAAGCCCGTTCGATCACGTAGTCGCCCTGCGCGCCAATGTGCGGCGAAACCTCGAATCCCCGACTGTCGAGCAACTGGCAACAATCCTTGAGCATCGCCGGGCTGCCGCAGAGCATGGCGCGATCGTGAGCGGGGTCCAAAGGCGGCAGGCCGATATCGGAAAACAGGCGGCCGCTGTTGACCAGCTCCGTGATACGGCCCTGATTGCGGAAGGGCTCGCGGGTCACTGTCGGGTAGTAGATCAGCTGGTCACGCACCATGTCCGCGAAAAACTCGTGCTGCGGCAAATCCCTGCTGATGAAGTCGCTGTAGGCCAGGTCCCGCTGCCAGCGAACGCCGTGGATGAGGACCACCTTCTCGAAGCGTTCGTAGGTCTCCGGGTCCTGGATAAGGCTGATGAACGGCGCCAGGCCGGTGCCGGTCGACAGCAGGTAGAGGTTCCTTCCCGGGCGCAGGTCGCGCAGCACCAGCGTGCCGGTCGGCTTGCGGCTGACGACGATCTCGTCGCCGACTGCCAGGTGCTGCAGCTTCGAGGTCAGCGGGCCGTTGGGCACCTTGATGCTCAGGAACTCGAGGTATTCGTCATGATTGGCGCTGGCGATGCTGTAGGCGCGGGTCAGTGGTCGCCGCTCTTCCTGCGCCAGGCCGATCATCACGAATTGACCGTTGATGAAGCGCAAGCCCGGGTCGCGCGTGGTGCGAAAACTGAACAGGGTGTCGTTCCAGTGATGGACCGAAAGGACTTGTTGGGCGGAAAAGGTGCTCATCGTTCTTGACCCCAGTGTGCGGTTGATGAGAACCATGGTATTTGCGTATGTTATATTTGTAAAACAGATTTTCTCAATAAACTATATCTAACTTGTAGATATGCGATTCACTTTGCGGCAGATCGGGGTTTTTGTGGCCGTGGCTCGGCACGAGAGCGTTTCGCGCGCCGCCGAGGAGCTCTCGCTGTCGCAGTCAGCGACCAGTACGGCCCTGGGCGAACTCGAGCGCCAGTACGACACGCAGCTCTTCGACCGCTTCGGCAAGACCCTGCGCCTGAACGAGCTTGGCCAGGCCTTGCTGCCGCAAGCCGTCGAGCTGATCGAGCGTGCGGCGGCGATCGAGAGCGGGCTCGAAGGGCACGCCGGCTACGGCAAGCTGCAGATCGGAGCGACGCTGACCATCGGCAACTACCTGGCGACACTGATCGTCGCCGATTTCCTCACCCGTCATCCCGAGAGCAGCGTGCATCTGAAAGTGCACAACACGGCGACGATCGTCGACCAGGTGGCGCGCCATGAACTCGATCTCGGCCTGGTGGAAGGCAGTTGCCGGCACCCCGAGCTGATCGTCGAACCGTGGGTGGCCGACGAACTGGTCGTTTTCTGCGCTCCCGGTCATCCGCTGGCGAAACAAGCGTCGGCGACGCTGGCGGAACTCGCAGACGAGTCCTGGATCGTCCGCGAGCCCGGCTCGGGGACGCGTGAGACCCTTGATCAGGCGCTGCGCCACCAGCATTCGCCGCTCAAGGTCCGCCTCGAGCTCGAGCACACCGAAGCCATCAAGCGTGCTGTCGAATTCGGCCTCGGCATTGGCTGCATCTCGCGCCTGGCGCTGCGTGAAGCCTTCCGGCGCGGCAGCCTGGTGGCCATACAGACGCCCGAACTCGATCTGCAGCGGCATTTTCACTTCCTCTGGCACCGCCGCAAGTTCCAGACGGCGGGCATGCGCGAGTTCATCGGCCTGTGCCGGGCGATGACCGCTGGTGTCGAGCGGAGTGATCAGATCGAGTGGTCGTTCATTCCGTAGTCCCCCTGCCGTGTGAGCCACCTCGTTCCATCTCATGCGGCAACGCAAGCCGAACCACTCATGGCTGAGAAGCCTGGGTGTAAAGTTTTCCGACACTCGGGCGCTTCCGCTGAAACGGCTGTTGACGGTGGAAATGGCTGGGGCATCGTGCAGTCGCGGCGTCGAAACGCCGCCGTTTCGGCCAACCGGCGCTCGCAGAAGCGCTGTCCCCGCGTGTGCGGACAGCAGCGGCCTTGCCGACCTTTCCCGCTGCTTTTCGTCAGTTGGCGTCGCCAAGCGCGAGAGGTCCGGGCGGGCGTTGCCCACCCTTGAACGCCGTGCTGCAGCGCTGCCGCGGCAGTGTTGCCGGCCGAGAGAACGTCGGCCGCAAGCGAGTGAGGAGCTGTTGCGCAGCGCTTGCCGCAGGGCGACGCGATTGTAAAACCGGCGTGACGCTCTTGGACGACCAGGCCCGGTGCGCTCTAGCATCATCCTGCCTATGTTGCCTGAGGCCTTGGCAAGCGGGAACTTCCCGCGGACACCCTTGACGACGAGGCTATCCGTGGTGTCGGAAAATTTTACAGTTGCCTCAGATCGATCGTCCACGAAAACAGAACAATAATCATTAAATCCGAGCATTAAATAAATATGGCACGAATATTGCCCGCTGGTCTCGCCGAGGCCATGTGCCAGATTGGCCTTTGTCATTCTTGACCTCTATAAGGAGAGAACCCTCATGCGTGCTTTTCTGTCGTTCGCGCTGCTGCTTTCTGCTGCCGCGCCGGCCTTCGCCGAAGTTGTCCCGGAGCCGGAGTCTTTGTCCTTGCTTGCCGTCGCTGCTGTCGCCCTGTTGGTGGCCCGGCGTAGAAAAAAATAAGTTGCGGTATGGGGGCGCTGCCTTGGCAGCGCCCTCGTCGTATGTGGCGAGGATTTCCGGCGTGCATTGGGCTTCTGCTTCCCGACATTGGGAACACTCGCGAGATACGTGGTTTTTCTTGTTCTGCAACCGGCGCCAGCACGGCGCTGCTTTAGTCGAGATGCCCCAGCTCCGGTGGGGCCACACCAACAGGGTCGCTGCGAGCGTCGGGGCAACAATGGGATTAATCAGCGCTTTTCCAGAAAGATGTGCGCGGTCCAGTAACAGATTTCGCGCCGAAACGAACGTTGCTGTAGAAGCCTCGTCTGGTCGTTGCGCCGAGGTCCGGCCTGCTGAGGCGTGTTTTTTTTCGTTGGCGTGCGACCCGGGGGACGCCCCCGCGCTTGCCAAACCCCTTGGGCGCCCCCGCCTGCGAGCGCGGGGAAACTCTCGCCGCTGGACGGTTCCGGCTTCCAGAGGCTGACACCAGAGGGCCTGTCAGTGGCCGCAAAAGCGCGTAAAACCAATATCTTAGCAAGAATACAATCCTAGTAGGAGATATAGACATGTCACAGGCACCCGTGGTCTCCATCCATGTAAAGAATCCCGGCATCCAGCTTGCGCCGAGTTATTTTGATGTGACGTTTCAGGATGTCGCGTACGGTTCCGGACCCTACGATGCCTGGTGCGCTGATCGGGATTTTTCCATTGGATCCGACGTCATCCTGCTGGCGACTGTCTATCGCCTCCACGAACCGTTTGTCGCTTCTGCATTTACTGGCATAGAAACGCCACAAAATCTGCCCGCAGTCAATTGGCTGATTAACCAAAATTTCACCGCTGGCTCACCGTCCTTGTACACCTACGGCGAGGTGCAGGCAGCGATATGGCAGTTATTGGGCGACGACCCGTTCACTCCTCCCAGCCCGTCGACAGACCCGAAAGACCCAGTCAAAGTTGCCGAACTGGTCAACATGGGCTTGGCGCACAACACTGCGCAATACGCCTTCGTACCGGACATCACGGATGACAACCCCGACAACGACAACGTTACGCTCTTACTGTCGACGTTTTCGGATAACAACGGCAATGGCGTACAGGACGATGGCGACACACCGAGCCAACCGATTCTCGTTCAGGTCAGGTCGGCGGCGCTCGGCGATTACGTCTGGCTCGACAAGAACGCTGACGGAATACAGGATACCGACGAGGAGGGGATCGACGGTATCACCGTCAAGTTGTGGCGTGACCTCAACAACAACGAGCACTTCGATAGTGACGAGGTTCTCCAGACAACCGTCACCGGTGACAACCCGCACACGACGGGAACCGTAGAGAAGGGCTACTACCAGTTTTCTGGTTTGATACCTGGCCTGGACTACCAGGTGCTGTTCGGAAATACCACGACCAGCGCGTCGTACTCGTTCAGTCCGCGATATGCCTCCGCAGGCACGCCTGAGACTGACAGCAATGCCAATCCTGCCAATGGCGAGAGCGGGATCATCCAGCTGACTGCGGGCCAATTCAACCGGACGATAGATGCGGGGTTGTATCAGGCGGCGAGCCTGGGTGACCACGTCTGGAGCGACCTCGACGGCGACGGCCAGCAAGATGCAGGCGAGCCTGGCGTGGCGGGTGTCACGGTCGAGCTGTACGCGTGCGACGCCAATGGCCAGCCCACCGGCTCGGCCCTGGCGAGCGCCACCACCGACGGCAGCGGCAACTACAGTTTCACCGGTCTCAAGCCGGGCGACTACGCGGTCAAGTTCATCACCCCGACCGGCTACACGCTGACCAGCGCCAACGTCGGCGCCGACGGCAGCGACAGCGATGCGGGTGTGGGCGGTCTGAGCGGCTGCTACAACCTCGAGTCCGGCGAGACCGACAACACCGTCGATGCCGGGCTAGTGCCGCTGGCCAGCCTCGGTGACCGCGTCTGGGAAGACAGCAACGGCGATGGTCAGCAAAACAACGGCGAGAGCGGCATTCCCGACGCCACCGTCAAGCTGTACACCTGCGTGAACAACGCCCCCGGCGTGTTGGTTGGTGAGACCACCACCGACGCCCAGGGCAACTACAGCTTCACCAACCTGCAGCCTGGCGAATACATTGTCGAGTTCATCACCCCGAACGGCTTCGAGCGCACGACCGCCAACGTCGGCGCCGACGCCAGCGACAGTGACGCGGGCACAGGCGGCCTGAGCGGCTGCTACGAACTGAGCCCGGGCGAGAACGAAGACACCGTCGATGCCGGCTTCTACAAGCCGGCGGCCATTGGTGACCGCGTCTGGAGCGACCTCGACGGCGACGGCCAGCAAGATGCAGGCGAGCCTGGCGTGGCGGGTGTCACGGTCGAGCTGTACGCGTGCGACGCCAATGGCCAGCCCACCGGCTCGGCCCTGGCGAGCGCCACCACCGACGGCAGCGGCAACTACAGTTTCACCGGTCTCAAGCCGGGCGACTACGCGGTCAAGTTCATCACCCCGACCGGCTACACGCTGACCAGCGCCAACGTCGGCGCCGACGGCAGCGACAGCGATGCGGGTGTGGGCGGTCTGAGCGGCTGCTACAACCTCGAGTCCGGCGAGACCGACAACACCGTGGATGCCGGGCTAGTGCCGCTGGCCAGCCTCGGTGACCGCGTCTGGGAAGACAGCAACGGCGATGGTCAGCAAAACAACGGCGAGAGCGGCATTCCCGACGCCACCGTCAAGCTGTACACCTGCGTGAACAACGCCCCCGGCGTGTTGGTTGGTGAGACCACCACCGACGCCCAGGGCAACTACAGCTTCACCAACCTGCAGCCTGGCGAATACATTGTCGAGTTCATCACCCCGAACGGCTTCGAGCGCACGACCGCCAACGTCGGCGCCGACGCCAGCGACAGTGACGCGGGCACAGGCGGCCTGAGCGGCTGCTACGAACTGAGCCCGGGCGAGAACGAAGACACCGTCGATGCCGGCTTCTACAAGCCGGCGGCCATTGGTGACCGCGTCTGGAGCGACCTCGACGGCGACGGCCAGCAAGATGCAGGCGAGCCTGGCGTGGCGGGTGTCACGGTCGAGCTGTACGCGTGCGACGCCAATGGCCAGCCCACCGGCTCGGCCCTGGCGAGCGCCACCACCGACGGCAGCGGCAACTACAGTTTCACCGGTCTCAAGCCGGGCGACTACGCGGTCAAGTTCATCACCCCGACCGGCTACACGCTGACCAGCGCCAACGTCGGCGCCGACGGCAGCGACAGCGATGCGGGTGTGGGCGGTCTGAGCGGCTGCTACAACCTCGAGTCCGGCGAGACCGACAACACCGTCGATGCCGGGCTAGTGCCGCTGGCCAGCCTCGGTGACCGCGTCTGGGAAGACAGCAACGGCGATGGTCAGCAAAACAACGGCGAGAGCGGCATTCCCGACGCCACCGTCAAGCTGTACACCTGCGTGAACAACGCCCCCGGCGTGTTGGTTGGTGAGACCACCACCGACGCCCAGGGCAACTACAGCTTCACCAACCTGCAGCCTGGCGAATACATTGTCGAGTTCATCACCCCGAACGGCTTCGAGCGCACGACCGCCAACGTCGGCGCCGACGCCAGCGACAGTGACGCGGGCACAGGCGGCCTGAGCGGCTGCTACGAACTGAGCCCGGGCGAGAACGAAGACACCGTCGATGCCGGCTTCTACAAGCCGGCGGCCATTGGTGACCGCGTCTGGAGCGACCTCGACGGCGACGGCCAGCAAGATGCAGGCGAGCCTGGCGTGGCGGGTGTCACGGTCGAGCTGTACGCGTGCGACGCCAATGGCCAGCCCACCGGCTCGGCCCTGGCGAGCGCCACCACCGACGGCAGCGGCAACTACAGTTTCACCGGTCTCAAGCCGGGCGACTACGCGGTCAAGTTCATCACCCCGACCGGCTACACGCTGACCAGCGCCAACGTCGGCGCCGACGGCAGCGACAGCGATGCGGGTGTGGGCGGTCTGAGCGGCTGCTACAACCTCGAGTCCGGCGAGACCGACAACACCGTGGATGCCGGGCTAGTCCAACTGAGGCCCGGAATCGACATCGAGAAAACCACCAACGGTGCGAGCAACAGCAACCCGGTTGCGCCGGACTACGACAACGAAGATTCGGCTAATGGCGCGGGCGTTCCGCTCCTGACCCCCGGCTCGGTGGTCAACTGGACCTACCAGGTGACCAACACCGGCAACACGACGTTCGCAAAAAGCGAGATCGCGATTGTCGATGACAACGGTACGCCGGCGAACACGGCCGACGACTTCTCGGTAGCCAACGGCAAGATCAACTACCTGTCGGGTGACGTCGGAAACGACAATTTCCTGTCGCCGGGTGAAGTGTGGCTGTATAAGGCCTCGGGCGTCGTCCAGAATCTGACGGCACTCGGCGCCCCCCGGACCTTCGACTTCAGCGGCAATAGCGCGCTGGACGGCCCGGATGGCAATATCCGCGAGTTCAGCAGCGGAGCGGTATCGGTCAAGGCCAGCGCCTTCGCCAGAGACAAGGCCAGTGGTGAATGGTCGACCGCGTGGCTGGGAAGCTACGGCGGTGGGCTGGGCGTCACCGACAGCAGCGAGGGAAGCGGTGGCAGCAACATGCACACCGTCGACAATGTCGGCCGGGACAACTACGTGCTCTTCGAGTTCAACCAGAGCGTAATCGTCGACTCGGCGTACCTGGGTTACGTGGTCAACGACAGCGACATCACGGTGTGGATCGGCAGCAGCAGTAACGCCTTCAACAATCACCTCACGCTCAGCGACGCGGTGCTCAACGGACTCGGTTTCACCGAAGTCAACTTGACGGATTTGACTTCGGCGCGGACGGCCGACATCAATGCCGGCAACCTCGCCGGCAACGTTCTGGTGCTTGCTGCCTGGACCGGCGACACCACGCCGGAGGACCGCTTCAAGATCGAGAATTTGACCTTCCAGCAGCCCACATCGGGCGGGGTCTATGAAAACAAGGCGACGGTGACGGCTCCGGGTGCGGCAGGGGACTTCGATCTCAGCCACTACAAGAATCCGGTGCTCGCCAGCATCGGCGACTACGTCTGGGTTGATGGCAACAACAATGGTCAGCAGGACGACGGTGCGGCCAGCGGCCTGAACGGCGTCACGGTCAAGCTCTACACCGGTGCCGGCGCCTTCGTCGCCAGCACCACGACCGCCAACGATGGCAGCGGCAAGGCCGGCTACTACCTGTTCAATAACCTGGTTCCGGGCGACTACAAGCTCGAATTCATCAAACCGGCCGGCTACGCTTTCGCCAAGCAGGACATCGGCGCCGACGGCAGCGACAGCGACGCCAACCCGGTCAACGGCATGACCGTGGTTACCACGCTCAGCAGCGGCGAGAACGACCTCAGCTGGGATGCCGGTCTGGTGGTCCTGAGGCCCGGAATCGACATCGAGAAAACCACCAACGGTGCGAGCAACAGCAACCCGGTTGCGCCGGACTACGACAACGAAGATTCGGCTAATGGCGCGGGCGTTCCGCTCCTGACCCCCGGCTCGGTGGTCAACTGGACCTACCAGGTGACCAACACCGGCAACACGACGTTCGCAAAAAGCGAGATCGCGATTGTCGATGACAACGGTACGCCGGCGAACACGGCCGACGACTTCTCGGTAGCGAACGGCAAGATCAACTACCTGTCGGGTGACGTCGGAAACGACAATTTCCTGTCGCCGGGTGAAGTGTGGCTGTATAAGGCCTCGGGCGTCGTCCAGAATCTGACGGCACTCGGCGCCCCCCGGACCTTCGACTTCAGCGGCAATAGCGCGCTGGACGGCCCGGATGGCAATATCCGCGAGTTCAGCAGCGGAGCGGTATCGGTCAAGGCCAGCGCCTTCGCCAGAGACAAGGCCAGTGGTGAATGGTCGACCGCGTGGCTGGGAAGCTACGGCGGTGGGCTGGGCGTCACCGACAGCAGCGAGGGAAGCGGTGGCAGCAACATGCACACCGTCGACAATGTCGGCCGGGACAACTACGTGCTCTTCGAGTTCAACCAGAGCGTAATCGTCGACTCGGCGTACCTGGGTTACGTGGTCAACGACAGCGACATCACGGTGTGGATCGGCAGCAGCAGTAACGCCTTCAACAATCACCTCACGCTCAGCGACGCGGTGCTCAACGGACTCGGTTTCACCGAAGTCAACTTGACGGATTTGACTTCGGCGCGGACGGCCGACATCAATGCCGGCAACCTCGCCGGCAACGTTCTGGTGCTTGCTGCCTGGACCGGCGACACCACGCCGGAGGACCGCTTCAAGATCGAGAATTTGACCTTCCAGCAGCCCACATCGGGCGGGGTCTATGAAAACAAGGCGACGGTGACGGCTCCGGGTGCGGCAGGGGACTTCGATCTCAGCCACTACAAGAATCCGGTGCTCGCCAGCATCGGCGACTACGTCTGGGTTGATGGCAACAACAATGGTCAGCAGGACGACGGTGCGGCCAGCGGCCTGAACGGCGTCACGGTCAAGCTCTACACCGGTGCCGGCGCCTTCGTCGCCAGCACCACGACCGCCAACGATGGCAGCGGCAAGGCCGGCTACTACCTGTTCAATAACCTGGTTCCGGGCGACTACAAGCTCGAATTCATCAAACCGGCCGGCTACGCTTTCGCCAAGCAGGACATCGGCGCCGACGGCAGCGACAGCGACGCCAACCCGGTCAACGGCATGACCGTGGTTACCACGCTCAGCAGCGGCGAGAACGACCTCAGCTGGGATGCCGGTCTGGTGGTCCTGAGGCCCGGAATCGACATCGAGAAAACCACCAACGGTGCGAGCAACAGCAACCCGGTTGCGCCGGACTACGACAACGAAGATTCGGCTAATGGCGCGGGCGTTCCGCTCCTGACCCCCGGCTCGGTGGTCAACTGGACCTACCAGGTGACCAACACCGGCAACACGACGTTCTCAAAAAGCGAGATCGCGATTGTCGATGACAACGGTACGCCGGCGAACACGGCTGACGACCTGTCGGTAGCCAACGGCAAGATCACCTACCTGTCGGGTGACGTCGGAAACGACAGTCTCCTGTCACCGGGTGAAGTGTGGCTGTATAAGGCCTCGGGCGTCGTCCAGAATCTGACGGCACTCGGCGCCCCCCGGACCTTCGACTTCAGCGGCAATAGCGCGCTGGACGGCCCGGATGGCAATATCCGCGAGTTCAGCAGCGGAGCGGTATCGGTCAAGGCCAGCGCCTTCGCCAGAGACAAGGCCAGTGGTGAATGGTCGACCGCGTGGCTGGGAAGCTACGGCGGTGGGCTGGGCGTCACCGACAGCAGCGAGGGAAGCGGTGGCAGCAACATGCACACCGTCGACAATGTCGGCCGGGACAACTACGTGCTCTTCGAGTTCAACCAGAGCGTAATCGTCGACTCGGCGTACCTGGGTTACGTGGTCAACGACAGCGACATCACGGTGTGGATCGGCAGCAGCAGTAACGCCTTCAACAATCACCTCACGCTCAGCGACTCGGTGCTCAACGGACTCGGTTTCACCGAAGTCAACTTGACGGATTTGACTTCGGCGCGGACAGCCGACATCAATGCCGGCAACGTCGCCGGCAACGTGCTGGTGCTTGCTGCCTGGACTGGCGACAGCACACCGGAGGATCGATTCAAGATCGAGAAGTTGACCTTCCAGCAGCCGACGGCCGGCGGGGTCTATGAAAACAAGGCGACGGTGACGGCTCCGGGTGCGGCAGGGGACTTCGACCTCAGCCACTACAAGAATCCGGCACTGGCCAGCATCGGCGACCGGGTCTGGTGCGACACCAACGGTAACGGCTTGCAGGACACTGGTGAAGCGGGTGTGGCAGGAGTGACGGTGAAGCTGTTCAACAGTGCGGGTACATTTCTCCAAGACACCACCACCGATGGCCGCGGCAACTACAGCTTCACTAACCTGGTTCTCGGCAAATACGAGTTGCAGTTCGTCAAACCCACGGCTTTTGGCGGCTTCACGGTGGCCAACGAGGGCGGCAACGACGCGCTGGATTCAGACGTCAGCAGCTCCGGCAAGACCGGGCTGATCACACTGGTCGCAGGCGAAAACAACGGCTGGGATGCCGGTCTGACGCCGCCGCGGGTAAACGTAACCTACGACTTCAGCGGCAACTCGGCCACCGACGGCAGCAACGGCAACGTGCGGAGCTACACTGTCGACGGCATCACGGTCAACGCCCGTGCAGTCAGCAGCAGCTCTTTCGACAGGGACGGCCAACCCACTAACTGGGAAACCGCCTGGCTAGGCGCCTACAGTGGTGGGCATGGCGTCACCGATCGCAGCGAAGGCGACGGGCGCAGCAGCACGCACACGATAGACAACGTGGGCCGTATCAACTACGTGATCTACGAGTTCTCCGAGAAAGTGGTGGTAGATAAGGCCTTCCTGGGCTACGTCATCGGCGACAGCGACCTCACGGCGTGGATTGGTTCGTTGGATGGGCCAGTCAATTTGTCCAACCCCCTTGCCGGGTTGACCAAAGAAGTCAACGACACCAGTTCGACATCTGCGCGCTGGGCCGATATCAACAGCGCACAAGCCGAGGGTAATGTCTTGGTGGTGGCCGCCAGACTCCCGGATAGCACCAGAGGCAGCGTCGGGGACAACACACCCGACTACTTCAAGATCGAGAAGCTGGTCGTCAGCGCGGTGTCGAAGACGGTGACCCCGATTGCCATCGACCTCGACGGCAACGGTATCCAGACCACCTCGCTGGCTGATGCGCAGGGTCAGTTCGATCTGTTCGGAAACGGTAGCGCGGTCAAGTCCGGCTGGTTGTCGGCGGGTGATGCCTTCCTGGCCTTCGACGCCGACGGCAACGGCCGCATCGACGACATTTCCGAGCTGTTCGGCGGGAGCAAGCAGGGCGATGGCTTCGCACGGCTGGCGGCTTTCGACAGCAACGGCGATGGTCTGGTCGATGCCGCGGACGACGGCTACGTCAATCTGTCGGTGTGGCGGGACGCCAACGGCAACCATCAAACCGACCCCGGCGAGTTGATCAGTCTGGCCGACGCAGGCGTCGTCAGTGTCAACGTGGCGTATCACGAAGACGCTTTCTGGGACGTCAATGGCAACCTGCATCTCGAGCAGAGTTCGGCCACCCTGGCCAACGGCAATGTGGTCGACATGACCGACATCTACTTCAGCGTGGCGGCAAATGATGGCGCCGCTGTGGCGGAAGCGCCGGTCAGCGATCCGGGTTGGCTGTTCGCGTAGGCGGGCGAAGCTCCGCTGGCTCGCTACCAGGCGACGCGGCAGGCGTGACGATGATCGTCGCGCCCTCCGTGCTTCGCCTGCAGTGGCGTGTGAGCGGGGCAAAGCCGCTCTGACACGAGGGGGCGCACTGAACGCCCCCTTTTTTTTTCGTCTGCCCTTTTTGCGCGGCTATTTCCGACGGTCGCGGAACTGCAGTGCCTGACCGACGCTGCAGGCGTTCTCCGGCGGCGAAAGGAACCCGGCCACCGCGGCCAGGAATCCTCTTGCTATACTCGACAAAACTCGCGCGGAGGGCAGGATGAACCGGATCGCCATTATTGACGACAGCGATATCAATCTCGTGCTGTTGAAGGCGCTGGTTGCCAAGCTCGGCGACTGTGAGGCCGTCCTTTTCCAGGAGTCGCCCAAGGGCCTGGCATGGTGTTCGGAGAATCTGCCGGACCTGATCATCGTCGACTACATGATGCCGGACCTCGACGGTCTGGAGTTCATCACCCGCCTGCGCAAAATTCCTGATCGGCAGGAACTGCCGGTGCTGATGATCACCGCCAATGACGACAAGGACGTTCGCTATAGGGCGCTGGGAATCGGGGCGACCGATTTCCTGACCAAGCCGGTTGACCGCATGGAGTTCTCGGCGCGCGTGCGCAACCTGCTGGCCCTCAATACCAGCCGGCGGCACCTGGCCGACCGTGCTTCGTGGCTGGCCGAGGAGGTGGCCAAGGCGACGGCCGCGGTGCACGCGGGCGAACAGGAGCTCCTCTATCGGATGTCGAGAGCTGCCGAGTTCCGCGATCCTGAAACCGGCATGCACATCCAGCGCATGGCGCATTTCTCGCACCTGATCGCTGCCGAACTTGCGCTGCCCCTCGCTGACCAGAAACTCATTCTGCAGGCTGCGCCCATGCACGACGTTGGCAAGATCGGCATCCCGGACGCGATTCTTCTGAAGCCCGGAAAACTGACCCCGGAAGAGTTTGCAATCATGAAGGGGCACGCCAAACTGGGTTTCGAGCTGCTCGACGGCAGTGAATCGACGGTCTTGCAGGCGGCGGCCTTGATCGCTGATTCGCACCACGAGAAGTTCGACGGTTCGGGGTACCCGCACGGCACGGCCGGGACGGCGATCCCGCTTTTTGGCCGGATCGTCGCTGTCGCCGACGTTTTCGATGCACTCATGTCTGACCGCCCGTACAAGCGGCAGTGGCCGCTCGAGAAGGCCTTGGCTTACCTGCAGAACGGGGCGGGCGAGCATTTCGATCCGCAATGTGTCGCGGCTTTCCTGGCGCGTCGAAACGACGCCGTCGAGATTCGCGCCCGCTTTCAGGACGAGGCCTTGTCGGAAGAGATTTGAGCGGAGTTGCTTGTTCGTTCCCGGGCCTCGACTGCGTTACCGGCAGCGCGTCTCCCGGCGCCATTGGCGGGCTTGCGCGGTGCGCATGGCTCGCTGCGCGCAAATGAATCTGCGCCTGAAGAAGGTAGAATCGGCGAGTGGTCGACGACCTGCCGACAACCAGGAAAGCTTGGGTGAAGCGAGTGGATAAGCTGGACAGGGTGACGGATATTGAAAGGGCGATCGCTAATCACGCCCTGTGGATGTTGCGTCTGCGGGAGGCCGTTTTCCAGGCCCATCCGCCGGTCGACGTGGACGAGGTGCGGGCGGAAGACCAGTGCGAATTCGGCAAGTGGCTGCACGGCTCACGGCTGTCGGTTGAAGACCGGGCGAGCAGTGAATACCAGGACGTGAGGCGTTTGCACGCCGACTTCCATCGGCTGGCCGCGCAGGTCGTCGAACTGGCGGCATCCGGGAAAACCCGCGACGCCTACGATCTGCTCTATGGCGAGTACATCACCATGTCTGGTCGCCTGGCCATCGCCATGCGCGCGTGGCAGGACACGCTGAAAGGCACGCCGTGAGCGGTGGGGCGCCTACCACGGCTCCGCGGCTGGATCCATGGCCATGTAGTGCACCGCCAGATCGTCGAGGCTGCGCAGCCGACGACTCAACTCCCGGGCCAGATTGAGGACGACCAGCGTAAACGTCGGCAGATCGGATTCGTAGATCCGGAACAGGTCGCCGTTGGACAGGGCCAGGGCTGAAACCGGTTCAAGCGCCCGCACCGTTGCCGAGCGGCGCTGCATGTCGATCAACTCCATCTCGCCGAAAACGTCGCCAACTTTCAGGACGGCGAGGCGCTTCTCGAAGGGGCCGTCGTCGGCTGACGTTGCTTTCAGCACTTCGACCGAGCCACTGCAGATGACGAACAGCGAATCGCCGTCGTCGCCCTCACGAACGATGGCTTCGCCGGCAGCGAAAGTCAGCTCGCTGAGCAAGGGAACGATCGCCGCCATCGCCTGATCGTCGACGCCGCCGAACAGCGCCTGTTCCTGCAGAAATCGGATGGTCGTCATGGCCTTGTCTCCTGCTGATCGTTTCGCCGAAGAGGATGTGCATGGCGGAAGTCGCTTCTCACGGCCGGCGTCGGCCAGGCTGTCGAGCGATGGTACCCGATTTGGCGCGCGTCTTCGATGGGCTGGCGGCGCTGCGGTAGAATGCGCGCGATGAAAGACGAATACTTCATGCGCGAGGCGATTTCCCTGGCGCACGCTGCCGAATGCCTGGGCGAAGTTCCGGTCGGCGCCCTGGTGGTGCGCGACGGCGTCATCGTCGGGCGTGGCTTCAATTCACCGATCGGCGAACACGACCCGACGGCGCACGCCGAGATTGCCGCGTTGCGCGATGCGGCCCGCAATCTGCAGAACTATCGTCTGCCCGGTTGCGAGCTTTTCGTGACCCTCGAACCCTGCGCGATGTGTGCCGGGGCGGTACTGCAGGCGCGTATCGCCCGCCTGATCTACGGCGCGCGTGACCCAAAAACCGGGGTGCATGGCAGCGTCGTCGACCTCTTTGCCGTCGAACGGCTGAATCATCACACCGAGGTCGTCAGTGGTGTCCTGGCCGCCGAATGCGGGCAGTTGCTCTCCGATTTCTTTGCCGCGCGGCGCAGCCGAGGGGGCCAGTGAAGTTGCGCATCGACGTCTCGATCAAGGAACAGGTGCTGCGCCTGTCGGACGCCACAGGCAGGCTGCTGCGCTGGTATCCGGTGTCAACGGCTGCGAACGGGGCGGGTGAAGTCAGCGGCAGCTACTGCACTCCACGCGGCAAGCACCTGGTGCGCGCCAAGATTGGCGGCGGCCTGGCGGAGAACACGATTCTCGTCGCCCGGCGTCCGAGCGGCGAAGTCTATTGCCCTGAATTGGCCGAGCGTTTCCCGACGCGCGACTGGATCCTGACGCGCATTCTCTGGCTATCCGGCTGCGAACCGGGGCGCAACCGGCTTGGCAAGGTCGATACCATGCGCCGCTACGTGTACATTCACGGCAGCCCGGATACGACGCCGATGGGCCGTCCCGGCTCGCACGGCTGCATCCGCATGCGCAATGCCGACATCGTCGATCTCTTCGACCTGGTGCCTCCCTACACTCCGGTCGAGATCAGCGAGGACTGAAAAGCCTCGTCTCGGGGCGCTGCGAGTCGACGCCCGAACTGCCGCCCGGGGCTTCAAGATCGCGAAGCGCGCTGAAGATCGGGCCTCGGCAACGACAAACCCCGCCGAAGCGGGGCCGTCGTGACGCGGATTCTGACGCTTACAGCTTGCGGCGACGCGACGCTGCAAGACCCGCGAGAGCGAGGCCGAGCAGGCCGAGCATGGCCGGTTCGGGAACGGCCTCCGGGATGACCTGGCCGCGAATTTCACCGCCGGGAAAATTTGGGGTATGGAGATTGATGTACCAGTTCCCCGCCAGCAGATCCGAGACCTCCTGGGCAGTGATGATTGCTGACCCGCTGTTCGGGCTCAGGAAACCACTGATGGTGCCAATATTCACCCGCACACCGGCATTCACTCCAGGGGCGGCCGGGCCGTGAAAGTGAATCCCGATCAAGGGGCCGGACAGGCCACTGAACGTGATGTTCCAGGCGAGAGCACCAGACGCGTCATCAATAGTGCCGAATGCAGATCCAGAGCCAAGGGAGCCGGAGGCCGGAACTTCCTGCGCCCCATTGAGAGAGGCCGACCAGGGAATGATGGTCGCCTGAACGGCTGCAGGAACAAGTATTCCGGCCATGGCAATCAAGCCGAGCAAGGTCTTCTTTATCATCGCGGTCCTTCTTTAGAGGTGAGCAGATTCTCACCCAATTACAAGGCAATTATCGGGCCAGAAAAAATAGTTTTCCAGATCAATCGGATATAACAGTCTCTTTTCTGAGGTGTAAAAATTCCCGACAGTTTTGGTCAGGTAACAGTCTCGCAAACTTCGCCGCTGAGCAGCGCGCCGGCGTCGAAGCTGCGTTCGCGCAGCGTCGTTACGCCGTTTCGGTGACGGGTGAGCAGCGTTGACGCCCGCGTCCCGTAGTTTTCGGAACGCACGAAGACGGCCGAAAGGATGCGCTCCCAGGCGAGCGGTACGCCGGTCTCCGGCAGGTGGGAATCGGCAACGATTTCCTGGTCGGCGAGCAGATCGAAGAACGCGGCCTGCGCCGGCAAGTCGGCGAGGGCGCTGGCGAATTTGGCTTTGGCCGCCGCCAGCTTGGGCCAGGGGGTGTCGAGGAGATGATTCGAGAGGCCGTAGATACCGGGGCTCAGGAAGCGTGGCGGGCTGTCGCCACGGTTCGCGTAGTAGGCGAGATGCTGGCCATCGGCGACAAAGAGGTTGAAGCCGTTGTAGTCGGCGGCACGCGCCGAGACCTGCTCCAGGTACGTCGACGGACGGGCATCACCGGTGAGGAAGTCGGCGACCAGGGTGCCGCGCGAGCGCGCATTGATCGCCATCTGGCGACCCTCGCGGTAGTTGGTGAGCGCGGCAAAACGCCGTTCCCGGCCGATACCCAACCAGCTGCCGCCAGCTTCGAGATCACGGCCAGCCAGTACCTGGGGGGCTTCCGCCCAGAACGCAGCCGCCGCCGAGGGGCGTGCAAAGAACTCGTCGCGGTTGGCGGCGACGACCAGGGGGTAGTCGGGATGCGCCTGCCAGGCGATGAGGATCAGGCACATCGCTGGCCGACCGAGGGCACGCCGACCGCTCGCCTAGCGCACAAGCGGCTGCAGGTCGATGTGCGCGCCACCCGGGGCGGCGATTTCCAGGTCGGCGGCGGCGACGAAATTCTCCAGGACAACCGCCAGCGCGTCGAAGCCGCCTGCCGGCGCCGGCGCCGCATTGGCGACCATTCCACACGCATGCTCGGGGTTGGCTGGCGAATAGATTGCCGTGCCGGCGGCAATCGGGGTGTTCGAATGGGCGCGATAGAGGTGGCGCTTGACCTTGCCCAGATACTGCGTGCGGGCGATGATTTCCTGGCCGGGATAGCAGCCCTTGTGGAAACTGACTCCGCCCAGCTGCTCGAAGTTGGCCATTTGCGGAACGAACTCCTCCTTGGTTCCGTCGGTGATCAAGGGCACGCCGGCGGCTATCTCCAGCCATTGCCAGACCCGCGTGCCGACCGGTCGCGCCGCAAGGAGCAGGCCTTGCCAGAGCTTGCCAGCGGTCTCGCTGCTGACCACCAGTTCGAAACGCTGGCTGTCCAGACGCACGACAATGCCTTCGGCGGACGCGCTACAGGTCAGCGGCGCGACGGGTCCGCAAAGGCCGGCTGCCTGCAGCGCTTCTTCGGCGCGCGGGCCGGACAGGCCGATAAGCTGGAGATCGTCGGAGCGGTCACTGATGCTCACCTGGCTCCGCAGCACGAACATCCGCAGGCGCTTGAGAATCGCTGGCAGCAGGTCTGCAGACAGTCGCAGGTGATAACTGGATCCGCTGCGGACGACGAGAAAACTGGCGAGCATGCGCCCTTTCGCCGAGCACCAGGCCGAATGCTGGGCACTGCCGTCGGCCAGGTGCTTGACGTCGCTGGTCAGCTGCTGGTGCAGGAAGCTCGCCGCGTCGGCGCCGCTGACTTCAATCACCCCAAGATGGGCCAGTGGAGCGACGATCGTCGCTGCGGGTGCGGCCCGCAGCTCGTCGGCTGCCGCGCCGAAATCGGCGACCAGGTCCTGGTCGAGTCGTGCTCCTGAGGCACAAAGAAATTCCTGCCAGCTTGCGTTCATCGTTAAGCCATTCTCGTCAGTGGTTCGGGGCGGGCCTGAGTTTGCGGGTCCGGGAAGCGCTCATTGTCGCCTTCGGCGGAAAGCCTCGTGGAACTCTGACCGGGTTGGCGGCCGGTCGGTTCAGCCGCGCAGGTTTCGGCTATTATAGGGCCAGTCGAACTTCATCCTCACCCCCAGCCACGCAGCGTCTCCGCTGCGCCGGATTGATGCGCAAACACCTCCTCAAGCTGTTCGTTCTCGCGGTTTCCGTTTTCGTTCTGCTGACTGCTGCCGCCGCCTGGGTGGTGCTGACGCCGGTCACCTTGACGAGCGAGCAGGTCGATTTTACGATCGTCCCCGGGAGCAGCATGCGCGTCGCAGCCAGGGAGGTCGCCGCGGCAGGCGCGGAGCTGAACCCGTGGGTTCTGATCCTCCTCGGAAAACTGATGCGCGTAGACACGGCGATCAAGGCGGGCAGTTACGAAATCGCTGCCGGCATCACGCCGCTGGAGTTGCTCACCAAGCTGACACGTGGCGACGTTACGCAGGCCGAGCTGGCTTTCATCGAAGGATGGACTTTCCGACAGATGCGCGAGCGTCTCGACGCGCACCCGGACCTTCGCCACGATACCAAGGACCTGCCGGAAGCGGAGGTCATGAGTCTGATCGGCGCGCCGGAAACAGCCGCTGAAGGGCTCTTCTTTCCGGATACCTACTTTTTCGCCAAGCGCAGCAGCGATGTCGACCTGCTCGCCCGAGCTTACCGTTCGATGCAGCAGCATCTGGCACGCGCCTGGCAGGCGAGGGCGCCCGACTTGCCTTACCAGGAGCCTTACCAGGCCCTGATCATGGCGTCTATCGTCGAAAAGGAAACCGGACGCGACCATGATCGGCCGCTGGTTGCTGGTGTGTTCGTCAACCGCCTGCGCCAGGGAATGCTTCTGCAGACCGACCCGACGGTTATCTACGGCATCGGCGAGAACTTCGACGGCAACCTGCGCAAGCGCCACCTGCTCGCCGACACGCCGTACAACACCTATACCCGGGCGGGTCTGCCGCCAACGCCGATTGCCATGCCCGGGCTTGCTTCACTGCAGGCGGCTCTGCATCCGCCGTCCACCGAGGCGCTTTATTTCGTCGCGCGTGGCGACGGCAGCAGCCAGTTTTCACCGACCCTCGACGAACACAATCGCGCCGTCAGGCGCTATCAGAAAGGCGGCAGACCTTGAGTCGAAGCGAGACCCGTAAGCGCGGAAAGTTCATCACTTTCGAGGGTATCGACGGCGCCGGCAAGAGCAGTCATATTGCCGGCGCTGCCGCCCTGGTTCGCGGCCGCGGGCTCAACGTGCTGACGACCCGTGAACCGGGCGGCACCGCCCTCGGCGAAAAGCTGCGCGGACTGCTGCTGCACGAAGCGATGCACCTGGAAACCGAAGCCCTGCTGATGTTCGCCGCCCGCCGCGAACACCTCGCAGAGGTCATCGAACCGGCTCTGCAACGCGGTGACTGGGTCATCTGCGACCGCTTCAGCGACGCCACCTACGCGTATCAGAGCGGCGGACGCGGTCTCGACAAGGCCAAGCTCGTACAGCTCGAGCAATGGGTGCACGGCCACCTGCAACCCGACCTGACGCTGCTCTTCGACCTGCCGTCGTCGGTCGCCAGCCAGCGCATCGCCGCGCAAGCGCGCGACCTTGACCGCTTCGAACAGGAGCGTGCCGAGTTTCACGAGCGCGTGCGCCTCGCCTACCTCGAGCGTGCGGCGGCAGCGCCGCGGAGAATTCGCCGTATCGACGCCAACCAGGCGCCGGACAGAATCAAGAAATTGATTCAAGAAGCGCTCATAGAATACTGTTTATGAACATAATAGAGATGCACAGCCAAGGCTGGAAGCAACTTCAGGAGAGGCGCGCCCAGTTGCCGCATGCGCTGCTGATTGCGGGCCAGCGGGGGATCGGAAAATTCGAGTTGGCGCGCAGCTTTGCCGCGGCGCTGCTCTGCGAAGTGCGCAGCGAGTCGGGAAACGCCTGCGGTCACTGCCCAGCCTGCGGCTGGCTGGCGCAAGGCAATCACCCGGACCTGCGCCTCGTGCAGCCGGATGCGCTCGGCGAAGGCGAGGGGAGTGAAGCCGCTGCGGGCGAAGAGGTGGGCAGGAAGAAGGCCAGTCAGCAAATCACCATCGACCAGGTTCGCGCTCTCGACGAGTTTCTGCATGTGGGCACCCACCGTCATGGGGCGCGCGTGGTCTTGTTGAACCCCGCCGAAGCGATGAACCGGGCAACGGCCAACGCGATTCTTAAATCACTTGAAGAACCAATTGCAGGTACCTTGTTTATATTGATTTCCAGCGAACCACACCGATTGCTGCCGACCATTCGCAGCCGCTGCCAGACGGTTCCCATGCGACCGCCGCCAGCGGCAAACGCGGTCGCCTGGCTGCGTCATGCCGGCGTTGGCGACGGCGAACAGTGGCTGGCGCTCGCCGGCGGTTCGCCGCTGCTGGCGCTTGAACTCAGTGTCAAGGGTGAGCGCGCGCTCCTCGATTCGCTGCTCGGCCAGATGTTGCGCGGCAAAGGCCTCGATGCCGTGGCCGCCGCGGCGGCGGTCGATAAGGCGGTGAAGGCGGAAAAGCGCCCGGCGCCTTTGAAGCGTTCCCTCGAGTGGGCTCAGAAGTGGTTGTTCGACCTGACTCTGGGCAGTCAGGGCCTGCCGCCGCGCTATTTCGTCGCGCACGCGCCGCAGTTGCTGCGCCTGGCGCAAGACACGGATACTCGCAAGCTCTTGGCATTCAATGGAAAGGCGATACAATACAAGGCCCAGTGCGAGCAACCCGTGAATAGCCGCCTGTTTCTCGAAGAGTTTTTCCTGAACTACGCACGGCTTTTCTGAACCTCCCGAGGGGATATGGCAGAAGCAGACAGCCGCAAGCAAGCGGCACCCGGCTCACCGCGCCCGAGCGTATTGTCGCTGAACATCAACTCGAAATCGGCGCTGTACGCGGCGTACATGCCACTCTTGCGCCGTGGCGGAATTTTCATTCCGACGACCCGTAACTACGCTATCGGCGACGAGGTTTTCATGCTCCTGTCGCTGATCGACGACCCGGCCAAGCTGCCAATTGCGGGCACCGTGGTCTGGATTACCCCGGTGGGTGCCCAGAACAACAAGGCGCAAGGCATCGGTGTGCACTTCAACAACGATGAAGGCGGGGTCGAAGCCAAGAGGCGCATCGAAGGCCTCCTCGGCGGGGTGATGCAGTCCGGCCGCCCGACGCACACGATCTGACCGACGTGCTCCGAAACACGCCGATGCTGATCGACTCGCACTGCCATCTCGACTTTCCGGACCTGGCCAAAAACATGGCGCCAATCCTCGCGCTGATGAAAGCCAACGACGTGGCTTGCGCGGTCTGTATCGGCGTTACGCTGGAGGATCTGGACCGGGTGCTGGCGCTTGCCGAGGAATGGCCCACGATCCTGGCTTCCGTTGGCGTCCATCCCGAGGCGACCGGCGGACGCGAACCCTCGGTCAGCGAACTGGTCGAGCTGGCTCGGCACCCGCGAGTGATCGCCATCGGCGAGACCGGTCTCGATTACTACTGGCACAAGGACGCACCGGAGTGGCAGCGCGAACGCTTCCGTACCCACATCCGTGCCGCGCGCGAAGCGCAGAAGCCGCTGGTCATTCATACCCGCGAGGCAGCGGTCGACACGCTGCGGCTGATGAAGGAGGAGGGCGCTGCGGCAGCCGGCGGCGTGATGCACTGCTTCACCGAAACCTGGCAGGTTGCCGAGCAAGCGCTCGAACAGGGCTTCTACATTTCGATGTCCGGTATCGTTACCTTCAAGAAGGCCGAAATCGTGCGCGACGTGGCGCGGCGCGTTCCCCTCGAGCGGCTGCTGGTCGAAACCGACTCTCCCTATCTTTCCCCGGTCCCCTATCGCGGCAGGACCAACCAGCCGGGCTACGTGAAGCACGTCGCCGAAGAGGTCGCGCGCCTGCGTGGCCTGACTTACCAGGAAGTTGTCGACGCCACGACGGACAACTTCTTCCGCCTTTTCCCAGAAGCTCGTTCGAAAGTCAGCCAATGAAGACACTCAAGACTCTTGCTTTGCTCCTTGCCCTGCTCATGCCGGGCCTTGCCGCGGCCGGCGCCTACGAAGACATGGAGGAGGCGCTGATCTCCGGAGACACGTCGTGGGCCATCAAGCTGCTCGACAAGGGGATGGACGTCAACTCCGTTGATGCTGCCGGCAATACCTTGCTGATGCAGGCTGTACAGCGTGACAATGCCGATTTGCTGACGCAGCTGCTGAAGCGCCGTGCCCGCCTGAATACCCGCAATCGGAACGGCGAGACGGCGCTCAGCCTGGCCGCTTTCAAGGGAAATTTGCCACTCGTCCAGCGTCTCGTCGAAGCCGGGGCGGACGTCAACCTGTACGGCTGGCCGCCACTGATCTACGGCGCTTTCAACGGCCACACGGCGGTCGTCGAGTACCTGCTCAAGAAGGGCGCCAACGTCAATGCAACAACCGAGAACGGTTCGACAGCGCTGCTCTTCGCCGCCCGCTTTGGCCACCTGCAGATCGTCGAGCTGCTGCTGCAGAACAAGGCCGACCCGAATATCGCCAACGAGAGCGGTGCGACGGCCGTCGATTGGGCATTGAAGAGCTCGAATACCGACATCGCCGACATCGTGCGCAAGGCAGGCGGCCATGGCGGCAAGGCCGCGGCCGAGCCCTCAAAGTGAGAAAGGGGGCAGGGGTCGAATGCCGATCTTGCCGGCGTGCAGGCAGCGGCCGATGACGCGGTAGATGTCGGGGTCGAACGGCTGGCGGGTTGGTCCGTTCGCCAGCCGTTCCTGCAGAGCCTCTTCGCTATGCACAGTGGCGACCAGGCGCCACCGGTCCACCAAGTGAACGTCTTCACGCATCCCGAACTCGTCGCGCTCCAGTAGCACCAGCGGCCCCTTGTAAGGCCAGGGCCGGAGCTTGAATTTTGCCAGGGCGATCAGGACACGGGCGCCATGCAGGGCGAGCGTTTCCCTGCCAATGCAAACGCCACGGCAGCTCTTCTGTCGATAGGCGGCGCAGGGCCCTGCCTTTGCGCGATCATCGAGTCCGAGCAGCTTGTAGCACAGACGGTGCGCGTCGGCGAGCTTGCGCAGGCTGCGCAAGGCCTCGCGCGGACTCGGGTAGAGCCCGAACAGGTCGTCGGCGACGGCAAAATCAAGGTCTTGAGCAAGGACGAGTTGCGGGGGGAAGTCGCCGCTTTCCTGGGCCCGAAGTCGCCAGGAACAAAGCTCGCTGGGCGCTGCGCGAGATCTGCGGCCCGGCTGTCGCTCGCCTTCTTCGGGCCCGGCTCGGGCCGCTGAACGGGCCAGCTCGATCTCGTGTAAACGCGCTCCCAGCTCGCCTGCTGCGTCGCGCCAGTCGACGCGTCTAAGATCGCGCAGCAAGGGGGTTTCGCGCTTGGCAGCGGCGAAGTGCGCCAGTACCTGCTGGCGAATATTGGTCGCTCGCCGGAGCAAGAGCAGGCGCTCGCCCTCGCCGTAAAACGCGTAGGCGCCGGCGGCCTCCGGCAGATCGTCGATCACTTCCGCATCGATCTGCGCTGGTAGCTCGGGGCGGCCAACGATGTTCGCCACCGCGCTGCGAATCGTCTCGACCGGCACTTGCCCGTGCCAGCAGCGCCACAAATCCCACAGCAGGCGAGCATCGGCCAGTGCCCGGTGGCGAGAGCCCGCGACTGCCAGCCCATGACGCGTCACCAGGGTGTCCAGATTGTGGCGGTGGTGCTGTGGGAAAAGCTTGCGCGAGAGCTTCACCGTACACAGGGTTGGCACCCGGAACTCGATCCCGAGTCGCTTAAACTCACCTCGCAGGAAGCCGTAATCGAAGCGGGCGTTGTGCGCGATGAGTAATTTTCCGCGCAGCTTGTCGAGCAAGGACGGCGCGACTTGCGCAAAGGTCGGCGCCGAGCGGAGCATCGAGTCGTCAATACCGGTGAGGCCGGTGATGAAGGAAGAAACGGGGGCTTCGGGATTGACCAGCGCACTCCACTCGCGGGCGCCATGGCTGTCCACTTCGACCAGGCCGATTTCGATGATCCGGTCGTTGGCGAAATTGGCGCCGCTGGTTTCGAGGTCGACGAAAACGAGCGTTTCGGGAGCAAGCACAGGATTCATTGGTGGCCAGCGGGGAGGGCTGCTGGACAGGCGGAAAGGCTCGTCGCCCGAGCAGCCATTCTTCCGCCAACGCGCCAACGCCGGATCGCCTGCTGCGGGCGATCGTTGCTCATGGCCTGCCAGAGGATGATCAGCTGCGGCAGCTTCTAGCGCCCCGACGATCGCGCGATAGCCGCGATGGCATCGGCGAAGACCTCGGTCAAGGCCACTGGCAGATCGTGGGCCATTCCTTCAATGACCTGCAGTTTCGCGCCCGCGATGTGTGCCGCCACGTCACGACCGCAGGCGACCGGAATCAGGGGGTCTTCGCTACCGTGCACGACCAGCGTTGGCGCGCTGATCGTGCGCAGCATGGCGCGACGATCGCCGCTGGCCAGAAAAGCGGCCAGCTGACGCGCCACACCGCGCGGATGAAAGCCACGCTCGTGCTCATCGACGATTACCTCGCGCAAGCGTTGCGGACAAGCGGGAAAATCGGGGCTGGCGACGGCCAACTGGCGTTTGAGCGCGTCTTCGATCAGGCTTTCCTTGTCGCGCGTTTCAGGCAAGGGAGCAAGCAGTGCTTGTGAGGCCTCGGGAGTCGGCGGCGGCAGATCCGGATGGCTGCTGGTGGACATGATGCTGGTCAGCGACAAGGTACGTTGGGGATACTGGGCGGCAATGATCTGGGCAATCGCGCCCCCCATCGACGCGCCGACAAGATGCGCCTTTTCGATCGCCAGGGCATCGAGCAGGCCAACGCTGTCAGCGGCCATGTCAGCCAGCGTGTAAGGCGCGCTGAGCGCCGCACCCGTGCGTAGTGCCTGGCCGACGTTGGGCACGCCGGCCTGGTCGAACTTGGTGGACAGGCCGCAGTCGCGGTTGTCGAAACGAAGCACACGAAACCCCCGCTCGACGAGCGCCGCGCAAAATTCCCTGCTCCAGCGGCTCAATTGCGCGCCGAGTCCCATGATCAGCAGGATGACGGGCGCCGACGGCGCGCCGAAAGACTCGTATTCGATATGAAGATTGTTGACGGCGATCTGTGGCATCGAAGAAGACACTCGAACGAAGGGGCGGCGACGGGATCCGCAGCCCGGCAATCTACCACTCCAGGGCGAAGGCAGCAAATCCGCCTGAGCAGTCAAGGCCTGCTGAAACCCGCGCAGTGCACGCCTGGCAAGGGTGGCTGTGTTTGCCCGGGGCCATTCTTTTCACGGTCTTGCGACATTGTTCTCATTTGCCGAATACTTGCCAATCACCCGCGCTTGCCCTTCGTTTAGACTTTCTCCATGTCATATTTCTTAACGAGGAGAAAGCATCCGATGAAGCAAGTCATCCGTCAGTCAATGATGATCGCGTTCCTGGCCGGTTCACCGGCGCTGGTGTCCGCCGAAGCGCTGCAGCGGGTCAGCCCGAGTGACGCCGAACTCGACTGTACAGGGCTGGCCGCCCAGGAACAGGCGATGGCCGAATTTATCGCTGCTGGCGATCCCAATGCGCCAAGCATCGGCAAAGCGGCAGCGGGCGGGGTGGCAAACGCTGGCGGACAGGTCGCCGGTGCAGCGGTGGCGCAGGGTGCCGGGCTGTTTGGCGGGCTTGGCGGCCTGGTTGGCAAGGTCGCCGGCGCTGTGGCCCAGCAGCAGGTGCAGGAAAGCATGGCACCGGACGCCGCGGCGCAGCAGCGCGCCGCCGAAGCCAAGGAGAGAAAGGGCTTCCTTGGCAAACTGGCCATCGCCAAGGAGTGCCGGCCAGATGAACCCGCGTTCCCGGGAAAAACGCTCTCTGCCGACGAATTCAGAAAGCTCGCCGAAGGACCGGCCGCCGGAGCCGTGCAACCGCTTACGGTGGCCGCAGTGCAAGCGGTGGCGTCTGAGCCGATTGTCGTCCTCGAACGCGGCGGGCTCCTGGAAGGAAAACTGAATACCGCCGGCAAACGCATCTATATCAGTGAGTTCCGCGTTCTCTTCGAAGTTGGCGGAGAAGTCTCCGCCAGCACCCGTGCCGGCTACCTGCCAGGGACGAACTACGGCGCCACGCGTTCGCGAATCAAATATCAGGTCGCCAACGTCGATGTTGCCGCCTTGCAGGTGCTGACGGACAGGGCCTGGGCCGATCTGAAAGAGCGGCTCGCCGCCGGCAGCGTCGAGGTCGAGGACGCGGCGGCGTTCACGGCCGCGAACGGCGCGGTGTATGCGGCGACCGAGGCGGCAAGCACGATCCAGGCGCCCGTGTATGTCGAGCAGGACCTCGGGCATACCACGCGCAAATACCTGGTGCTGACGCCGACCGGGATGAAGCTCCACGAACGCGGGTTCGCCGGTCTTGGCGCCGGCAATATGGGCAAGCGTATCGACTGGAGCAAGAGCGGTTTCGACGGCATCGCCATCGGCGTGGCGATCAATATCGCGGCGCTGGAGACCTCCGGGTCGGGCTCATCGATCCTGAATCCGGACGGCGCGAATACCGGTGCTGGCGAAGGAATGAGCGTTACCGCGCCGCCGGGAGCGATCGCCGCCAGTGGTCACGTCGATGGCGGAAGCCTGCGCATGGCGAAAGGCATCGCCGTGGGCGGGAACTTCGCCCGGTTTCGGGAAGTCGGCGGATTTGATTCGCAGAAAAACGCGGCTGTCGTGGCCCTGCAGGTCGTCGGAAATCTGGCCGGCGTCGCCGCCAACAAGTCGAAGGTCGTCGAAATGGAAGTTGACCTGGACGGACCGACGACCAGCCGTATGGCGCTCAGTGGGCTGGCAACCTATAACCAGGCCCTGGCCGAGCAGTTCAAGGCAGGCCGACAGGCAAGCGGCGGGTAGGCGGATCCGATCGGTGGGCTTGCCCGGTGGCAGCATGCGCCTGGCGCCAATGGTGACGGACAACCGGGCGGATCAGTCGCCACGAGCCAGCACAGCCCCTTCTCAACCGCCTTCGGCCGGACTACGCATAATTTGTATTATGTAAACTGGATGAGATGGCCGCGTAGCGGTGAGAGGTAACAAGAAACGGGGCCGCAGCCCCGTTTCTATCTTTAAGCCAGCGCTCGCTCGGTTTATTTGTTGTCGAATTTTGCTTTGGCGTCGGCAAAGGTCTGGCGGACCGTCGACCAGATGTTTTCGCTGCCGTTTCTGAGTTCTTCCCAGGCGTCATCGGCGGCCTCGTGCAGCGCGTTGATCCGGCCCTGAGCCAGGGTCTTCTGGTAGCGTAGCTCCTCAGCCTTGGCGTTGAAGCTTTCCTTGAACCCGGCGTCGGCCTGTCGAGCCCTGGCCTCCATGGCGTCAAGATCTGCACTCCATTCGTCGAGCTGCAGTTTAAGCTTGCCGATATAGGCATCCTTTGCCTCTTTCAGACTCATGTGTCGCTCCTTTCGCAAGAGTTAACAAAACCCGCCTCCATGGTACCAGTGCGCTGGCCCTGTCGTCAGCCTGAAATAGCCAGGTTGGCGATGGCGACGCGGGCAGCGAGCACCTGATGCGCAGATGGTCGATGGCCGTACTTATTTCTTGCCACCCCGTTTCCGTGCCCAGATCCGCCTATACTGCAATCGCACCTGCGTTCGCCGGTGCTCACGAGGAGTACGATCATGGGCAAGATAAGGCAAGGCAACAAGGAAACGAAAAAACAGGCGGCGTTGACACCAAAGGAAAAAAAGGCCGTCAAACAAGCCGAAAAGCATGCGGCCGGCGTCGCACCGCTGATCCAGCGTTGACGACGCTTTAGGCTGCAAGTCGCACGCCGAAGTGTGACCAGGCCGTCGGTGGCCCGGATGCCGGTTGAGTGACCCGTATCCGGAGCGCTGGCGGTTTTTTTCACCCCTCCCCAGCGCTGATATGCCCGGTCGAGGCTCAACCGGCAGGTGCCAAGGCAAGACACAAGTGGCCTCTGATCGGGCGTTCGGCAGGCTTGAAAAATCGGCCTGCCGATCTCGTTCACCCGTCCCGCATGAGTGGTTTCAGATCAATTCCGTGGCCCACCACTCAAGCGGTCGAGCCGCAAGCGCTGGCGCTCGTCGAAAAGGCGTCTGGCGGCAAAGCTGACGGCGACGACGGTGCCGAATCCGGTGCCTCCGGCGATGAGAAACATGACCAGAATCTGATACTTGACTGCTTCCACCGGAGGCGTTCCGGCGAGTATCTGGCCGGTCATCATCCCGGGAAGGCTGACGATGCCGGCGGCCGACATGGCGTTGACGATCGGAATCAGACCGACCCGGATGGCCTCGCGGCGGCTGTCGGAAATTGCCCGCTGCCAACTTTGCCCGAGTGCGAGACGGCTCTCGATGATCTGGCGTTTCTGGGTGGCTTCCTGGGTGAGACGGTCGAGTCCCAGCGAGATACCGTTCATGGTATTGCCGAGGATCATTCCCAGCAGCGGTATGGCGTACTGCGGCGCGTACCACGGGCTGGTGCCGATCACCATTAGCAAGGCCATGACGGTCACCGTGAACGACGAAACGAACATCGACAGGGTGCCAACGCCAAATCCCCACCAGCCGACGAAGCGTCGTTTCTGGCGGACCATGACCTCGCGTCCGGCCACCGCGATCATCACTCCGGCCATTAATGTCACCCAGACCAGATGGACGTTGTCGAAGAGAACCTTGAGGACCAGGCCGATGAGAAACAGCTGGATGGTGCTGCGCGCCGCGGAGGTCAGCAGTTGTCGCTCGACCCCAAGGCGCAGGCGCCGCGACAGCCCGGCGAGGGCGAGGATGAGCAGCGCGGCTATGGCCAGGTCTGCGGGAGAAAGCGTGATCACCTGCACCGCGGCACCCTCTTCTCCTCCGCCAGGCCGCCGTCGCGCAGAATGAAACTGCGGTGAGCGACGCGTTCGATCTGCGCGGAATCGTGACTGACCCACAGCACTGCGGCGTGCCGCTGGCGTCGATAATCGGCCAGCAACTCCTCGACACGTCGGGTACTCTCCTGGTCGAGATTTCCCGTCGGCTCATCCAGCAAGAGTGCCGCCGGTTCGTGCATCAGCGTCCGCAAGAGAGCGAGGCGCTGCCTTTCGCCCGTTGAACAGCGGGACAATTGCCAGTCGATCGCTTCTTCGGGCAGGCCGAGCTGCTGCAGCCAGCCGGCATCGATGTCCGTCTCGAAGTGGTCGCCGACGCGCTCCCCCCACCACTGGCTTTCCGCCGCCACCAGGGCCACCGAACGGCGCCACTCCGGGGCCGCCAGCATCGTGCATGGCTGGGCATCGAGATAGGCGTCGCCGGCGTGTGCGTCGAGATCGGCGATGGCGCGCAGCAAGAGCGTCTTGCCGCTGCCGGAAGCTCCGTGGACACAGACGCACTCCCCGGCATCGACGCTGAGTTCGATGGGACCGACATGGCGAGTGCGCAGTTGATGAAGGCGAAGAATAGACACGCTAGACCAAGCTCAGATCATTTCGCAAGCGAAAGGGGGCGCAGAGGGCGAGTCAGAGCGTGGCGCCCGCAAAAAAGCGGGGCGCTTTGCGCGCCCCTGCGTTGCCGCTGATTTCCGCATCCGTGCGGGCTACAGAATCGGTGTGTGTTCCCCCACCGGATGGGCGCTTCCACTGGGTTCGTAAACCACGTGCGGACGACCGACCAACAAAGGATCGATGGGGCCGATGGCGTCAACGTCCTTGCCGGTGTAGTTCAGCTTATGCAGGACGTAGCGCATGGCATTCAGGCGCGCGCGCTTCTTGCAGTCGGACTTGATGACCGTCCACGGCGTTTCGGCGGTGTCGGTATGGAAAAACATCGCCTCCTTTGCCTTCGTGTAATCGTCCCACTTGTCGAGCGAAGCAAGGTCGATCGGCGAAAGTTTCCACTGCTTGAGCGGATGCACCTGGCGCTCCTTGAAGCGGCGGCGCTGTTCCTTGCGGCTGACCGAAAACCAGAACTTGATCAGGTGGATGCCGCTGCGCACCAGCGTACGCTCGACCTCAGGGGTCTGGCGCATGAACTCCGCGTACTCTTCTTCGCTGCAGAAACCCATCACCCGCTCGACGCCGGCGCGGTTGTACCACGAGCGGTCACAGAACACGATCTCGCCGGCTGTCGGCAGGTGGCGCACGTAGCGCTGGAAGTACCACTGCCCTCGCTCTTGTTCACTGGGCTTCTCGAGAGCCATGACCCGTCCGCCACGTGGGTTGAGGTGTTCGGTAAAGCGCTTTATCGCGCCGCCCTTGCCCGCTGCGTCACGCCCCTCAAAAATGACGACCACGCGCTGCCCGGTTTCCTTCATCCAGTTCTGCAGTTTCAGCAACTCGACCTGCAGGCGGTATTTCTGTTTCTCGTACGCCTTGCGCGACATCAGGTTGCGGTAGGGATAGGAACTCGTTTCGCGCCAGCTCGACGCCAATTCATCGTCCGGGCTGCTTGGCGGCGTTGCTTCGGGCTCGTTCCTCTCTGCCATCAGCGCCTTGCGCAGGGCTGCAGCGTCATCGGGAGAAGAGCCGGTCATGATCGCTTCCAGCGTCTTCGCCAGCGACGCCGTGTCACCGACGGTGGCGTGCGCGATGATGTCGCGCAGGGCGACTTTCTTGTGCTCGATCGCCGAACTGGTCGCCTCGGCGATATCGAAGGCTTCCATGGCGGCGGGCGTACGTGCAGGTGCCACATCTCCGGCTGTTGCCCGGCGCGGCTGGGTCGCCCGCGTCGACGCTGAAACAGCTCGTGCCCGCGGGGCTCGCGCTGCGGGCTTGGCGGCCGGAGATTCGGTATTCTCGGCTTCCGCTATTCCTCCCGCGCTGATGCCATCGGTGCTCGCGGGGGGCGGCGGAGTTCTCTTATCCATCTATCTCTCTCCCAGTGGGTGTGTTCTGCTACCAAAAAGGTCGCCACATCAACGCTCGACGACGATTGCCATAATAGCGCCGATATGTAAGTCGTTTCAATCGCTTGAGATCCGCTCGCGGCTTGTTTTCCACCCTTTTCAGTGTTTTTGCCGGTCAGCCCGGCAAATGTGTCGCCGGCCCTCGTCACCCCGGCGGGCATGCGACTGAGGGTGCGGGAGCGAGGGGCCAGGCGAATTCTCGCGTGGCAATTCGTTCGATTGCGCTGCTGCAGCGGTGAAACACGGCGCCCTCTCCAACGATGTTATAGTCGGCCTCTTGCGCTTGTCACAGGGTGATTAGGCGCCGCAGGAGGCGACATGCTCGCGTCAACAACGACAACGATTGGCGAACTGCGACTGGTACCTGGCCGCCTGCCTGTCGTCGCCATGGTCGCCGCTGTCCTGTTCGCGGTGCTCGCTTGTTCGCCGCCGGAGCCCGTGCGCATCGGCTTTCTGGCTGGCCTCTCCGGGCGCGTCGCCGACCTCGGTATTGGGGGGCGCAACGGGGCCATTCTCGCCGTCGAGATGCGTAACCGGCAGGGCGGAATCAATGGCCGACCGGTCGAACTGATCGCCGAGGACGACCAGCAAGACGCCGAGCTTGCGCGCCACGCGGCTAGCCGCTTGCTGGCGAGCAAGGTCGAGGTGGTCATCGGCCCAATGACCAGCACCATGGCTCTGGCCATCCTGCCGCAGTTCAACGCTGCCGGCGTCCCCCTGCTCTCACCAACGGTGACGACGAACGCGCTGACCGGTCTGGACGATGAGTTCTTCAGAGTGGTCGCACCGACTGCGGCGCACGTGTTCAAGTCGGCTGAGTATCACTTCCGGGAGAACGGACTGCGACGGGTGGTTCTCGTCTGCGACCTGAGCAATCAGGCGTACAGCGAAAGCTGGGCCGGCGATTTCCGCATCGCCTTCGAGGGCATGGGTGGGCAAGTCATTGGCGAAATTGCCTTCGACTCCGGCCAATCGCTGGCCGCGCTGGCGACCACCGTTCTCGCCGCAAAGCCCGATGGGGTGATCATCATCGCCAATTCGGTCGATACCGCCCTGCTGGTCCGGCACCTGCGCATGCGCGCTGCGGATTTGCGCATCGGTACGTCCGAATGGGCGGCCACCGAGCGCCTGATCGAGCTCGGCGGGCGAGCCGTTGAAGGACTTGTCGTCGCCCAGTACGTCGATCGCGATAGCAGCGCCGCAGCGTACCTGGCCTTTCGCCATGCGTATCGCGAACGATTCGGGCATGAGCCGGGGTTCCCCGGACTGACGGCCTTCGACGCCACCAACGTCGCTCTCGACGCCCTTACCGCCAGGCGCAGCGGTGAGACCCTCAAACAAGCGCTATTGGCGCAGGCCACGTTCGCTGGCGCTCAGTCGCCGATTCAGTTCGATGCCGGCGGCGACACGCAACGCGACAGCTTCTTAGCGGTGATACGTAATGGCGAGTTCAAGTCCCTGCACTAGTCCCCGCGATCGATCGCCCTCCGCGCGCGATCTCAGCGCTGCCGCGATGGCTGGCGCGGGCTAGGCTTCGCGACATGGCGCGCTCTCTTCGTTTCTGGCTGGCTCTGGGCCTGACCACGGTGGTGGCCATGGCGACCCTGATCGTCGTCGCCGTCATGCTCGGGGTGCTCCTGCCGTTGCTCAACAACCAGGTGGAGAGCAGCCACCGGGCTATTGCAGTGACCTTGTCGCGCCAGGTTGATGATTTCCTGCAGGGCTCGGCAGGCGAGGTCGAACGTGTCGCGGCCGAGATCGAAGCGCTGCCCACGCTCTTACCGGGGCGCGCTCGCGTGGTCATCGACACCCAGGTCAACGCGCACGCACCGCTGGAAGCGCTGTACATCCTGGATGCGAGCGCACGGGTAATGGACGTCGGTCTGCCGCTCGAACGGCGAAGTGGTCGCGACGAGTTGCTGGGGCTGGATTTCTCGGCACGAACTTTCCTTCGCAGCGCGCGTTCGAGCGGCAGCGTGGCCTGGTCTGACAGCTACCTGTCGCAGCGCGGCAAGATCGTCGTGGCCATGACCGTGCCGCTGCGCAGCCAGGGTCCGCCCAGCGTCAGTGCCGGCGAGACCCTGGTCGGAGAGCTGGATCTCCGGCAATTGTCGAAGCACATCGGCGAACTTGGCCGTGCGGCCGGCGTGCTGCCGATCATCTTCGACCGTGTTGGGCAAGTCGTCGCGCACCCCGACGCCAGCCACGCTGCGCGGCAGGAAAACCTTGCCTACCTGCCGCTGGTCCAGGCCGCTCTCGGCGGAACTTTTGGGACGGGTCGTTTTTCTCTCGACGGCGATGAGCACATCGGCACGGTCGTGCCGGTCGGCAGCTCGGGCTGGCTGACGCTGGTCGCGCAACCGACCGACATCGCTTTCGCGGCCACGCGTACCATCCTGCTAGCCATCGCCGGGGGCCTGACGCTGGCGCTCGCGCTGGCGGTGCTCGTGGCCTACGTCTATGGCCAGCAGCTGGTACGGCGGATCGCCGATTTCGGGCGCCATGTCCAGGCCATCGCCGACGGCGATTACGCAGCGCCGCTACCCTCCTCGCGGGCCGCGGAGCTGGCGAATCTGGCGCTGAGCATGCGGCGCATGGCCATCGCCATCGTCGAACGCGAAGCGGCGCTGGCCGCCTCCGAGGAGCACTATCACGCGCTATTCAGCGGCGCACCACTGGCCTATCAGTCGGTTGATGTCGCTGACCGCCGCTTCGTCGAGGTCAACGACGCCTGGCTGAGTCTGCTCGGTTACCGCCGTGACGAGGTCGTCGGCCGCGAGATCGGCGACTTCCTGGACGCCGCTTCCCTGCCCACTCTGGTCGAGGCTTTCCCGACCTTCGTCAATGCAGGGCAGATCAACGACCTACTGCTCGACTTCCGGCGCAAGGACGAGACGACGATCAGGGTTCAGGTCAGTGGCCGCATCCATCACACCACGCGAGGCGGGGCGCGCACCCATTGCATTCTCATCGACATCAGCGAACGCCAGCGCCGCGACGAAGCCCGACGGCGGTCGGCAGCCCTGCTCAAGCACCAGGCCGAGCGGGCTTTGGCCATGCTTGAATTGCCCAAGGCCGCCGAGCAGATGGACGAAAGCGAATTCATCCAGCACGGACTGACTGTCGCCGAGGACCTGACCGGCAGCCGGATTTCCTTCCTCTGCTTCGTACATGCCGACCAGCAAGACATCGACTCGGTGAGCTGGTCGCAGGGAACGCAGCGCGGCGCTTCTCGGGGGCTCGCCGACCTGCTGTGCAGCAGCCGTATCGCCGAGATCTGGATCGAGGCCCTGCGGCAGCGCTCGCCGCTGCTCTTCGACGCCGAGCAAACAGGCCTCATCGGGACTCGACCGCCGGCGCTTGCCGGGCTCGAACGGCTGATCAGCGTGCCGGTCGTCGAGGGCGGGCTGGGGCGCATGCTGCTCGGCGTCGGCAACAAGGTCGGACCGTATACCGAGAGCGAAATCGAGACCACCCGACTGATCGGCCAGGATATCTGGCGGATCGTCAATCAGCGTCGTGCCGAAGAGGCGCAGCGCCTGGCAGCGACGGTCTTCTCAGCCAGCACTTCGGCGATCTGTATCACCGATTCAGACGAGCGCATCGTCTCTGCCAACCCGGCGCTAACGACGATCACTGGGTACCCGCGGGACGAGGTCGTCGGGCAGACGCCACGGCTGTTTGCCGCTGCGCAGCAGAGCGACGGCTGCGCTCCCGAGAGGTGGGCCCAGATCGCAGTGCATGGCCTGTGGCAGGGAGAGGTCTGGCAGCGGCGCAAGAACGGCGAGGTCTTTCCGGCGTGGCTGACCGTTACCGCGGTCGTCAGCCCTGCCGGCACAGTGACGCACTACACGGGGAGCTTCGACGACATCAGCGAACGAAAACAGTCCGAGGCGCACATCCACTTCCTCGCCCACCACGACGCGCTGACGCGGCTGCCAAACCGCCTGCTGCTCGAGGATCGCATTCGCCAGGCACTCGCCAAGTCCAGACGCGAAGGCACGCATACGGCAGTGCTTTTCCTCGACCTCGACCGCTTCAAACTGATCAACGATACCCTTGGGCACGACACCGGTGACCAGCTCCTGGCGCGTGTCGCAGAGCGTCTCGGCAAGGTGCTGCGCGAGACCGAAACGGTGGCCCGGCTGGGCGGTGACGAGTTCATCATCGTCATTCCCGACGTCGCCGACGTCGAAAGCGTCGCGCGGGTCGCGCAAAAAGTGCTCGAGATTGTCGCGGCGCCACAGCTGATCGGCAAGCGTCCGTTACAAGTGACGCCGAGCATCGGCATCAGTCTCTATCCGGAAGACGGCGAAGACGTGCCCAGCTTGCTGCGCAACGCCGATACGGCGATGTATCACGCCAAGGAACATGGCCGTAACAATTTCCAGTTTTTTACCGGCGACATGAACCGGGCGGTACTCGAGCGCGTGGCGATCGAGAACGACTTGCGCACAGCTATCGAGCAGCGTGAGTTCCAGCTCTTCTACCAGCCACAGGTTGACAGTCGCAGCGGCGAGACCACCGGTATGGAGGCCCTGATTCGCTGGCGCCACCCGCGCCTCGGCCTCGTCGCACCGGATCGCTTCATCCCGATAGCCGAGGAAACCGGGCTCATTGCCCCGCTCGGTGAGTGGGTCCTGCGCGAGGCTTGCCGGCAAGCGAAACGTTGGCACGACGCCGGCCATAACGCTCTGCGCATCAGTGTGAACCTCTCTGCCCGACAACTGCAGCAGGGTGATCTCGGCAAACAGCTGGCGGCCATACTTGCCGAATCTGGGCTGCAGCCGCGGACCCTCGAACTCGAGCTGACCGAGAGCTTGCTGATGGACGACCCGATGAGCGCCGTCAAGCTCCTGCAGGCGCTCGCAGCTCTTGGCGTGCGAATCGCCATCGACGACTTTGGTACCGGCTACTCGAGTCTGGCCTACCTCAAGCGCTTTCCGGTCTCACGACTGAAGATCGACCGCTCGTTCGTTCGCGACCTGTCGACCGATGCCAACGACGCGGCCATCGTGCACGCCGTCGTGGCCATGGCCAAGAGCCTGAGAATGGAAGTCATCGCCGAAGGTGTCGAAACCGTCGAGCAGTTGCGCTTTCTTGCCGCGCACGGCTGTTTCGAGGCTCAGGGCTTCCTGTTCAGCCGACCGCGGCCGGCTGCAGAACTGACCAGCTTCCGCTTTGTGCTGCCGTCGGGCAGCTGACCCGGAGAAGAGAAATAATGCCACGCAATCTCGTCGTCTGCTGTGACGGAACCTGGTGCACCCCGAAGCAGGAAATGGGCGCCCTGCCCGCACCGACCAACGTCGTCAAGCTGCACAGGCTCTGCCTGAGCGACGAGCAACAGCGGGTCTACTATCACCCCGGTGTCGGTGCCGACGGCAATCTCGTGGAACGTCTGCTCGGCGGCGCCATCGGCCTTGGTCTCAGCCGCCACATTCTCGCGGCCTATCGTTGGCTGTGCGACCACTACCGAAGTGGTGACCGGATTTTCCTCTTCGGTTTCAGTCGCGGCGCCTACACGGTGCGCAGCCTCGGCGGCTTCATCGCCCGCTGCGGGCTTGTCGATCTCAGTCGGTGCAGTAAGCGGCAGGCCTGGACAGCGGTCGAAAAGGCCTACGAGCACGGCTACCGGAAAGGCCGGAAAGCGACGCAATGGGGTGCCGATTTCCGCTTTCTTGCCGGTGCCCTGCCCGATGGCCAACCGCTCATCCACTTGATCGGTGTCTGGGATACGGTCGGTTCGCTCGGCGTACCCGACGATCTGGTCCTCTTCGACCAGATCCTCGACGACCCGAGCAATTACCGCTTCCACGACACCCAGCTCGGCCCCGCGGTTCGCCACGGTCGCCACGCTCTGGCCATGGACGAACAACGGGCGAGCTTTTCGCCAACCCTGTGGAGCGACGCGCAGCGCTTGGTCGACGGCAGCGTCAAGCAGCTCTGGTTCGTCGGTACGCACGAAGACGTGGGGGGTGGTTACCAGGATTGCGGCCTCTCCGACGGCGCGCTGCAGTGGATGGTCGATGAAGCGACGGCACTTGGCCTGCGCGTCGATCCGGCGCTGGCCTGCCAGTTGAGTCCCGATCCGCGCGGCGTCCTGCACGAGTCGCCAGGCGGCGCTTGGAAACATCTGCGCACCTTGCCGCGCGCAACGCCGCTGGTGGCCGCGAACAGTGTTGGCCGTGAGCTGGCCGAGCAGGTCTGGGATCGGCATCAGGTACCGCCTCTGGCGCAGGCGCCGTACTGGCCGACGCGGGTCCTCGGTGTCGGTGAGTCGGCCAGCGCTGCCGTGTCCGCTGGCCAGCACTGGAACGCTACCGGCCTGTACCTTGAAGGCGGCGTGAACTACGCATTCGTCGCCAGCGGCGAGTGGCTGGACAGCACGATTCCCTGCGGCCCGGGAGGGGTCGACGAAGGGCAGTTCAACATCGGCGAGGTCGCGCACCTGCTCGGCAATGCCATTGGCCAGGCCGAAGCGATCTACCAGCGATTGACGAGCAAGGAAGCGGCCGACTGGTGGGGATCGCGGCGCCGCGAGGACGCGCCATGGTTTGCTCTGATCGGCATGATCGCCAACCAGCCGAACATGGACGGCAGTGGCACGGCGATCGAGGGCGAGAGCTTTGTCATCGGCGAGCAATGCACGTTCAAGCCGCTGCGCCCGGGCTACCTGTATTGCTACGCCAACGATGCCTGGAAGTTCTATGGCAATAATCGCGGCCAGCTGAGCGTCACCGTCAGCCACAGGTAAGCGTTACCGGCGGCGCACGAACGGACGCCCGCTGTCCGTTGCCCACCCACACCTGCTCCTGTGTCGTTCGAAAGCGCAAGGCCGAGCCGCGTGCGGGTCCTTCCTATTCGAGCGGCGCCGCGAGCACCACGCGGAAACCGATATCGCCGTCGCGGTCATCGGGCGAGAACTCTTCGCGCTTGGCCGCCCGCAGGTCGCCCGGAAAATCGAGCCACGATCCGCCACGCAGCGTGCGCGAGATGTCACCACCGATCTGCGTGTTGCCAGGATGGTCGTATTCGTTCAGGCACCATTCCCAGACGTTACCCGCGAGATCGGCTACCGTCTCTCCTTCCGGCGCGCCCAGCGGATACATGCCCACGGCCATCGTCCGACCCGTGCCGCTCTCGTGACTGTTGGCCCGCGCCGGGTTCCATTCGCTGCCCCATGGATATTTTCGCCGCATCGGCCCGCCCTGAGCGACCCACTGCCACTCCCACTCGGTCGGCAGGCGGATGACCTCCGGCCCGGCCAACGCCAAGCGCTCGCTCAACCAGCGGCAGAAGGCGACGGCGTCGCTCCAGGCGATGTTGATGGCCGGATGGTTCTGAAAACCCCAGCGCGTCTCGCCCGGTTGTTTGCGTTGCACCAGCTTTCGCCACCAGCGACGATCGCGATAGCCATCGTCAGCGGCAAGGAAAGCGCCGTATTGCTGCCATGTGATCGGGTACCTGGAAATGCGCAGGGGCTTGACCACGAAGACCTCGCTGGCCTTGCCTTCGAGCTGCACTTCCCCACCCGCGATGTCGATCCAGACAATATCCGGCAGGCCTTCGGCCGTCAGCCCTACGCCGCGGCGCGGGTCGCCCATCTGATTGAGGCGCAGGCCGATCTCTTCGCGGCGATGATGTTGAGTCTCGTCGCTCGCCAATTCGTCGAGCAGGCGCAGCGGTTCGGGCCGCAGAAAACGATGCAGTGTCTTGTCCAGGTGCGCGGCCAGCGTACGCCAGGCGGCAATGCCGGGATCGCGGAAGTCTGCTTCGGCCAGCGCTGCGCGGTGGCTGAGATCGAGCAGGGCCAGCAACACCGGCTTCTGCCGCTCCCAGCTCCACAGCTGGGGATGGCTGCCGTACCGGCCGGCAGGCGGCGAACCGGCCTCCTGCGCGACGAGCTGCCACCACTCCCTGGCCGCCATTTTCGCCTGCCGCCGAAGCGACAGGCTGTCGCGATAGCGGGCGCACCACTGCCGCAGGCGCGGCCAGTGGGTCAGCAGCGTTTCGTGGGCGAACTCGACGTGCTGGTCGTCGGGGTCGGACAGAAAGCCCTGGCTGCGCAAGGCATCGACCAGTCGGCTGATCTGCCGATCGGCGCGCAAAGCTGCGATTTCGACCGTCCGCCGCGTCGGCACCTCGTCGATCACCGTCGCCAGTTCGGCAAACAGTCGGGCACAAGCGAGCTCCAGCTGCGGTTCGCTGTCGATCAATCGTTCGATGCCGGCAGCCGCCGTGTCGACGATGCTGGCCAGTCCACCCATGCGTTCATAGGCCGCCAGGGTGAGGCCCTGCCGGGCGTCGCGCTCCTCGAACATCCGTTCGAGGGCCAAGGCGATCAACGGCAGCGCGCCTTTGCTGGCTCTGGCCGCCGAGAGGAGTGTCGAAACCAGTTCGGCCTGCACCGGAACACCACAGGCTTGCGCCGGGCCGGTGATGATCGCCTGCAGTTGCGCCTCGCCAGTGACCGGTTCGAGGGCCACCAGTGACGCCCGAAAAAGGTCCTCACCCAGCCATTCCATCAGGCGAACGGTGAATTCGCTGCGCAGCGTCAACACCAGGTACAGGTCGTCGATGTCGAGCAGCGCGCCGAAGAGCTGGCGAAAGCGGAGCGCGCAAGCCACCGGCGTGAGCGTAAACAACTCTTCGAACTGGTCCAGCAGCAGGAGCAGCGGGCGCTTTCGTTGGCGCAGCAAAGCGATGCTGGCGACGGCAAGGCGTTCTTCCGACTGCCGCGAATCACTCGCTTCGGTGAGCGCGCGCTGTACGCTGTCGACGGCTTGGTGAGCGATCGCAGAATCCGTTCCGGGAAGCTCGCGACCAAGCACGTCGGCAAGCTGGTGGAAGGGACTGCCCTGCGGCTCGCAGCGAAGATAGCTCAGCCCGCCGAGCAGCGCGGCAAAGCGCGGCACGACACCGGCGGCGACCAGCGAGGACTTGCCGGTGCCGGAGCGGCCGATGACGCTGATCAAGCGCGTTTCCGCCAAGCGCGCGACGACCCTTTCGCTATCCTCGTCGCGCCCGAAGAACAGGTGATGCGCTTCGGGTTTGAACGCGGCGAGGCCAGGATAGGGATTGGCGGCGCAATCGACCGTGCGCTGGCCCGGCGGATCGGTCTGGCTCGTTCCGGGCACCGCCGTCTGCCTGGCGGCCTTGTTCGAGGGGGAAGGTGCGGCGGCGCTATGAGTCATTTCAGATCAAGCCTCAGGCAACATCCTGGCGACATCATAGGCCGAAAGCCGGGGACGCGGAAGCTCCTGGCCGGGCACTTGCTGCGGTGAGGACTTCGCGCGCGCCGTGGACCAGCCAAGGACTGGCCTCGCCGTTGCAACGCGATCTGGCCTATAGTTGGGGATCGCTTCCGGAGACCGCTCATGGACCCACATCGCAAACATCGGCCGCACAAGCTCCACACCCTCCACCGCGCACCGAGTACCCCCTCGCAGCGCCCGCCGCTGCTCTTTCTGCACGGTGGCTATGTTGATGCGCGTTCGTGGGATGTTCACTTCCTCCCCTATTTTGCCAGCCATGGCTACGACTGCCACGCGCTCGAGTTTTCCGGCCATGGTGGCAGCGACGGGCGCGAGTATCTGGACGCCTTGAGTCTCGACGATTACCTGGCCGACGCCCAGCAGGTCGTCGCCGGCTTCGACCAACGACCTATCGTCATCGGGCATTCGATGGGTGCGTTCATTGCCGAACGCCTCCTTGAGCAATCGCTCGCCGCGGCGGCTGTCCTGCTTGCGCCCGTGCCGATCAACGGCACGCTCGAGTCGGCGACAAAGCTGTTGCTCAAATACCCCAAGTTTCTTTGCGAAGTGGTTAACGTGACCAGGGGGCGGGTCAGTGCCACCGCACTGCACATGATCAAGGAGGTCTACTTCTCGCCGACGACCAGGCCGGAAACGCTGCTGCGCTTCGCTCAGCTGGTACAGCCCGAGTCGGCACGGGCGGTCTGTGACCTGGCGCTGCTCGGCTGCTGGAGATGGTCGCCCAAGCCGCCGCCGGCGCTGCCGGTGCTCGTCGTCGGCGGCGAACTCGACACGGTCTTTCCGCCGGAGCTGATCCGTCCGCTCGCCCGGCGCTGGAACGCCGAACTGCAGGTCGTCGCCGAAACCGGGCACGCACTGATTCTCGATGAGCACTGGCACGATTGCGCGGCACCGGTTCTCGCCTGGCTGAAAGGGCTCGAACAGGGCGCGGCAGCAACCAGGGCAGGCGAAGCAAGCGCGCTGGCCTGTGTCGCCTGACGGCGCGTACCGTCTCGACGCGTCGGTGGGCCACTACCCGGTGCTAGTCCGACGGCCACGCCAATGTCTTCCGGCGAGCCCTCGCTCAACGATAGGCGCGTATAATGAGGCATTCCCCAACCAGCAGAGAGAACTTACATGGGCCTAGATCGCGTGCCCTCGGGCAAAGCACTCCCGAATGATTTCAACGTCGTCATCGAAATCCCGATGCATGCCGATCCGGTGAAGTATGAAGTAGACAAGGAAAGCGGACAGGTCTTCGTCGACCGCTTCATGTCGACCGCCATGCACTACCCCTGCAACTATGGCTACATCCCGCACACCATCGCCGGCGACGACGACCCGGTCGACGTCCTAGTGGTGACCCAGTTTGCCCTGCCGCCGGGCGTGGTCGTGCGCTGCCGGCCGATCGGCCTGCTGGCCATGGAAGACGAGGCCGGGCAGGACGGCAAGCTACTGGCGGTTCCGGTTGACAGCCTGACGCAAATGTATCGCGACATCGAATCACCGCGCGACTTTCCGCAGGTCATCCTGGACCAGATCTCGCACTTTTTTGCCCACTACAAGGATCTGGAGCGCGGCAAGTTCGTCAAGGTCGCCGGCTGGCTGGGCGTCGATGAGGCCAAGAAGGAAATCATGGAAGGCGTGCAGCGCTTCAATGATGCCAAGGATAAGCCGCACTACTGAGCCGTTTCTTTTCAACCATGATCAAGGGGCGCGC
Source organism: Candidatus Accumulibacter sp. ACC005 (assembly GCF_907163215.1). Taxonomy (NCBI): domain Bacteria; kingdom Pseudomonadati; phylum Pseudomonadota; class Betaproteobacteria; genus Candidatus Accumulibacter; species Candidatus Accumulibacter sp. ACC005. Next base: position 319,747 of record NZ_CAJQUB010000005.1, on the reverse strand, counting down.
AAGCGCCCCTTTCGCTGGTGCCTGCGCCCATGCCTCTCAAGATTGCCATTGCCCAGATCAACGCGACGGTCGGCGACTTTGCCGGCAACTCGGCGCGTATCCTCGATTTTGCCGAGCGCGCCAGGGAGCAAGGCGCCGACCTGCTGTTGACACCGGAGCTGGCGCTTTGCGGTTACCCGCCGGAGGACCTCCTGCTGCGCGAGGATTTCTCCGCCGCTTGCGCAGCCGAGCTCGACGCCCTCGCCGCCAAGGTCAAGGGAATCGCGGTTCTCGTTGGCCATCCGGAACGGCGCGGCTACCGCTGCTACAACGCGGCGACGCTGATCAGCGACGGCGTGCGCGTGGCCACCTACTACAAGCAGCGCCTGCCGAGCTACGAGGTGTTCGACGAAGAACGCTATTTCGACTCCGGCGAAGGCCCGTGCGTGCTGACCGTCAAGGGCGTGCGCTGCGGCGTCAATATCTGCGCCGACGTCTGGGAAGCAGGTGCCGCTGATCTGGCCCGCCAGGCCGGCGCCGAGATTCTGCTCGTCCTCAACGCCTCTCCCTATCACATCGGCAAGCGCGAGAGGCGTACCGAAGTCCTCCGCCAGCGTATCGCCAGTACCCGCCTGCCGGTGATCTACGCCAATCTGGCCGGCGGCCAGGACGAATTGGTCTTCGACGGCGGTTCATTCGTTCTCGACTCGCGGGGAACGCTGTGCTGCCAACTGCCGCAGTTCGAGGAAGCGCTGGCGGTGGTCGACATCGTCGATGGCGAGCCACAGCCAGGGAGCATTGTCCCGGCGCCGTGCATCGAAGCCGAGGTCTATCAGGCGCTGGTTCTCGGCGTGCGTGACTACCTTGGCAAGAACGGCTTCCCGGGTGCGATCATCGGCCTGTCGGGAGGAATCGATTCGGCGCTCACGCTGGCCATCGCCGTCGATGCCCTCGGCGCCGAGCGCGTGCGCGCGGTCATGATGGCCTCCCCGTACACGGCCGAGATCAGCCTTTCGGAGTCGCGCGAAATGGTCCGCCTGCTCGGCGTTCGCTATGACGAAATCGGCATCGCGCCGGCGATGGAAACCATGGCCGGGATGCTCGCAGATCAGTTTGCCGGCCTGCCCGCGGATACGACCGAAGAGAATCTGCAGGCCCGGATCCGCGGCATGATCCTGATGGCCATTTCCAACAAGACCGGTTCGCTGGTCCTCACCACCGGCAACAAGTCGGAAATGGCGGTCGGCTATTGCACCCTCTATGGCGACATGGCGGGCGGCTTTGCGGTCATCAAGGACATCGCCAAGACCTGGGTCTACCGCTTGTCACGCTGGCGCAATACGCGTTCCTACGTGATTCCGGAACTGATCATCAGCCGCCCGCCATCCGCCGAGTTGAAGCCCGGCCAGACCGATCAGGACAGCCTGCCAGCGTACGAAGTGCTCGACGCAATCGTCGCCGCGTACATGGAAAAAGACATCAGCCCGCGCGAGATCGTTGCCAGCGGCTACGCCGAAGCCGACGTGCGGCGGGTCGTACAGCTGTTGCGAATCAGCGAATACAAGCGCCGTCAGGCTCCGGTTGGAATTCGTGTCACGCAGCGTGGTTTCGGCAAGGATTGGCGCTATCCGATCACCAATCGTTATCGCGATCCGTACTGATCGTCGGCGCTGATCGTCGCAGCGATCAATTATCGATGCCATATTTCTGATAGGATTTCTTTACGATCTTCCCGGGAGAAAAGGCCATGAAAAAAATTGAAGCGATCATCAAACCATTCAAACTCGATGAAGTGCGCGAAGCCCTGTCGGAAATCGGCGTCACCGGCCTGACGGTGACCGAGGTCAAGGGTTTCGGTCGCCAGAAAGGGCATACCGAACTCTACCGCGGCGCCGAATACGTCGTCGATTTCCTGCCCAAGGTGAAGATCGAGATCGTGGTTACCGACGCCGTCGTCGAAGGGGCCATTGACGCCATCGTCAAGGCGGCGAGGACCGGCAAGATCGGTGACGGCAAGATTTTCGTCACGGCGGTCGAGCAGGTGGTGCGCATCCGCACCGGCGAACTCGACGAATCGGCGATCTGAGCGGCCAAGCCTGCGCGCTCTGGACGTGCTGACTGGCGGTGTCAGCGCCGCTTGCCACCGGCTTTCAGGAGGACCCACAGGGCCCCATCGCCGCCGTCGCAAGGCGGCGCATGACAGAATGCCAGCACCTCCTGGCAACGGCTCAACCAGACCTTGACCAGCTGGCGCAGGATCGCTTCGCGACCGGGAGATCCATTGCCGCGACCGTGCACGATGCGCAGGCAGCGCCGGCCCTCAGCCATCGATTCGCTGAGAAAAACCGCCACCTCCTCGTGCGCCTCATGGCGGTTCATGCCGTGCAGGTCGACGTGATTCTGGATGCTCCAGCGGCCCCTGCGCAGGTCGCGCAGCAGCGTCCGCGGCAGTCCGCTGCGCAGGAACGAGTCGGCGCCGCCGAGGTCGAGCCAATCGTCGACGGCCAGCGGTGCGTGCAGCAATTCGCCGAGTACCGCCGCTTCGTCGCGTTCGCGCTGACGCGGGCGAGGACTGGGCTTCGGTGCTTCGAAGCTGACCCGGTCGGGCCGCGACAGCGGTGTTGCGCCGTCAACCGCGGCCAGGAAAGCGTCGAGGTCCTCGCTACTCGCTTGCTTGTGCTGAGTCATTGCAAAAGCTCGTTCCTGCGCCGGCGTCCAGCACTTCCCGCAAGGCAGTCGCGTAGCCGACGCTGCGCAGCGTCAGCCCGCCAGGCCAAGGCCGTCGAGATAGCGCTCGGCGTCGAGCGCGGCCATGCACCCGCTGCCCGACGAAGTGCACGCCTGGCGGTAAATGTGATCCTGTACGTCGCCGGCAGCAAAGACGCCGGGGATCGACGTCGCCGTGGCATTGCCCTTCAGGCCCGACTGGGTGATCAGATAACCGCCTTCCATCGCCAGTTGGCCGACGAACAACTCGGTGTTCGGTCGGTGTCCGATGGCGATGAAGACGCCCATCAGCGGAATGTCTTCGCTGCTGCCGGACAGCTTGTCGCGGATACGCATGCCGGTGACGCCCGATTGATCGCCGAGCACCTCGTCGAGCGTGCAGTTCCAGCGGATGCTGACCTTGCCGGCTTTCTCCTTGGCGAACAGCTTGTCCTGGAGGATTTTCTCGCTACGCAGCTTGTCGCGCCGGTGTACCAGCGTCACGTGACTGGCAATGTTCGCCAGGTAGAGTGCCTCCTCGACGGCGGTATTGCCGCCGCCGATGACCGCCACCGGCTGATTGCGGTAGAAGAAGCCGTCGCAGGTGGCGCAGGCGGAAACGCCACGGCCGGCGTATTCTTCTTCGGAAGGCAGGCCCAGGTACTGGGCCGAAGCCCCCGTGGCGATGATCAGTGCATCGCAGGTATAGGTACCGGAGTCGCCGATCAGGGTCAGCGGTTTCTCGCTCAGCCTGGCGGTATGGATGTGATCGAAAACGATCTCGGTATCGAAGCGACGCGCGTGCGCCTCGAAGCGCTGCATCAGTTCCGGTCCTTGCACGCCCTGCGCGTCGGCTGGCCAGTTGTCGACGTCGGTCGTCGTGGTCAACTGCCCGCCCTGCGCCAGGCCGGTGATCAGTACCGGTTTGAGGTTGGCGCGCGCAGCGTAGACGGCTGCCGTGTAGCCGGCGGGGCCGGAGCCGAGGATCAGCAGGCGGCAGTGGCGGGTCGCTTCGGTCATCTTGATGAACTCTGGTAGTGGTTGACGCAAAAAATTATAACCGGCAAAAGCGCGCCTTCTGCCGCCAAGTTTGTCGCGCGTTTGCTTTCGAATCCTGCAAAGTGCCTTATAATCGCCGCGCAAGCCCTTGATAGAAATAACTTCACTTGACGAGAGAATGCCTCATGAACACCCAGGTCGAACAGCCCAGGAGAGGACCAAGCCTGACTTTGCTGCACAGCATTCCCATCTTTGCCGGTGTACCCGATGCGCAACTCGAACAGATCGCGAAAGTCGCTTTCCATCGTCGTGTTCCGCGCCTGACGACGATCGTCCGCGCCGGCGACAGCACCGACTCGCTCTACGTGCTGATCAGCGGCGGTGCCAAGGTGCTCAACAGCGACGAAGAAGGGCGCGAAGTGATTCTGACCCTCCTCGGTCCAGGCGAGTTCTTCGGCGAAATGGGGCTCATCGACGGCAGTCCGCGTTCGGCCGACGTGATGTCCACCGAGACCTGCGAATTGCTGGTGATCACCAAGAACGACTTCAAGCGTTGCCTGGCCGAGAACTTCGATCTCTGTCTGAATATCATGAAGAGTCTCGTCCAGCGCCTGCGCGAAGCCGACCGCAATATCGAGAGCCTGGCGCTGATGGACGTCTACGGGCGAGTCGCCAAGCTGCTTCTCGACTTCTCGGAAGAAGAGCGTGGCGAGCGCATCATCCGCCGTCGCCTGACCAAGCAGGACATCGCCAAGATGATCGGCGCCTCGCGCGAAATGGTCAGCCGGGTGATGAAGGATCTCGAGAATCAGAGATACTTCCGCGTCGAGGACGGCCGCATTGTCATCCTGGAAAAGCGTGTGCCGGCGCCGAGCGCGGCGACTCCCCGCTCCTGAAACAGGCTTAGCAACCACTCACCAAGTACTTCAAGCGTACCGATGGCTTTACTGAACAAACTTACCGGCCGGTTCTCCTATACCTCGCGAGCGCCGAGTCCGTTGCCCGAGAAAATCGCCGTGCTCCTGGAGGAGTCGCGCTGGTTGATCCTGATCGTTGTCGCCAGCTTTCTCGCGCTTTCCCTGTGGGGCTACAACCCGGACGACCCGGGTTGGTCGCACGCGGTCTACACGACGACGCTGCACAACCCGTCCGGCCGCGGGGGTGCCTGGCTGGCCGACCTGATGCTCTACGTTTTTGGACTTTCCGCCTGGTGGTGGATCGTTCTCCTCCTGGTCTTCGTCTGGTGGGGCTACCGGCGCCTGGACGGACAGCGACCCGCCGATCGGCGGCCGCTGTACATCGCCCTGGGCGGTTTTCTGGTCCTGATCGTCGCCAGCAGCGGCCTGGAAACGCTGCGTTTCTATAGCCTCAAGGCACCGCTTCCGATCGGTCCGGGCGGCATGATCGGTATCGAACTGGCCGCGTTCAGCGTCCGCAACCTCGGTTACACGGGTGCGACGCTGGCTCTCTTCGCCTTGCTGGCGCTCGGCTGGAGTATCTTCACCGGGGTTTCCTGGCTGGCTGCCGCGGAGGGTATCGGTGCCCTCTTCGAACGCGCAGTGCTGGGGGTCCACCGCGTTTTCGAGCGCTGGCAGGACCGTCGCATCGGCCGCGAAGTCGCCCGCGAACGCGAAGCGGTCGTCGAGGTCGAGAAGAGACGCGGCGAAACGCACGAGCCGATCCTCATCGAAAGGCGCGAACCGGTCATCGCGGCTGCCGCTGCCGCGCCCCTGCCTGCGAAAGTCGAAAAGCGAATCGACCGCGAACGCCAGGCGCCGCTCTTCCCCGAGGCGGTCAGCGGCGGCCTGCTGCCGCCACTGCACCTGCTCGAACCGGCGCCGCTGCACAGCGAACGCGTCAGCCCCGAGACACTCGAGTACAACTCGCGTCTGATCGAGCGCAAGCTGGCCGACTTCGGCGTCCAGGTAACGGTCACTGCGGCCTACCCGGGCCCGGTCGTGACGCGCTACGAATTCGAGCCGGCAATCGGCGTCAAGGGCGCACAGATTCTCAATCTGGCCAAGGACCTGGCGCGCTCGTTGTCGCTGATCTCGGTGCGCGTCGTCGAAACGCTTCCCGGCAAGTCGTCGATGGCGCTGGAACTGCCGAATCCGAAACGACAGATGGTGCGCCTGCTGGAAATCATCGCCAGCAAGGAATACCACGACATGCACTCGCCGCTGACGATGACCCTGGGCAAGGATATCGGTGGCCAGCCGGTGGTCGTCGATCTCGCCAAGATGCCGCATCTGCTCGTCGCAGGCACCACCGGATCGGGAAAGTCGGTGGGCATCAACGCGATGATCCTCTCGCTGCTCTACAAGTCCGAGCCGGACCAGGTACGCCTGATCCTGGTCGACCCCAAGATGCTCGAACTGTCGATCTACGAAGGTATTCCCCACCTCCTCGCACCGGTGGTGGTGGACATGAAGCAGGCGGCCAACGCGCTCAGCTGGTGTGTCGCCGAGATGGACAAGCGCTACAAGCTGATGTCAGCGATCGGCGTGCGCAATCTCGCGGGTCTCAACCATCGCATCAAGGACGCCGAGAAGAGCGGCGAAAAGCTCGCCAACCCGGTCTCGCTGACCCCGGAGACGCCCGAGCCCCTGTCGATCCTGCCGCACATCGTCGTCGTCATCGACGAACTCGCCGACCTGATGATGGTTGCCGGCAAGACCGTCGAACAACTGATTGCCCGCCTGGCGCAGAAAGCGCGGGCCTCCGGAATCCATCTCATCCTGGCGACGCAAAGGCCGTCGGTCGACGTGATCACCGGTCTGATCAAGGCCAACATTCCGACGCGCATCTCGTTTCAGGTCTCGTCGAAGATCGACTCGCGCACGATTCTCGACCAGATGGGTGCCGAGGCGCTGCTCGGCCAGGGCGACATGCTCTACCTGGCGCCGGGAACCGGCTATCCAACGCGCGTCCATGGCGCCTTTGTTGCCGACGAGGAGGTGCATCGGGTGGTCGATCATCTCAAGAAATCGGGCACCCCCGACTATCTGGAAGGCGTGCTTACCGGCGCGGGCGGCGACGCTGACGGCGACGGCGGGGGCGAGAACGGCGGCCTCGATACCGATGGCGAGGCCGACCCGGTCTATGACCAGGCGGTCGAAGTGGTGCTCAAGAACCGGCGAGCCTCGATTTCGCTCGTCCAGCGTCACCTGCGCATCGGCTACAATCGCTCGGCGCGCCTGATCGAAGCCATGGAAAAAGCCGGCCTGGTCTCGGCGATGGACGCGCGTGGTGGTCGCGAAGTCCTGGCCCGCAAGGAAGGCGAGTGATGCAGCAAACCCCGCTGCGGCGAAATCGCCTCCGGCAAGCCCTTTGCGCAGGCGCTTGCCTGCTTGTCGCCCCACTGGCGAACGCCGGCGCGATCGACAAGCTGCACCAGTTCCTTGATTCGACGCGCACCGTGCGCGCCGATTTCTCGCAGACCGTCGTTGCCCGCAACGGACGCCAGGGGCAGCTGTCGAGTGGCGTGATGGTCATTTCCCGCCCGGGAAAATTCCGTTGGCAGATCGACAAGCCGTACGCCCAGCTGCTCGTCGGCGACGGCGAAAAGATATGGATCTACGACCCGGATCTGCGCCAGGTGACGGTCAGAAAGGCCGGCCCAGCGCTGGGCGGCACGCCGGCCGCCCTGCTCGCCGGCGACAGCCGCATCGAGAAGGACTTCAGCCTGCGCGAGACCGGCGAGCGTGACGGGCTGGAGTGGGTGGAAGCCGTTCCCAGGACCACCGACAGCGGTTTCGAGAAGGTCAGCCTCGGCTTTGCCGGCGACGAACTGCGCGCCATGATCCTGCTCGACAGCCTCGGTCAAACCAGCTCGCTGGTCTTTGCACGTATCGAACGCAACCCGCAACTCGCCCCGTCGCTGTTTCGCTTCACCCCGCCGCCGAATACCGACGTGCTCGGCGAGTGAGACGCAGGTCGCCCGATGAATGGGGCTCCTGGGGTGGTCGCCGTGCTGTCTGTTGAACGATGGAGAATCATTGGCACGCTTGACTTGATTTTCCCGCACCGTATAATGCGCACTTCCTTGAAGTCCAGCCGCACTGACTTTGACGAAGGCGCGTAGCTCAGATGGTTAGAGCACCACCTTGACATGGTGGGGGTCGTTGGTTCGATTCCAATCGCGCCTACCAGAATTCCGCAGGAATCAGGTAGATGCACCGTACGGAGAAGCCGCCCATGGGCGGCTTTTCCGTGCCCGCGGCTTCTCTTTTGCGCCCGGCGCTGCCAACCGTCACCCCCTTTACGAGCCCGATCGTTCGGGCGACAACGAGCAGCCAGCGCCCCGCCATTGCCTTCAGCCGACCACCCCGAGAGCACTCATCAGTCCCCCCGCAACGGCGCTGGCGATCACCACCAGCCACGGCGGCAGTCTCCAGAACATCAGGGCGACCAGCGCGATCAACGCCAGGCCGAAGTCGGCTGGCTGGCGTATGGCGCTGGTCCACACCGGTTGATAGAGGGCAGCGAGCAGCAGGCCGACGACTGCGGCATTGACGCCGGAGAGGGCCGCCTGCGTGTGAGCGCTGCGGCGAAGTTGCTCCCAGAATGGTAGCGCGCCAAAGACGAGCAGGAACGACGGGACGAAAACCGCGACCAGGCAGATCACGCCGCCGAGCCAGCCGCTGGGCGCCTGGTTCATCGACGCGCCAAGAAAAGCGGCAAAGGTGAACAGCGGGCCGGGTACCGCCTGGGCAGCGCCGTAGCCGGCCAGGAACGAGGCATTGCTCACCCAGCCCGTGGGCACCACCTCGGCTTGCAGCAGCGGCAGGACGACGTGGCCACCACCAAACACCAGTGATCCCGAGCGGTAGAAAGCGTCGATCATCGCCAGCGTGCCGGCGGGCCATGCCTGTGCGGCGATCGGCAAGCCGAGCAAGAGAAGCACGAACAGCAGCAGCCACCCTCCTCCGGCCCGTCGGCTGGCGGTGATCGGCAATGGCTCGTGCGGCAGGTCGGGCCCGGCCTTGAACAGCAGCAGGCCAAGAATCGCGGCGCCGACGATCACCCCCACCTGGCCCAGGGCGCTGGGCCAGGCCAGCACCGTGCAGGTGGCGGCAACCATGATCGAAATGCGCGGCGTGTCGGTACAAAGGTTTCGCGCCATGCCCCAGACGGCCTGCGCGACGACTGCCACGGCGACCACCTTGAGGCTGTCGAGCACGCCCGCCGGAAGGACGTCGCCCCAGCTCGCGATCCCCAGCGCGAAAACGATCAGGGCCATCGCGGACGGTAGCGTGAAGCCGGTCCACGCCGCCAGCGCACCCGCGTAGCCGCCGCGCGACAGGCCCAGCGCGATGCCGACCTGGCTGCTCGCCGGACCGGGCAGGAACTGGCACAGCGCCACCAGATCGGCGTAGGCCCGGTCGCTGAGCCAGCGGCGGCGGTTGACGAACTCTTCGCGAAAATAGCCGAGGTGAGCGACGGGGCCGCCGAACGACGTCAGCCCAAGACGAAGGAAGATCAGAAAAATTGGCCACGCGCTGGTCTCTTGCGCGGCACCGCTGTTCGTTTGCGGCGACTTCATGCTCGCTTCACCCCATCATTCTGATTGCCCGCCAGCGATGATAAGCGAGGATCGGCGCGCTGTCCGGCGAAGCGCCTTGGGCGATCGCCGAACAGCGCGCTTGGGCCTGTGCGGTGAAAGCCTGAGGACCGACGTGGGTAGCCGGCGCCGCTATGCCCCCGTCGCGCAATGCGCTACCATGGCCCGTCAACAGCGAGGGGTCGGTGTTCCGCGTCAACCAGAAAAAGAAGGAGTGAGAATCATGGACAAGCTCTCCGTACGGGGTACTACCGAGACCGAGGCGGCGCTGCGCGCGGCGCCAGAGGACGAGTACATGTCTCCGGCGCAGGTGGCTTTCTTTCGCCAGCGCCTGCGCGCAGAAGAAGAGGCCCTGCTCTCGGCCGTGAAAGAGACCGCCGGCCACCTGCAGGAGAGCGAAGTCAGTGCCGACTGGAGCGATCGGGCGAGCACCGAAGAGGAGCACACGCTGGAACTGCGTGTTCGTGATCGGGAAAGAAAGCTGCTGCAGAAGATCCGCGAAGCTCTGCGCCGCATCGACGACGGAAACTACGGCTGGTGCGAGGAAACCGGCGAGCCGATCGGCATTGCCCGCCTGCTGGCACGTCCGACGGCGAGCCTTTGCCTGGAAGCCCAGGAGCGCCGCGAGCAGAGCAAGCGCCGCTTCGGCGGCTGAACCTGAGCAGCCCGACGCCCGCCGGGCGAGCGCTATCCCGGCCCGGCCTGGAGGATGTCGCGGGTCAGCGCTTCGGCAACCCTGATGCCATCGACACCCGCGGAGAGAATACCGCCGGCGTATCCGGCGCCCTCGCCCGCCGGATACAGGCCCCTGACGTTCAGGCTCTGGAAATCGGTGCCGCGGGTAATTCGCAGCGGTGACGACGTGCGTGTCTCGACGCCGGTGAGGATGGCGTCGTCCATGGCGAACCCTCTAAGCTGCCGCGCGAAGGCCGGCAGGGCTTCGCGGATCGCTGCAATCGCGTAGTCGGGCAGCGCCGTGGAGAGATCCGTCAGACGGACGCCCGGTTGATACGAAGGCATGACGCTGCCGAGAAAGCGTGACGGCCGCCCGGCGAGGAAATCGCCGACCAGCTGCGCCGGCGCGTCGTAACTGCCGCCGCCGAGCTCGAAGGCGCGGCTCTCGAGTTCGCGCTGCAAGGCGATGCCGGCCAGCGGCCCACCCGGGTAATCGAGCGGCGTAATACCGACGACGATGCCGGCGTTGGCGTTGCGTTCGTTGCGCGAATACTGGCTCATGCCGTTGGTCACCACCCGCTTCTCTTCCGAAGTGGCGGCGACCACCGTGCCACCCGGGCACATGCAGAAGCTATACACCGAGCGCCCGTTGCGGCAATGATGGACCAGCCTGTAGTCCGCCGCGCCGAGCGCCGGATGGCCGGCGTGGGTGCCAAAACGAGCCTTGTCGATCAGTGCCTGCGGGTGTTCGATGCGCAAGCCGATCGAGAACGGTTTGGCTTCCATGAACACCCCCGCCTGCTGCAGCATCTCGAAAGTGTCGCGAGCGCTGTGGCCGAGCGCCAGAACCAGCCGCTCGCCAGCGAGTTCCTCGCCCGAAGCGAGCGTCACCCCGCGCACGCGCCCGGCTTCGATGTGCACCCCGCTGACGCGCTGCTGGAAGCGTACCTCGCCGCCCAGGCGCTCGATTTCTCGGCGCATCTGCTCGACCATGCCGACCAGCCGGAAGGTGCCGATGTGCGGCTTGTTGACGTAGAGAATCTCTTCCGGCGCGCCGGCCTTGACGAATTCCTCGAGCACCTTGCGACCATGGTGCTGCGGGTCCTTGATCTGGCTGTAGAGCTTGCCGTCGGAAAAGGTACCGGCCCCGCCCTCGCCGAACTGCACGTTCGACTCGGGGTCAAGCACCTTCCTGCGCCACAGGCCCCAGGTATCCTGCGTGCGCTCGCGCACCGCCTTGCCGCGCTCGAGAACGATCGGCCTGAACCCGGACTGGGCCAGGATCAGCGCCGCAAAGATGCCCGCCGGACCGAAACCGACGATCAGCGGTCGGCTGCCCGGCGGCCCCGCTGGCGCACGTCCGACGAAGTGGTAGCGCATGTCCGGCGCCGCCTGCACCTGGCGGTCGTCGGCGAAACGGGCCAGCAGCTGCGCCTCGTCGGGCAGGGTCAGGTCGACGCTGTAACTGAAAACCAGCGCACTTGCCTTGCGCGCGTCGCAGCTGCGCCGGAAAACGCTGATCTCGCCGATCTCCTGCACGGCAATGCCGAGGCGAGCGGCCACCGCGGCGGGCAGCGCTTCCGGCGGATGGTCGATGGGCAGGCGGATTTCGCTGACGCGCAACATGGTCTTTTCGGATTGTCCAGTGATCGGGGCGTTCAGGCCTGCTGTCCGTAGCTGGCGAACTTGGCAAGTACCGTCGCCATTTCGGCGGCGTCGAGGAGCACCGGCTCACCGAGCTGGCAGGCGCGCCAGTACTGTTCGCAGAGCGCTTCGAGTTCGCCGCCAAGGGCCAGCGCCTGCTCGAGGTCCTCGCCGAGGACCAGCATGCCGTGATTGCCGAGCAGGCAGGCGCGCCGATCGGCGATCGCCAGCAGCACGGCGTCGGAGAGTTCCTGCGTGCCGAAGGTCGCGTAGCCGGCGCAGCGCAGGCTGTCGCCGCCGAAGCGCGCGATCATGTAGTGAAACGCCGGAATGTCGCGGCGCAGACACGCCAGGCTGGTGGCAAAGGGCGAATGCGCGTGCAGAATGGCGCCGGCGTCCGGGCGATGGACGTAGAGATCACGGTGAAAGCGCCACTCGGACGACGGTTTGCGGCGCCCGGTCGGCGTTCCGTCGAGGCGCATGAAGACAATGTCGTCGACTTCGAGAGCGTCGTAGTCCATGCCCGTCGGGGTGATCAGGAAACCCGCCTGGCCCCCGCCGACGCGGACACTGAGGTTGCCTGCCGTACCGCGGTTCAGGCCGGCGGCGGTCATCCGCCGCGCGCTGGCGATCAGGCGCTGGCGAAGATCAGCCATGCCGTTCCTCCGGGTACAGCGCCAGCAGCCCCTCGCTGCTCGCCGGGCAGCAGCCGCGCTCGGTGATCAGGGCGCCGACCAGGCGCGCCGGCGTGATGTCGAAAGCCGGGTTGGCGACGCCTTCGCCGGCCGGCAGCTGCCGCAGCTGGCCGCAAACGCCGGACGAATCGCGGCCATGCACGATCCGCAACTCGTCGGCGGCGCGTTCCTCGATCGGAATCGCCGCCCCGCTCGGACAGGCAAAGTCGATCGTCGAGTGCGGTGCGGCGACGTAGAACGGCACCGCAGCGTCGTCAGCCGCCAGCGCCTTGAGGTAGGTGCCTATCTTGTTGGCAACGTCACCGTTGGCGGCAATGCGGTCGGCACCGACGATGACCGCGTCGATGCCGCCGCGGGCCAGCAGCAGCCCGGCGGCGTTATCGGCGACGAGCGTATGCGGCACGCCGTGCTGGGCCGCTTCCCAGGCAGTCAACAGCCCCTGATTGCGCGGCCGCGTTTCGGAAACCCAGAGATGGACGTCGATTCCCGCGTCGAAAGCCGCATAGACCGGCGCCAGCGCCGTCCCGTGATCGACGGTCGCCAGCCAGCCCGCGTTGCAGTGGGTCATGATCTCCAGGCGGCCGCGCTCGCCAGCACGCCGGCGCAGCAGTTCCAGGCCATGCTTGCCGATCTGGCGACACTGCTCGACGTCCTCGTCGGCAATCCGTGCCGCTTCCTGCCACGCGGCAGCGGCACGCGCCGCGGCTGGCAAGGGTGCCAGGCAGCGCTGCATGCGGGTCAGCGCCCAGCGCAGATTCACCGCCGTCGGCCGCGTTGCGGCCAGGGTAGCGACTGCGGCCAGGAGGGTCGCGTCGTCGTCGCCCTGCAGCATCGTTAGCGCCACTCCGTAGGCGGCGGTCACGCCGATCAGCGGTGCGCCGCGGACCTGCATGCTGCCGATCGCGTGCGCGGCCGCTTCCAGGCTGGCCAGGCGCAGCCAGCGATACTCGTGCGGCAGCGCGGTCTGGTCGATGATCTCGACCGCCTGGGCGTTGGCCAGCGGCCGGATCGTTCGTGTGGGCGTGCCATCAACTCTCATGGTCGCCATTCTAGCAGTGCCCCGCAGGCTGCCGACGAACGATGTCAGGCGCTGCCGACGGCGATCAGCGCTCGCCGCAGACCCAGGCGCTACCCAGTTTTGCTATCCTCTGCGCGCCGATCCATCCGCCCTATCGTCAACGAGGAACCATCATGACACCTGTAAGCACAGCGCCCGCCCGCCACCATCACCTTGCCTCTCCCCTGCTCCTTGGCGCGCTGGCGGCGTGCAGCCTGATCGGCGCCGCGCACGCCGCGAGCAGCAGCGAGTTGCCCAAGCGCAAACCCGGCCTGTGGGAGCTCAATACGCGCATGGAAGGCATGCCGTCGATCGGCGCGATGCAGCAATGTATCGACCGCAACACCGACGACCTGATGCAACAGCAGGCGAGGAAGGAAAAACACCACTGCAGCGTCCTCGACGTCAGGACGCAGGGCAACCAGGCCAGCGTGCACTCGGTGTGCAAGGTCCAGGGCAGCACGGCGACGACCGATGCCGTATTCGTCGGCACTTTCGACGTCGCCTACAAGGGCGACCTTCACACTCGCTTCAGCCCGCCGCTGCACGGCATCAGCGAGTCAAGGGTGGCCATAGACGCGCGCTGGATCGGCCCCTGCCAGGCGGGCCAGAAACCCGGCGAGGTGACCATGCCGGGCATGGGCGGAATGAACCTCAACGAGATGATGAAGGATCCGCGCGTCCAGGAGATGCTGAAGCAGCAGAAGTAGGCCGGCGGAAGGGGGCGTGCAGCCGGCGCTTCGTCGTCGCCCGCAACACGCCCCCACGCGGCCGGCGAATGATCGCATCGTCGATCAGCGGTTCTCCAGCCGGTTGTAGTCGAGCAGCCCGGAGTCGATTGGCGAAAATTGCAGATGCGCTTCCTGAAGCTCGTCGCTGGCCTGCCAGAAACGCGGGTTGCTGCGCCGAACGACGTAGCGGTCGGCCAGCGCACGGTAGTCCTCTTCCGACGACAAGCTGCCGATGGCCTTGGCGAGAGCCCTGATTTCCGAGCGTTGCACGCGGTAGATGGCGCTCGGGTAGGCGCCGATGAACCCGGGCACCACGGTCATCGTGTTCTCGGCCGGGAGGAGTTCTTGCCCTTCGCGGAGCAGGCTGGAGACGCTGCGATGGCCGGTGTTGCGCAGCAGCGTGAAGTATCGCGGTGCGCGCGGCGGATCCTCCAGACGCACGAAGACCATCTCGGGGAACCACGACAGCGGCGCACCGCGCGCACTGGCGAGGGTGGCGAGATCCTTCTGCAAGGCGGCATCGCTCACTTGCGCGAGATCGTACTGGTGGTTCAGCACCGGTGCCAGGCGGCGCTGGAGCAGCGTGTATAGCTCGTGCTGCGGATCCTTGCTGCGATAACGGATGCCGCTCTGAGCGTCGAAACTGGCCAGATCTCCGTACACGTGGTTCTTCACCTCCTGGCTCGCACCGCGATACCAGTAGTCGCTCACCGCCTTGCGTTCGGCGCGGGGCAGAAAGGTGAGGAAGTTGAACTCGCCTTCCATGCGCAGGAAGTCCATGTACAGCCGCGACAGCAGCTGGTGGCCGACGTTGCCATAGACGTCGTAACCGGCAACGAGCAGGTAGTGGATACGTTCGAGCAGGCCATAACCGATCACCCACGCCGTCTTCGGAGGACCACCGACCAGGCCCGTGACCACCGAGGCATTGTCGAAGTGGCGGAAGATGGTCAGCGCAGCGTTCGGGTTGTTGCCGTCGCCGTTCCAGATCCACTCCTGATTCGGGCCCTTGTTTGCCGCCGCGTAGCGATCGAGGAACTTCGACTTGGCCTGCAGGTACTCGGCCTGCAGCTTGGCGTACCTGCGCCACGGAACGACGATCCCGGCGTCACTTCCCAGCGCCGCCGGCAAGGCGAGCAGGCTCGATTCGCGCGCCAGGAATTCTCCAGCCTGGTCCTGCAGATCGGCGTCGGCAAGGAAGAACACCCAGAAACGATCCTCGATCACGTTCAGCGCCACCTGGCCACGACAGACCGGGCCCTTGATGAAATTCATGATCGTGAATTGCGCCTCGTCGAGCATGAACTGATAGCGCGCCGATGTGGGCAGCGCCTGGAAGGTCACGAAGGGGTTGGAGGCCGCTTTCAGCTCGTAGGAAGGCAGTTCCGTGAGCGTGTAGTCGGCTTCGATGAACAGCTGCCGCCAGCGCTGCATGCGCTTGGGTCCGAGTGCGTAGGGCAGATGCGTCTTGTCGACGATGGTTTCCCGTTCGCGATCGAGGCGGTAGTAGACGCGCTCGACGCCGGGGTCGTCGTACGGCCGGCGACTGGCAATGAGGTCGATCGGCTGGCCCGGCGGCGTCCGCGACCTGACCATCCGGAAGTAGTGATGCGCCGCATCGTCGTCGAAGTACAGGTGGGCCAGGAAAAGATGTTCGTAGATGTAGCGGCTGGCCAGGCGTTGCTTGAGCGAGTCGCCATTCAGGAACGCCTCCCAGTCGGCGACCTGCGCATCGATTCGTTCCGGCAGCGGCGGCAGCCCCTCGAAAGGCGCGCCCAGTTCCAGCCAGCGGCGCAGGGTGGC
The DNA here is from genome assembly GCF_907163215.1 of Candidatus Accumulibacter sp. ACC005. NCBI lineage: Bacteria > Pseudomonadati > Pseudomonadota > Betaproteobacteria > Candidatus Accumulibacter > Candidatus Accumulibacter sp. ACC005. The sequence goes on along the minus strand of NZ_CAJQUB010000005.1, from coordinate 303,895 downwards.
CGTTTCGCCATCGTCCAGGCCCGGCAGGCCGAAGGGCATTCCCCAGAGGGGATTCTTGCGCTCGAAGGCCTCGTATTCGTCGATCCGCGGGCACTGCTGTTTCCGGTCGAGCGAGAAATCGAAGGCCTCGGGGAGGATGGCCGTGACGGGCAGCGGATGGTCCTCCTTCAGCTTGAGCGCCCGATACATCACGCTCGCCGCCAGATTCGCTTCCGGCGTCTGCTCGCGCTCGTTGAGGACCGCCGAAAATCCCTTGCCGCGCCATTGCGAAGCGCTCTGCGCGTCGGTGAACAGGCGCGTCAACGGGGCTTCGTCCAGGCGAGCGCTGTCGTAGACCAGCGCCTTGCTGGTGCCGCGCGCGACCCCCTCCCAGGCCGTGAACTTCAACTGGCACGGCCCGTCGTAGCAGGCGTGGCAGACGACGCATCGTTTTTCGAGGATCGGCTGGACGTCGCTGCGATACGAGAATCCAGCCGGCGGCGCGGCGGGCACGTCGAAGCGCGCGGGGTCCGGCGCGCCATACTCGTCGTTGAGCGTGTGGCGGGTAATCGCGGCGCAGCCGCCAAGGACGACGATGAGCAGGAGCAGCGATTTCTTGTCGATGATCATGAGCGGTTTCCCGGGTTCTTGCGCCGCGCTGGCGCCTGCGCGCCGGCGGCCTGCACCGGCAAAGCGTCAAGGATACCTACTCCAGGGCGCGCTGCGCCAGTCCCCGTCTTTTCCACCCAGCGCTCCGGAGCACCGGTATGGCCGCGCTGCAGCCGGCCTCACCGGGACCTGCCGCACGCCCCACCGGCCCCTGGCCACCGTCCGTGCTCAGCAAACGGGCGCCCGGTTCGGGCGCCCGCAGGGGCATGTCACGAGCCGTCAGCGTGCCGACTCAATCGTGGCCGTGGTGGCCACCTTGCTGCATGGCCTTGAGGATGCCATCCAGGTTATAGGTCTCCGGTGCCTGCATCGGCGGAAACTCCTTGTACGAGAACAGCTCCTTCTCCCACAGCAACTGGCCGATCGGCAACATGTTCCAGTTGTAGATATAGGCGTTGCCCGGAGAGCCAAGCGCGCCGCCGTAACCCAGCAAGGACTTCGCGTCGGAGCCGACCGTCGTCTCGAAGGGGTCACGCTTGAGGTTGAGGAGCTGCGTCCAGTGAAAACTGACGGCGCCGAACAGCCCGCCGGTCGCGGTATCGGGAACGATCGTGTAATACATCTTCCAGTTCTTGTAGCGCACCGCCGACGGTTGCGAACCGGTGTAGTAGAAAAACACCTCACGCGCCGATTTCTCCGACTTGCCGGTGAGGTAATCGGTCTGGTCGACGCCGTCGAGCTTGGTCTTGACGATGCCGGGGTACTTGCCGGCCATGATCTGCTCGTTGAGTGCGTTGCCCTTGGCCCCGCCCGCGATGTTAACCAGCGTCGGTACCCAGTCGAGCGAGGCGAAGATGTCGTCCTTGACCGTACCCGGCTTGATGACGCCCGGCCAGCGCATGAGCATCGGTGCGCGCATGCCGCCTTCCCAGGTGGTCAGCTTGCCGCCCTTGAAGGGGGTGTTGCCACCGTCGGGAAAGGTGATGGTCTCGGCGCCGTTGTCGGTGGTGAACACGATGATGGTGTTGTCGAGCTGGCCCATGTCCTCCAGCTTCTTCATGACGGCGCCGATGTTGTCGTCCATCTGCTTCATGCCGGCTTCGTTGGTCCCCCAGTCCTTGCCGCCGGGTTCGCCGACCATCGCCTCGTACTTCGGCGACAGCATGGTCGTGACGTGCATACGCGCCGGGTTGTACCAGACGAAGAACGGTTTGCCGGTCTTCTTCGGATCGTTGTGGTCCATGAAGTCGATGACCTTGGCCGAGATTTCCTCGTCGACGGTCCGCGAACGTTCCAGGGTCAGCGGACCTTCGTCCTTGCACGTCGTGTTCTGCTGCGTGCCGTCACTGGACTTGCACCAGATGACTGGCCGCGGTGGGGTGAGACAGGTCGCCGTTTTCGGATCGACGGCGCCGGGCACTTCGGGCAGGCCGGTGATCGGCGTGTTCTTGCACGGCGGCGCAATGCCCTGCACCAGCGGCGTCTTGTTGATATCGACGAAGCTCACGCCCTGCATGGCGTCGAGGTGATAGAGGTAACCCCAGTATTCCTGAAAGCCGTGCGAAGTCGGCAGCGCCTCGAAATGGTCGCCGAGATGATTCTTGCCGAACTCGCCAGTGTTGTAACCGAGGTCGAGCAGGAACTTGGCCAGCGAAGGCGTGCCCGGACGCAACCAGGACGGGCTACCCGGCAGTTGCGGCGGGATCATGCCCGTGCGCAGCGGATGCATGCCGGTGAAGAAGGCGTTGCGCCCGGCCGTACAACTCTGCTCGGCGTAATAGGTCATGAATCTCGCACCTTCCTTGCCGATGCGATCGATGTTCGGCGTTTCGCCGACCATCAGGCCCTGATGATAGATGCTCGGCTGCATCCAGCCAATGTCGTCGCCCATGATGAACACGATGTTGGGCTTGGCACCGGCGGTGGCACCGGCTGTCGCCGTCGCGGCGGCAGCGGCGAAGGCTGATCCGGCGCCCAGGGTCAGCACGGCGAAAAGTGTCAGTAATCTACAGTGGAACATCGAGACAAGCTTCATTTATCCCTCCTAAGTGTTGCTTCTGTTGGCGTAGCGTTTGGATCGGTTCGTTGGCGATGACCCGACTCGGAACTTGGCAGGCTGCGGGTGACACCGCTTGGCGTCCTTCGGGGCTCGGCCGAGCAGATTTCGAAGGCGCCAGCCGATGAAGCGAATTGGGCAAACCTGAGCATCAGCTTGGCGTGGTGAGAGCGGGACTCACCGAGAACCGATGTTTCGCTACCGCGATCGATCCGTGTTGCCCTCGGCATTTCGTCAGCATCATAAACGCTAAATCCTGTGGGCAGCAACAAAACCGGGCAAACAGCTACCCTGTTGGTCGTCCGCGATGGCCGGAAAGGCCAAGTAGTGAATGATGAAAGGCCTTCCCTAAGGCCGACGTGCTGCGCAAGTGCCCGGCACCGCAATGGCCAGCTGCCGCTGCGCTGCTGTGGCCGACAACTAGTCAAAGAATTGACCTGGCGAGAACCGCTGCTCAGCCGCCGTCGGGTCGGCGTGGCCGTCGCCAGACGGCCGTCAGCGTGGCAAGTTTGGCACGCGGCGAGAGACGTTCGTCGGACAGCGCCTCGAGAAACTCCGAGAGCGCCTTCGACTTGACGATGGCGAAACCGGTGAGCAGCGCCGACGGCACGGCGACCAGCGCAAACAGCGCCAGTCGCTCGGCGAAGGGAGCGTGCGTGGCGTCGAGCAGGTTCATTCCGAGGACGCCGGTGGTGATCGTGGCGATCAGGCCGGCGGTGGTCACCACGGTCAGGCGGACGACCGTATTGGACTGCCGGCGCAGGCTGTCGCTGTCGAGGTACTGGCTCATGTCCTGGATTTCCTCGCGCAATTCGCTATACAGGCGCTCGGTGCCCAGGTGCTCCCTGGTCAGCTTGAACATCGAGCGGGCCTGTGCCTGGTCGGAAATCTCGTAGAACCAGTAGCGATGGGTGAAGCGCAGGAAGACTTCGAGGATCTGCCGAATGGCGCGCTTGAATTCCTTGACCGATTCGGGCTGGCCGATGCGGAGGTGATTGAGTGCCGTCACCAAGCGGTCGGAGAGCATCAGCAAGGCGGCCTTGTGAAAGTGCGGGATCAGCGCGAGGAGGAAGAACTGGTGCCGAAACTGCCCGAGCAGACCGTTCTCCAGGCCGCTGAAGTAGACGTCGCGGGCGCTGCCGACCATGATGACCGCGTGCCCGCAGGAGAGCTGCCGGCTTCCCGGCTGCTCGGCGTGCGGGTGCCAGTAGCGGTCGTAGCAATAGCGCGCTTCGAAATCGTCGAGCGGCAGCTCGGAAGCGGGCGGCGCGCCGATCTTCCCCGGTCCGGTGACCAGCACCAGGCGCGCGAAGTCGTCACGGCTGAGCGTGCGCGGGTCGTCCATCGCCAGGTAGGCGAGGAGCGGCATGCGGTGATACTCGATCTGCCGGTAGCGGACCAGGCCTTCCTCGTCCGAGTGGTGCAGCACCAGTGGCCGGAGCAGGAACTCCCAGTGCGACGAGATGCACGGGGCGCGGAAGCGCGAGACGAAGGTGAGGTACTTGCTGCGTTTCTCGTAGTCCGAAGCGGCCAGCACCCGGCCGTCCAGGGCGATCCATTCGCTGCGTTTCAGGCAGTGGCTACCGCTGCCATCGTCGTCCCAGGACGGTGGATAGGCCCGCCCGAAGCGGTACAGCGTGTCGTGCACCTGCCGCAGTTCGAGGTCGTCGGCAAAGATCTCGACGACCAGGATGAGGATCTCGATGTCGTAGAAGAAATAGAGGTCGAGGTGGGCGACGTCGAAATCGATCGGCTGCTCGCGGTCCTTGTAGTGCATGCGCACCTTGGCCACGTCGTGGCGACGGAAGACGCGGATCGGCGATTCGCCGTGGCGCGAACTGCTCCCCATCTGACCCCCGCCTTCGCCATAGAGGAAGCGCTGGACGTGCGGCAGGAAGGTCACGAACTCGCTGTAATGGCGTTCGTGAAACTGCTCGGGGTCGCCGCTGAACTCGTCGGCCAGTTCCCGCCACGGGTTGTCAGCGTCGATACGATCGAGCAACTGACTGTGGTTCCGGAAAGGTCCGCCCTCGGCCAGCGGCATCAGTTGCAAGGGCCACATCAGGATCTGCCGGAAATGGCGGACCCGCTGGCCTGCGTCGTTTGTCGCCACGTCCATGGGCGTCTCCGGAAGAGGAATCGCCGGAAGCAGCCGGCCGGCCATGCTAGGTCCTTGCCGTCAGGACGTCAATGGCATCGCCGCCAGTGCGCTAGCGGTAGGCGACGATCAGCATCCGTACATCCGTTCGGGAGCGATCGATGGCCCCCGGGTTTTTCGACGGAATAGAGCGACAGCCGCCATCGGGGCATTCAGGGCGCTCCGGCCGTCGGCCGGAACTTGGCGTAGAATTTCCTGTTTTCCGCGCCCCCCCGGATGAAGAACATCTTCGCCGAACTGCCGCCAGACTCAGCGCCCGACGAGCAGTTTCTCGAACTGCTTGCCCGACCGGGCCTCAGGATCGAACGCATCGTGTCGACCGGCCAGGCAAGCGCGCCGGGTTTCTGGTACGAACAGGCGCTCGGAGAGTGGATCGTGCTGCTGCAGGGGGAGGCACTGTTGCGCTTCGAAGACCCGCCGCTGGCCGAGCACCTCAAGGCGGGGGATTGCGTGAACATCGCGCCGCGGCGCCGGCATCGGGTTGACTGGACGCTACCCGGGCAGGCGACGATCTGGCTGGCGGTCCACTACGAATCGCCCGCCCTCCCCGTCTGATCGCGGGCAGGCCAGGCTGGACGCGTGCGCGCCAGACCTCCGGCGTCGCTTGTCGAGTCTTCGCGGCGAGGCGAATCAGCGCTTGCGCGAGCGAGCGCCGACCGGCGCAGTCCTCACCCCTGCCCGCACAGGCGAACGCGCGACGGTCTTGACGTCGGCGGACGCGGGCGCCCGCCGCGTCCCGGTTCCCGGCGGCTGAAAGCTCGGGACCAACTGGTGCCGGCCGTTGCCGATCAGGTCGGCGCGGCCCATCTGCTTCAGCGCCTCGCGCAGCAGGGGCCAGTTGTTGGCGTCGTGATAGCGTAGAAAAGCCTTGTGCAGGCGGCGCTGGCGCGCGTTGCGAACGGTTTCGACGCCGGCCGACGCGCGCCCGACCCTGGCCAGCGGGTTCTTCTCGCTGTGGTACATCGCCGTGGCCAGCGCCATCGGCGTCGGCAGAAAAGTCTGCACCTGGTCGAGACGAAACTTGTTCCGCTTCAGCCACAGCGCCAGGTTCAGCATGTCGTGGTCGGTGGTTCCCGGATGCGCGGCGATGAAGTAGGGGATCAGGTATTGCTCCTTGCCCGCCTCTTTCGAGAACTTCTCGAACATCACCCTGAACTGCTCGTAGGAACCCATGCCCGGCTTCATCATGTGCGCCAGCGGCCCCTCTTCGGTGTGCTCGGGGGCGATCTTGAGGTAGCCGCCGACGTGATGGCTGACCAGTTCCTTGACGTATTGCGGATCGCGCACGGCGAGGTCGTAGCGCAGGCCGGAACTGATCAGGACCTTCTTCACCCCGGGAATCGCCCGCGCCTTGCGGTAGAGATTCACCAGCGGCGTGTGATCGGTGTTCAGGTTCTCGCAGATACCCGGAAAGACGCACGACAGGCGACGACACGAGGACTCGATCTTCGGGTCCTTGCACGCCAGCCGGTACATGTTGGCGGTGGGTCCGCCGAGGTCGGAAATGATGCCCGTGAAGCCGGGCGTCCTGTCGCGGATCTCCTCGATCTCGTGCAGGATCGATTCTTCGGAACGGCTCTGGATAATGCGCCCCTCGTGCTCGGTGATCGAGCAGAAGGTGCAGCCCCCGAAGCAGCCGCGCATGATGTTGATCGAGAAGCGGATCATCTCGAAAGCCGGGATCTTGGCGTCGCCGTACGCGGGGTGCGGCCGGCGCTGGAACGGCGAGGCGAAGACGCCGTCCATTTCCGGCGTGGTCAACGGAATCGGTGGCGGATTGAGCCACAGGTCGCGCTCGCCGTGCGCCTGGATCAACGCCCGCGCGTTGCCCGGATTCGATTCGACGTGGAAAGTCCGCGAGGCGTGCGCATAAAGTACCGGATCGGCGACGACCTGCTCGTACGACGGCAGGCGGATGGCCGTTCGCGTGCGCTCGAGCCTGGGCATGCGCTGATGCCGCTGGAACTGCATCTTGATCACCTGCGTGCGCGGCTCGCCAACGCTGCCGGCCGAGTGCGCAGCGCTCGCCGGGCTTGCGGAGTTTTCCGCTTTCGACGCACACACCGCCTCCTTGCCGGGCTCCGGAGTCATTGCGTAGGGGTCGGGATGGCGGATCAGCGTCCCCGGGGTGTCGACTTCGGAGGAATCGATCTCGGCCCAGTCGCTGCCCGGCAACCAGCCGCGCGGGGCCATGAATCCGGTCCCGCGCAGGTCGCGGATGTCGGCGATATTTTCACCGGCGGCCAGGCGATGCGCCAGCTCGACGATCGCCCGCTCGGCGCTGCCGAAGATGAGCAGGTCGGCTTTCGAATCCGGCAGCACCGAGCGGCGCACCTTGTCCGACCAGTAATCGTAGTGCGCGATGCGGCGCAGGCTGGCTTCGATCGAGCCGATCACCACGTTGGCCCCCGGGAAGGCCTCGCGACAGCGCTGCGCATAGACGACCACCGCGTGATCGGGGCGGCGGTGCGGTTCGGCGTTGGCCGTGTAGGCGTCGTCGGAACGCGGCTTGCGGTCGGCGGTGTAGCGATTGACCATCGAATCCATGTTGCCGGCCGTCACGCCGAAGAACAGATTCGGCCTGCCGAGCGCCTGGAAAGCCCTCGCCGAAAGCCAGTCCGGCTGGCTGATGATGCCGACGCGAAAGCCCTGCGCTTCGAGCAGGCGGCCAATCAGCGCCATGCCGAAACTCGGGTGGTCGATGTACGCGTCGCCGGTGACCAGGATGATGTCGCAGGAGTCCCAGCCGAGCTCGTCCATCTCGGTCCGCGACATCGGCAGGAAGGGCGCACTGCCGAAACGGCTGGCCCAGAATTTCCGGTACGCAAAGAGGTTGCGGGGTGCGCTGCGCGACGCGTCGATGCTGACAGTGTTCATGGGCACGCGATTCTACAGGAAGCTTCCCGGGTCACCCTTTAATTGCTGCACTGCAGCTTGCTATTCTGCGCATCCGCCGCTAGCTTGAACGGGAACGTTTATATCGTATACGATATTCGGAGGCTCGCTCATTGCCCATTCCGCCCGCGCTTGAACTGATTCCCGCCGCGAGGATCCCGCGCCTGAGCGCGTCGGACCATGTGGCGCAGATGCTCAAGAAAGCGATCGTCGACGGTGTGCTGCCGGCCGGCGAGATGCTCCGCCAGGACGAAATCGCCAGCCACTTTCACGTCAGCAAGATCCCCGTCCGCGAAGCGTTGAAGCACCTCGAGGCCAAAGGCCTGGTCACGTTCCTGCCCAACCGGGGTGTCGTGGTCGCCTCGCTGTCGGCTGCCGAGATCGGCGAATACATGGAAATCCGCGCCATGCTCGAAGCGCGCGCGGCGCGCCTGTCGGCGCCGCTGATCGACGACGAGGCCATCGCCGGCGCGCGCCAGCATCTTGAAGGTTTTGCGCTGGCCACCGACGCCGGCCGCTGGGGCGAATTGAACTGGCTGTTCCATTCGACGCTCTACGCGGCAGCCGAGCGACCGATCCTGCTGGCTGAAATCCGATCGCTGTACAACAAGGTCGAACGCTACGTGCGCGCGCTCTTGTCGATCACCACCGAACTGCCCAAGACCCTGCACGAACACGCCGAGATTCTCGAAGCCTTCGTTCGCCGGGACCCGGACGCGGCGGCAGAACTCACGCGGGCACACGTGCTCGATGCGGGTGCGTCACTTGTCCATTACCTGAATTACCACCGTAGCAAAGGAGGAAACAAATGAGAAAGTCGATCCTGACGGCCAGCTTCAGTCTGCTGGCTCTCGCCGGCGGCAGCGCTTACGCCGACATTCTGGTGGCCATCGCCGGCCCGATGACCGGTCAGTACGCGTCGGCGGGTGACCAGATCCGCAAGGGGGCCGAAATGGCCATCGCCGACATCAACGCCAAGGGCGGCGTCCTCGGCCAGAAGCTGCAACTGGAAGTCGGCGACGACGCCTGCGACCCGAAGCAGGCAGTTTCAGTGGCCAACACGATGGTCAACAAGCAGATCGTCTTCATGCACGGGCACTGGTGTTCGAGTTCGACGATCCCGGCGTCCGACGTGTACAACGAGTCGCAGATTCCGATGGCCACGGTGTCGACCAACCCGCAGGTCACCGAGCGCGGCCTGAAGAACATTTTCCGCATCATGGGTCGGGATGACCAGCAGGGCCTGGTCGCCGGCACCTTCCTGGCCGAGCACTTCAAGGGCCAGAAGATCGCCGTGGTCGACGACAAGAGCGCCTACGGCAAGGGCCTCGCCGACGAAATCGCCAAGGCCATGGAAGCCAAGGGCGTCAAGCCAGCGCTGCGCGAATCGATCACCGCCGGTGAAAAGGACTATTCGGGCCTGGTCAGCAAGCTCAAGTCGGCCGGCGTCGGGGTGATGGCCTTCGGTGGCTACCACACCGAAGTGGCGCTGATCCTGCGCCAGGCACAGCAGGCGGGCCTGAAGCTGATGGTGATGGGCGGTGACACGATGACCAACTCGGAACTGGTGACCGCTGCCGGCCCGGCCGCCGACAACGTCTTCTTCACCTTTGCGCCGGATCCGCGCAAGAACCCTTCTGCCGCTGCTGTCGTCAAGAAATTCCGTGACGCCAAGGTCGAGCCCGAGGGTTACGTGATGTACGCCTATGCGGCCATGCAGTTGTTCGCCGACGCCGCCAACGCCGCCAAGAGCACCAAGTACAAGGACATGGAAAAGGCTCTGCGTTCAGGCAGCTTCGACACGGTGATCGGCAAACTGAGCTTCGACGCCAAGGGCGACAACAAACTGCCCGGCTTCATGGTCTATCAGTGGCAAGGTGGCAAGTACGACTACGTGAAGAAATAAGCGAGCGAATGCAGGCAAGACAGGCGCGCCGGGCGGCATTGCCGCCCGGCACCCTGCCCGCAGTGAGAACGGCTGACGGCGTCCGCCCCGATGGTGAACACGGCGGACATTTCGACAACGCGACGCGACACGCAGTGAGCGTGTCGCGTCGCATCGACCGGGAGGCAGGATGAGCGTGGCCACACCCCAAGCACTACGCCAGCGTCTGCGTGACTATCACCGCATCGATGAGGAAACGCTCGTCGCGGAACTGATCGCCAAGGCACGCTTCAGCCATTCCGAACAGGAGGGCATCCGCCAACGGGCGACGCCGCTGGTCCAGACGGTTCGTGACCGGCGCCTGAAAACCGGCGGCATCGACGCCTTCCTGACCACTTACGACCTCTCCTCCCGCGAAGGCGTGGTGCTGATGTGCCTGGCCGAAGCGCTGCTGCGCATCCCCGACGCCGATACCGTCGATCGCCTTATTCGCGACAAGATCGGCAGCACCGAGTGGCAGAAGCGACTCGGCGCCTCGCACAGCACGTTCGTCAATGCCGGGACCTGGGCGTTGATGCTCACCGGCCAGATCGTCAACCTCGACACCGCGCAGCGCAGCGTCAGCGGCATTCTCAAGCGCCTGGTATCGCGTACCGGCGAACCGGTGATCCGCCAGGCGGTGACCACCGCGATGCGCATTCTCGGCAAGCAGTTCGTCATGGGGCGGAATATCCATGAAGCACTGGAGCGCGCGCGCGGCGCCGAAAAAGCCGGCTACCGGCACTCGTACGACATGCTCGGCGAGGCCGCACGTACCAGCGCCGACGCGCTGCGCTACTTCGATTCGTACAGCAAGGCGATCGCCGCCATCGGTGACGCGGCCAGCGGCCAGCCGCCGTTCATCGCGCCGTCGATCTCGATCAAGCTCTCGGCACTGCACCCGCGCTACGATGTCGCCAACGAGGAGCGCGTGCGCCGCGAGCTGCTGCCGGCCATCAAGGCGCTGGCGGTCAGGGCCAAGGCCAGGAATATCGGCCTGACCATCGACGCCGAGGAGGCCGAGCGACTCGAACTGTCGATGGGCCTGATCGAAGCGCTGGCCACCGATCACGAACTGGTCGGCTGGAACGGCCTCGGCCTGGCCATCCAGGCCTATCAGAAACGCGCCCTGCCCCTGCTCGACTGGCTCGCCGACCTTGCGCACCGCGGTCAGCGGCGCTTGCTGGTCCGCCTGTGCAAGGGCGCCTACTGGGACGCCGAGATCAAGATCGCGCAGGAGCGTGGCCACGCCGACTACCCCGTCTTTACGCGCAAGGTGACCAGCGACGTCTCCTACCTGGCCTGTGCCAGGCGCCTTTTTTCCGACCCGCAGGCTTTCTACCCGGCGTTCGCGACGCACAACGCGCACACCCTGGCGGCGGTCGCCGAAATTGCGATCAGCTCCGGTGGCAGCGACGAATGGGAATACCAGCGCCTGCACGGCATGGGCGAAGAACTTTACGACCAGATCGTCGGGGCCAAGAAGTGGAACCGTCCGTGTCGCGTCTACGCGCCGGTCGGCAGTCACGAAGACCTGCTTGCCTACCTCGTTCGTCGCCTGCTCGAGAATGGTGCCAACTCGTCGTTCGTCAACCGTATCGCCGACGCCGAGTTGCCCATCGACGCGCTGATCGCCGACCCGGTCGAAAGGCTGGCCGCGCTGGCGGTCAAACGCCAGCCACGCATCCCGCTGCCACGTGAACTCTTCGGTGCCGAACGCGCCAACAGTGAAGGACCGGACATGAACGACAAAGCCGCACTCCAGCACCTGCACCAGGCCATCCAGCAGAGCCGCAACGTCAACTACCTCGCCGCGCCGCTGATTGGCGGCAAGCAGGGCTCAGGCGCCAGCAGCCGGCCGGTCTGTTCGCCGGCCAACCAGCGCGAAGTCGTCGGCCAGGTGATCGAGGCCAGCGTCGCCGACGTCAGCACCGCAATGGCCGTCGCGCAGGCGGCTTTCCCGGCTTGGGAAAGCACCCCTGCCGCGACACGCGCAGCCGCTCTCGACGCTGCCGCCGACCTGATGCAGGAGCGCCTGCCCGAACTGGTCGCGCTGATCGTTCGCGAAGGCGGCCGGATCCAGGTCGACGCCGTTTCCGAGGTCCGCGAGGCGATCGATTTCTGCCGCTACTACGCCGCGCAGGCGAAGGAAAAATTCGCCGCGCCGATCGAGCTTCCCGGCCCGACGGGCGAGCGCAACAGCCTGTCGCTGCACGGCCGCGGCGTTTTCGTGTGCATCAGCCCGTGGAACTTCCCGCTGGCCATTTTCGTTGGCCAGGTCGCCGCCGCGCTGGCCGCCGGCAACACGGTGCTCGCCAAGCCCGCCGAGCAGACGCCGCTGGTCGCCGCCCTGGCCGTGGGCATGCTGCACAGCGCCGGCATCCCGGCGAATGTACTCGCCTTCCTGCCCGGCGACGGCCGCGTCGGAGCGGCGATGGTCGCCGCTCGCGAGTGTGCCGGCGTCGCCTTCACCGGCTCCACCGAGGTGGCGCGCATCATTGCCCGCACGCTGGCAGGAAAGGATGGTCCGCTGGTGCCGCTGATTGCCGAAACCGGCGGCCAGAACGCGCTGATCGCCGACTCGTCGGCACTGCCCGAACAGATCGTCCGCGACGTCGTCGCGTCGGCGTTCAATTCGGCCGGACAGCGCTGTTCGGCGTTGCGCGTGCTCTTCGTCCAGGCGGACATTGCCGAGCGCGTCAGCACCATGCTCGCCGGCGCCATGCAGGAACTGCGCATCGGCGACCCCGCCGACCTGCGCACCGACGTCGGCCCGGTGATCGACGAAGCCGCGCGCAAGGTGCTGGTCGCCCACGCCAGCTGGCTGGACAGCTTCGCCAAACCGCTCTACACCTGTACGCTCGACGAGCGGGCGACCAGCCACGGCAGCTTCTTTGCCCCCTGCGCCTACGAAATCGACAGCCTGTCGCGCCTCGAACGCGAGATTTTCGGGCCAATCCTGCACATCGTCCGCTGGCGCGGCGAGGACCTCGACAAGGTCTGCGACGCCATCGCCAGCACCGGCTACGGCCTGACGCTGGGCATCCACAGCCGCATCGAGGACACCGTCCAGCGGATCACCGCCCGCCTGCACGTCGGCAACACCTACGTCAACCGCAACGTCATCGGTGCCGTGGTCGGCGTGCAGCCGTTCGGCGGCGAAGGTCTCTCCGGCACCGGACCAAAGGCCGGCGGCCCGCACTACCTCTACCGTTTCGCCAGCGAACGCACGCTGTCGGTCGATACCACCGCCGCCGGCGGCAACGCCAGTCTGATGGCGCTGGACGCGAGCGACGACTGATTCAGGACGCTGGCCAGAGCGGAGTGACACCCGGAGCGGCAGGAGCGCCCACACCTGACGACACGATAATAATCAGCGCATTTCGCGCCCGCAGCAAAGGAGGAAGGTGATGGCTCTTGCACTTCAGCAACTGATCAACGGCCTGACGCTTGGCGCCGTCTATGGCCTGATCGCCATCGGTTACACGATGGTCTACGGCATCATCGGGATGATCAACTTTGCGCACGGCGACATCTACATGGTCAGCGCTTTCATCGCCGTCACCGTGTTCACCCTGCTGGCTTCGTTCGCCATCAGCTCGGTGCCCCTGGCGCTGGTGCTGGTGCTGATCATCGCTGTCCTGTTCACCTCGGTCTATGGCTGGGCGGTCGAGCGCATCGCCTACCGGCCGCTGCGCGGGGCGACGCGGCTGGCGCCGCTGATCTCGGCGATCGGCATGTCGATCTTCCTGCAGAACATGGTGCAGCTGACGCAGGGGGCGCGCGTCAAGCCGATCCCGCCGGTGCTCGTCGGCGGAATCGATCTGATGACCGTCGACGGCTTCACCGTCCGCCTCGCGTACACGCAGATTCTCATTGTCGTCGTCACCGTTGCGCTGATGGCCGGTTTCACCTGGCTGATCACGAAAACATCGTTCGGGCGACAGCAACGCTCGTGCGAGCAGGACCGGACGATGACCGCGCTGCTCGGCATCAACGTCGACCGCACGATCTCGCTGACCTTCATGCTCGGCGCGGCGCTGGCTGCGGTGGCCGGGGTGATGGTCACCGTCTATTACGGAGTGGTCGACTTCTTCATCGGCTTCGTCGCCGGGATCAAGGCCTTTACGGCGGCCGTTCTCGGCGGCATCGGCTCCTTGCCCGGGGCCATGCTCGGCGGCCTGCTGATCGGCATGATCGAAGCATTCTGGGCGGCCTATCTATCGGCCGAATACAAGGACGTGGCGACCTTCAGCATCCTGATCCTGGTCCTCATGTTCCGCCCGTCCGGCCTGCTCGGCCGCCCTGAGGTGGAGAAAGTCTGATGGCCGCTTTCGTCCTCGCCCCGCACGCCCTCTCGCCGGCAACGCGCCTCAAGGACGCCGCGGCAGTTGCCTTCATTGCCCTGCTGCTGGGCATTCCGATGATCGGCCTGACCACCGTCGATAGTGGCGGCGCGCTGCAGATTGCCACCCGCTGGCCGACCCTGTTCATTTTCGTCGGCGTCGCTTTCGCCGGCCGGCTGGTCCTGCGTTACGGCATCGACCGGTTCAAGGCGCACCAGCTGACGCGCGAGCGCTCGGCCGCGGCGACCGCCGCGGCGGCACTCGCCGAGAGCAGCGGACGCTCCGGCAGCCCGCTCCTCACCTGGGTCGCCTGGGCGGCGCTCGGCATCGCGCTGACCCTGCCGATCTTCTTTGCCGACAACCGTTACGTCGTCGACACCGCGACCACCGTGCTGATCTACGTCATGCTCGGCTGGGGTCTGAACGTCGTCGTCGGGCTGGCCGGCCTGCTCGACCTCGGTTACGTCGCCTTCTACGCCGTCGGTGCCTACACCTACGGCATTCTGGGAACGCAATTCGGCTGGGGCTTCTGGGAGGCGTTGCCGGTCGCCGGCGGCATGGCGGCATTCTTCGGCGTCCTCCTCGGCTGGCCGACGCTGCGTCTGCGGGGCGACTATCTGGCCATCGTGACGCTCGGTTTCGGCGAGATCGTCCGCGTCATCCTCGTAAACTGGACCGAGCTCTCCGGCGGCCCGAACGGGATCGCGTCGATCCCGCGCCCGACCTTCTTCGGTCTGGAGCTCAAGCCGCCGGGCGACGATCCGACCTTCGCCTCGTTCTTTGGCCTCGAGTATTCGCCCAGCCATCGGGTGATCTTTCTCTACTACCTGATCCTGGCGCTGGCCCTGATCACCAACCTCTTCGTCTCGCGCATGCGCAAGCTGCCGATCGGACGCGCCTGGGAAGCGATTCGCGAAGACGAGATCGCGTGCAAGGCGATGGGCATCAACGCCCGCAACGTCAAGCTCTCGGCCTTTGCCATCGGGGCCATGCTCGGCGGCTTTGCCGGCGTCTTCTTCGCTGCCCGGATGGGCTTCATCTCGCCGGAATCCTTCACCTTCAGCGAGTCGGCGATCATCCTGGCGATCGTCGTTCTCGGCGGCATGGGTAGCCAGCTGGGCGTCGTCCTGGCGTCGCTGGTGCTGGTCCTGCTGCCCGAGCTGGGACGCGACTTCGCCGAATACCGCATGCTGCTCTTCGGTGCGGCGATGGTCATGATCATGGTCTGGAGGCCGGGTGGCATCCTCTCGCACCGCGAACCGACGCTGCGATATGCGGCCGACGGAGAAGGCAGATGAGCGCCGCCACCGCTCCCCTGCTCAGCGTCGAGCGCCTGACCATGCGCTTCGGCGGCCTGCTGGCCATCGACGACATGTCGCTCGATGTCGCCGCGCGTCAGATTACCGGCGTCATCGGACCGAATGGCGCCGGCAAGACGACCTTCTTCAACTGCCTGACCGGTTTCTACAAGCCAACCGAGGGCAGTGTCCGCCTGAACCACCCGAAGCGCGGTCTGATGCGCCTCGAAGCGCTGCCCAGCCACCAGGTGGCGCACAAGGCGCAGGTCGTGCGCACCTTTCAGAACATCCGCCTGTTTCCGAAGATGACCGTCCTCGAAAACCTGATGGTGGCCCAGCACAACGCCTTGCAGCGTGCATCGGGTTTCTCGCTGGCCGGACTCTTCGGCCTTGCCGGCTACCGGCGCGCCGAAACGGCGGCGATGGACAAGGCCATTGGCTGGCTGAAGCGCCTGGAATTGATCGACAAGGCCAATACTGCCGCCGGCGACCTGCCCTACGGCATGCAGCGGCGTATCGAAATCGCCCGCGCCCTGTGTGTCGACCCGCTGCTGTTGTGCCTCGACGAGCCGGCCGCCGGCCTCAATCCGCGCGAATCGGCCGAACTCAACGAACTGCTCAAGCACCTCGCCGGTGACGAAGGAATCGCCATCCTGCTCATCGAGCACGACATGAGCGTGGTGATGAATGTCTCGGACCACATCTGCGTGCTCAATTACGGGCGCAAGATCGCCGAAGGCACGCCGACGCACATCCAGCAGGATCCCAACGTCATCAAGGCCTACCTGGGCGAGGACGACGCCGACGAACAACTGCACGCGGAGGCTGCGCCATGATGCTGCAACTGTCGGGTGTCCATGCCCACTATGGAAGCATTCACGCCCTGCACGGCGTCGACGTTGCCGTGCAGGTCGGCGAGGTGGTGACCCTGATCGGCGCCAACGGCGCCGGCAAATCGACGCTGATGATGTCCATCTTCGGGCAGCCGCGCGCCTCGGCCGGACGCATCGTCTTCGACGGCGAAGACATCACCGCCCTGCCGACACACGAGATCGCGCGCCGCGGGCATCGCACTGGTTCCCGAAGGGCGGCGCATCTTCCCGCGCATGACCGTTCTCGAGAACCTGCAGATGGGCGCCGTTCTCGGCGAAGAAATGAACTTTGCCGTGGACCTGCAAGCGCATGTACACGCTCTTCCCGATTCTCGAAGAACGCTGCACGCAGAGTGCCGGGACGCTTTCCGGCGGCGAACAGCAGATGCTGGCCATCGCCCGCGCGCTGATGAGCCGGCCGCAGCTGCTGCTCCTCGACGAACCGTCGCTGGGCCTGGCGCCGCTGTACATCAAGAAGATCTTCCAGATCATTCGCGAGCTCAATCGCGAACACGGAATGACCATCCTGCTCGTCGAGCAGAACGCGCACCACTGCCCTGCGCGTGGCACATCGCGGCTACGTTCTGCAGCATGGCCAGATCATTCTCTCCGGTACAGGGAAGCGAACTGCTGGCCAGTCCCGAAGTACGCGCCGCGTATCTCGAGGGCGCCCAGACGGAGACTGCGGCCTAGCCGGCACGGGACGCGGGGCGTGGAAGAACGCGGACAGGAGAGCGAAGCGCCGCCACGCTGGCTGCCCTTCGTGGTCCTCGGCAGTCGGGCTGCTGGCGATTTCCTTCGGCGCCATTCTGGCGCGCCTGGCGCAGGGCTACGGCCTGCCGTCGCTGACCATCGCCACGCTGCGCCTCGGACTGGCGGCGCTGATCATCACGCCGATGGCCTCTTGGCAATCGGGCCACGTGCTGCGCGCGCTGAGCCGGCGGCAGGGCCTGCTCACCTGCGGCGCCGGTTTCTTCCTGGCGCTGCACTTCGCCACCTGGATCACTTCGCTCGAATACACCTCGGTGGCCAGCAGCACGGCGCTGGTGACCACCAACCTGCTCTGGGTCGGCATTGCGTCGTTTCTGCTCTTCGGCGAGAAGCCGAGCGCGGTGATGGTCCTGGGCATCGTCATCTCGCTTTCCGGCAGCCTGCTCATCTTCTGGAGCGACAGCCAGAGCAGCGTTGCCGGCAGCGACCCCGTTGCTCGGCAACTTCCTGGCCATCGTCGGCAGCTGGTGCTTTTCCGCCTACCTGCTGATCGGGCGACGCCTGCGCGCCAACCTGCCGCTACCCGCCTACGTCTGGCTGGCCTACGGCAGCGCCTCGCTGTTTCTGCTCGTCGCCTGCCAGTTGAGCGGCACGCCGCTCGGCGGCTACACCGGCGCCGCCTACCTGATCGCGCTGGGCATGGCGCTCGGCCCGCAGCTGCTCGGTCATACCGCGTACAACTGGTCGCTGAAACACGTCTCCGCGACCTTCATCGCCGTGGTCACGCTCGGCGAACCGGTCGGCAGCGCGGCGCTGGCCTGGATATTTTTCGCTGAGGCCTTCGCTCTCGTGCAGGGAATTGGCTTTGTGCTGCTGCTTTTCGGGATCTATCTGGCCGCGCGCGGCGAAGGACGCTGAGGCAGCTTGGGGCTGTGTAAGCCGGAACCGCCGAAAATTCCGTCATCCCAACTCCAGCCCCGCCACGAGCGCATCCAGGTCGATCACCTTGCCATTACTGAGGAAGGTATAGTGCCCGTTCAGGAAGATGTGCCGCCAGGCTGTCAGCGGAATTTGCGTAATCAGCGCCAGTGTCTTGGTGTTGCCGCGTGCCGCGAACTTTGTCAGCAGCTGCGACAGGAGGGCTGAGTTGTAGTAGATGATGGCGTTGGCGATCAGGAGTGCGCACTGCTTGCTGATCTCGATTTCGATGTCGGTGCGCCCGGTCAATTCCTTCTTTCCGCCGACCTGCGCGATGGTCGAGCGTAGCTGGTGGTAGGACTCGATGCGATTCTGCGAGCGGTGCACGTTACGTTCCGGTTGCGGATCGCGCAGGTAGCGCAGCGTGTAGATGCTGCGGATCAGCTTGTCGAACTCGAAGATCGCGTGCCGCGTCGGGTTCGGCGATTGGTGAAACGCGGCTCGAAGCGTTGGCCGAACCAGTGCAGGATGGCGAAGTTGGCCTTGTTGACGCTGTGCATGTCGCCGGTGATCGCGGTCGGCGCGATTTCCGAGGTATTGCGATAGCAGATGTCGAACACATGGTGGCCTTCGTATTCGTGCACGCCGATGAGGTAGCCGTCGAGCGGCACATGGTTGCACAGCCGCGTGTAGGCAACCGCGCCCTCGCCGCGCCCAAAATATTTGCGCGAGTCGCGCCTTCACGGTCGGCCGCTCGACGCCAAACTGCTGGCCATCGACAGCACCGTACAGCGTCTCAAGGTCGAACGAGTAGTATGGGAAGATGGGCAGCGCGGCGATGGCGTTACTGACGCGGTCATTGGCGGCATGCAGTGAGGCCTGGCGCAGATACTGTGTAAGCGCCCTACGCCACCACGTTGTCGCAAAACAGATGTTTTCCGACACGGCTAACGCTCTCACTCAGCCTTGAAGGAATGCATTCGTTTTAGTAAACTAGATGCATCGAATGCATTCTTATGAGGTGCCGCTATGGCGATGCTGACAGTCCGCAATTTGCCCGACGATGTACACCGCGCGTTGCGGGTGCGTGCCGCTCAACATGGCCATAGCACTGAGGCCGAGGTCCGCGAGATTCTGGCGATCGCGGTCAAGCCAGAGACGCGCGTTCGCCTGGGTGAGGCCCTTGCAGCATTGGGCCGCAAGATCGGCCTCACGAACGAGGATTTCGAGGTCATCCACCAAGAGAGAGACAAGACGCCGGCCGCGCCGCTGAGGTTTGAATGATCGTTCTCGATACCAATGTCGTCTCCGAGGCGATGAAACCAGAGCCGCATCCGGCCGTGCGGGGCTGGCTGAATGATCAAGTCGCCGAAACGCTGTATCTGTCCAGCGTGACGCTGGCAGAGCTTTTGTTTGGCATCGGGACGCTCCCAGCCGGCAAACGCAAGGACATGTTGACACAGACTCTTGACGGTCTGATGGGACTGTTCAGGGATCGGGTGCTGCCATTCGACATCGATGCAGCACGGCGCTATGGCGAGTTGGCCGTGAAGGCCAAGTCCGGCGGTAGAGGATTCCCAACCCCTGACGGCTACATCGCAGCGATCGCAGCCTCGCGGGGGTTCATCGTGGCGTCACGCGATACAAGTCCCTATAAGGCCGCCAGCGTCACCGTCATCAATCCGTGGGAAGCGTAGAGATGCTCAGATGCCGGCGGATGACACAACTGCTCGTTCTATCCGCCTCAGGCTGACCGAACTTTCGGCGGTTCCGGCTTACAACCCCAGCTTGCCCTGCGCCCGATGAGTCGGGCAAAAAAACACCGCCGACCGCGTGGCGCAGAGAATTCCGACCGCCAGCTCCCCGCCACCCGGCCGGTCGTTCATCGCTATCCGTTTTCTCGGGGGCCCGCCAGGAAAACGTCGAAATCGGCGACCGGCAGCGGCCGGCTGAACAGGTAGCCCTGGTAGGCATGGCAGCCCTGCGCCGCCAGGGCGTCACGCTGCGCGGCGGTTTCGACCCCCTCGGCGATCACCGACAGGCCAAGCGTGCTGGCCAGGGCGATGATCGTGCGCGCGATCACTTCGTCATTGGGATCGGTGAGCAGATCGCGCACAAAGGACTGGTCGATCTTCAATTGATCGAGCGGCAGGCGCTTGAGATACGACAGCGACGAATAGCCGGTGCCGAAATCGTCCAGGGAAAAGCCGACGCCGTGGTCCTTGAGCGTACCCATCCGGTCGATCATTCCCTGTACGTTGTCAAGCAACATGCTCTCGGTCAGTTCGAGCTTCAGGCGTTGAGGATCCGCACCGCTGCTGGCCAGAACGGCGAGCACCTGGTCGACAAAGTTCGGCTGCCGGAACTGCCGCGCACTGACATTGACCGAAACGGTAAATCGCCTCGTCCCCACCTGCTCCGCCCAGACGGCCAGCTGCGCACAGGCGGATTCCAGCACCCACAGCCCCAGCGGCAGGATCAGACCGGTTTCCTCGGCGAGGGGAATGAACTCGGCCGGCGAGACGAATCCGCGCTGTGGATGCTGCCAGCGGACCAGCGCTTCGGCGCCGATGACCGCACCGGCGGCGTCCACCTGCGGCTGGTAGAAAAGACGCAATTGATTCCTCTGCAAGGCTTCGCGCAGGTCTTTCTCGAGGCTGGCGCGAGCGGTCACCACCGCCTGCATCTGCGGGTCGAAGAAACGCAGGGTATTGCGGCCCATGGCCTTGGCTTCGTACATCGCCAGGTCGGCGCGCTTCATCAGTTCGTCGATGCCTTCCTGACTGTCCCCGAACAGGGTGATGCCGACGCTTGGCGTATTGTGATACTCGTGCCCGTCCAGATCGTAGGGGCGATTGAGTGCGGCAAGGATCTTCTCGCCGATGCTCCGACTCTGGCCAGCCGCTTCCTGCGGTTGCCGGGCGAGGTCCTCGAGCATGACCACGAACTCGTCGCCGCCGAGGCGGGCAACCGTATCGCGTTCACGAACGCAGGCCGACAGCCGCTTGCCGACCTGTTTCAGCAAACGGTCACCCATGTCGTGTCCGAGGGTATCGTTGAGCGTCTTGAAATTGTCGAGATCGATGAACAACAAGGCCCCCTGTCGGTCTCTGCGCGTACTCGCCACCAGCGCCAGGCGCAGACGGTCGTGCAGCAGGCGGCGGTTGGGCAGGCCGGTCAGCGCATCGTAAAAGGCCAGATGGCGGATCTCTTCCTGCGCCTGCTTGCGCATGGTGATGTCGGTCAGCGTCGACACGTAGTTGGTGACTTTCTCGTCGCCGTCCCGGACTGCGGAAATGGTCAGCCATTCGGGGTAGATCTCGCCGTTCTTGCGCCGGTTCCAGATTTCACCCTGCCAGGTTCCCGTGCGCTGGAGTGTGTCGCGCATCGCCGAATAGAAGGTGGCGTCGTGGCGGCCCGAACTGAGCAGCTTCGGCGTCCGACCGACACAGTCCGCAGAGGAGTAGCCCGTGATCTCGGTGAACGCCTTGTTCACGCGCAGAATGACGCCGTTGGCGTCGGTAATGAACATTCCCTGCTGCGACTCGAAGGCCGTCGCAGCGATGCGTTCCCACTGCTCGGCCTGCTTCTTGTCGGTCACGTCGTGCGAGACGACAAGCACACGCATCACCTGACCGCTCTTGTCGTTGATCACTTTTCCCGTCGACGCCATGTGCCGGACGCTGCCGTCGTGTCGCACCAGGCGGTACTGCAGTTCCTGACCGACGCCGGTTTCCGCCGTCTGCCTGAACGCGTCGATCACCCGCTCACGGTCATCTGCATGCACGTCGGCGAATGAATCGCTGCCCTGCAGGTCTCTGCTCACGCCAAAGAACTGCCGATACGAGGGACTGTTGTAGAGCCGCCGCCCTTCGAGATCGAGGACGGCGATGTGTTCGCCGATGCTTTCGGAAATCAGGCGGAAGAACTCGCGTTGCTCGCGCAGGCTGGCTTCGAGTTCCTTGCGCTCGCTGATCTCCTGGGTCGTACCGACAGCGCGCAGCGGTTGGCCCGAAGCGTCGAACTCGACCTCGGCCCGCTGCGCAATCCAGCGCACGACGCCGCCGATGACGACGCGCAGTTCGACGGCCAGGGGCTTTCCGGCCAGCGCCATGGTGCTGGCTTTCTTGAGCGCCTGACGATCATCCCGATGCACCAGTGCCATGAAGCCGGCAATGCTGCCGCCACTGCCTGCGGGAAGGGCAAAGATCCGGCGGGTCTCGGCCGACATGCGAACCTGTCCGCTGGCCAGGTCGACGACCCAGCTGCCGACACGAGCGACCGCCTGCGCGCGCTCGAGCTCGGCTGCGCTGGCCTGCACTTCGGCGGTGCGCTGCGCGAGAGCGCTGCCCAAGCGGCTTATGTCATCGATGTGCTGCCGATGCGCGCGCGTCAGGAAAGTGATCAGCAGCAGCGCGACGACGACGCAGACGATTTGCACGAGGCCGTAGAGCATGGCCGGCGTTGACGGTTGCGGCGGCAGCAGGGCCGACCGCTCGGCGACCACGAAGCCGGTTATCGCGGCCACGGTCAGCGCCGTGAGCAGGAGCGCCGTGCGCCTGCCCAGCAGCCAGCCGCCCATGAGAATAAGCAGCGGGTAAGCGATGATCAGCAACGCCCGCACCCCCCCGAAGAACGGCGACAGGCTGGTCACGGCCAACCACAGCCCCCAGACCAATACCGCCAGCGCGGTACGCACCCGACCACTGTCGAGCAGGCGCAGGGCGCTCGTGGCCAGCAGCACGATGGCGACCGGCCCGACCGCCCGCCAGGGCTGATCCGGGATGATCAGCAGCATGGTCAGCAGCACGCATGCCGCGGCAACGAGAATGGACCAGGCGGTGTAATTGAGGAAGCGTCGCGAAGGGAGCCAGCTCTGCGTCTGACCGTCGCCCTGTTCGAGCAGGTCTGCGGAGGCAGCGCCGAGCACGGGGAGGCCCTGCCCTCCGCCATCGATAGTCGATGCCGCCGGGCGGTTATCCGCGCCTTCCGGCGGTTGCTGCGTCTCTACCAAGCTAGGCCCTTGTCGTTTCGGCGAGTTCCCGGAAGAAACGGTAGCAGCTGCGGCCCGCTTTCTTGGCGTGATACATCGCCGTGTCGGCGTTCTTCAACAACCGGCTGACGTCTTCGCCGTGCTCCGGATAGACGGCAATTCCGATGCTCGTCGAGATGTCGATGCGGTGTGGACCGATGGCGAAGGGACGCTTGACCGCAGCGAGGACCTTGCGGGCGACAACTGCCGCATCGGCGGCCTTGTCGATCTGCGCCAGCAGAATCACGAATTCGTCGCCGCCGACGCGCGCGACGGTGTCGGAACTCCTCGGCGCACAGCCGCGCAAACGGAGCGCGACCTCCTTGAGCAGGAGGTCGCCGACATCATGACCGAGGGTGTCGTTGACCGGCTTGAAGTCGTCCAGATCGAGGAACATCACGGCCAGCGTCCCCTGCTCCCTGCGCACCTGTGCCAGTGCCTGGAACAAGCGGTCGCTGAGCAGCATGCGATTGGGCAGGTCGGTCAGCTGGTCGTGGTGGGCGAGGTGCTGGACGCGCTCGTCGGTGGCCTTGCGTTCGGAGATATCCTGCATGATGGCGACAAAGTGTCGAATACTCCCGTCGCCGCCGGTGACCGGCGAAATGGTCAGCGCCGCGTCAAAAAGGCTGCCGTTCTTACGCCGGTTGACCAGCTCTCCGGTCCACACCCGCCCGGCCAGAATGGTCTGCCACATGCCCTCGTAGAAGTGCCCGTCCTGCTTCCCCGAATTGAGCATTTCGCCGGGATTGTGACCGACGACTTCGGCGGTCGCAAAGCCGGTGATTTGCGTGAACGCCGGATTGGCCCATTCGATCGCTGCCGAGAGATCGGTGATCACGATGCCGCTGGCCACGGCGTTGAGTGCCGCATCGAGCAGGTGCAGGCGTGATTCGAGCTTCTGGCGGACCAGCGCATGCCGTATCGCTCGCCCCAGCGCATCGTGCTGGAACAACTGTCCCTTGGGCAGATAATCCTGCGCGCCTGCCTGCAAGGCCGCTTCGGCGAGTTGGTGGTCATCCTGGCCGGTGAGAACGATGATCGGCACCGTCGGCGCAGCGGCTCGCATACGTTCCACGGTGGTGATTCCGGCGGAATCCGGCAGCGACAAATCGAGCAGCACCACGTCAGGCTTGTTGAACGCAGCGGCCGCAATCCCGTCGGCGAGCGTTGACGCCCAGATCACCGGATCGTCTTCGCCGATGCGCTTCAGGCCGGCAAGGCGAACATTGCTTCGAATCAGGCCCAGATCACCGGGGTCGTCCTCGATCACCAGGATCGAGATCCGCCTGCGGGTCGACTTCTTCATGCGCTACCCCCGTCTCTCCCTTGCCGCCCACCACCGGCCGACGCGAACACCAGGCCAGGCACGCCGCACGCCCGGGTGCCTGGCCTGCTCCCGCCGACGCGTTCGGCGCCGATTTCGCTGGTTCCTGTCGGGCCCCCAAGGCGGTTCCCCTGGAACAATAGCAGCACTTTCCCTCTGTCGCGCATCGTTGCCATCCGCGTCCGGTGCAAGATCAAGCCAATGCCTTGATGGCAGCGTTTCGCACGGGCTTGCTCACGGCGCTCCTCGCTCATCGATTCTCGGGCAACCTTACCAGAGAGATCCAATACTCGCTCAGCTGACGAATCTCGACGATGAATTCATTGACATCCAGCGCCTTGGTAATGTAGCCGGAGGCACCGAGGCGGTAGCTGTCGCGTACGTCACGATCGACTTCCGAAGTACTCAGGACGACGACCGGAATGTCACACAGGGCCGGATCGCCCTTGACCACGGCGAGAAACTCGCGGCCGTCCATGCGCGGCATGTTCAGATCGATCAGGATCAGGTCGGGACGCACGGCCATGGCAAAGCGCCGACCTTCCCGCTGCAGGTACTCCAGCGCCTCGCGACCATCGAGGACGTGCTGCAGGTCGACGTGAAGGCGGTTCTCGGTCAATGCCCACTTGACCAGGTGCGCGTCAGCCGGCTCATCGTCGGCGAGCAGAACAACAAAGGGCGACAGGCGTTTGCCGATCATCTTCGTTCCCGGCGAGCAGTCTGGCAGCGCGCGAAGCAGGCAGCAGCCCCGAGCAGGCGCTTCGACCGCGGCGTGAGCATCGTCAAGCGCTTTCCCGGGGCAGCGGCAGTGACACGCAGAAGCGGCTGCCCTGCCCCTCTCCGGGCGAGTCGGCCCAGATGCTTCCACCATGGTGCTCGGCAATCTTGCGACACAGCGCCAGGCCGACGCCGCTGCCCTCATAGCTGGCGCGGCTCTGCAAGCGCTGGAAGACCTGAAAAAGGCGGCCGATCTGGCCGCGGTTGATGCCCACCCCGTTGTCGCTAACGGTCAGGCACCACTGCGCGCGCGCGACCCGGCTCGCCACCCTGATCTCCGGGCGCCGCCCGGCGACGCGGAATTTGGCCGCGTTGGCGATCAGGTTCTGCAGCAGGCGCAGGATTTCGTCGGGGCGCACCCAGGCGCGTGGCCAATGGCCACGGACGCTGATCTTGGCCTGCGCCTCGGCGATCGCCGGCTGCAGGAAGAGCAGTGCCTCGTCGACGATGGCCCGGGTTTCCAGCCAGGTGGGCGGCTCGCCGAGGCGACCGACGCGCGAATACTCGAGCAGCGCAACGAGCATTTGATCGAGACGGCGGGCACCTTCGATGGCGAACTTGAAGTGCTCGCGCTGCTCGTCGTCCAATTGCCCGGCAAGACCGATGCCGAGCAATTGCAGGTAACTGGCGACCATTCGCAAGGGCTGCCGGAGATCGTGCGAGATGGCGTAGCTGAACTGCTCCAGTTCGGCGTTCGAGCGTTTCAGCTCCTGCTCCGCCTGCTTGCGTTCGGTGATGTCCTGGGTCGTCCCCAGGCAGCGCAGCGGCGTGCCATCGGCGGCGCGCGTCAGATCCGCTTGCTGGCGGACATGGCGCAGCGTCTCGCCGACAATGATTCGATGTTCGTGCTGGAAAACCGCGCCATCGGCGAGTGCAGCTCGCCAGACCTCCTCGACCGCCTGGCGGTCGTCGGCGCAGACGCGCTCCAGGTAACTGCGGTAACTGCCCCGCGTGCCTGCAGGCAGGCCAAAGATGCGGCAGGTTTCCGCCGACAGGTGCATTTCGTCGCTGGCCAGCTCGTAGGTCCAGCTGCCGACATGGGCGACCGACTGGGCGCGGATCAGCTTGTCCTCGCTCTCGCGGAGAACGACCAGCGTCTGGTCCAACTCGCGCACCTTCTGCTGCAGGTCGGCCTGCAGGCTTTCCTGCTCGCGCATCAGCCGACAGGTGCGGATGGCCGAGTGCACCGCGACGAAGACCCGCTCGGCGCTCAACTCCGACTTGAGCAGGTAGCCGTCGATCTGGTAGTCGCTGACCACCTGTCGCTGCGGCGCGTAGCCCGGTTGCCCGGTGATCAGGACGATCTGCACGGTACGCCGCGCCAGCTCGTCGCGGATATGGCGCACCAGATCGAGGCCCGCGCGGTCGGTTTCCATGACCACGTCGAGCAGGATCAGGGCGATGTCCGGATGGGCGGCGAGCTCGTGCTTCGCTTGTTCGGCCGAAAAAGCATCGATGAGCCGCAGCCCTCGCCCGTCGATGTGCAGCTCGTGCAAGGCCAGGCGAAGAACGTGGTGCACGTCGGGCTCGTCGTCGACCAGCAGGACCTTCCAGGGGTCGTTGGCGAATTCCACGTCGACCGACGCCGCGGCGGACAAGCCGGCGAGCAAGTTGGCATCGTCGATCATCTCGGGCATAACGAGAACTCCTGTGCAAAATCCTTTTGGCTGCGATGAACCGCAGCCGCGACAAGCGCGCATCGAGCGCAGAACCGATCCCGGTTCGCCGAGCGCCGTCGATCACAGCGCCTCGGCCGAGGCAGATAACAGTCTATTACGACAGCAGCGCCGACTTCTTTAGGCCTGGCAGGCAAATGTCGGAATTCAAGGCTCCCGGAGTCGAGGCGGGTGCTGAAAGCTCGCCGCAAGCGCGGTCTGCGGCGGCAGCAAGAACCACCTCGGCAACCACTGCACGCAGCGCTTGCCTGCTGCCGGCAAAAAGACACTCTGCTACAATCCCGCTCTTCTTCAACGCCGGCTGGCAGCGCTTGGCCAAGCCCGTGATCAGCGGTTTCCTTCTCCCGGACAGAGGCAATGATGCAACCCACAGCAAAACCCAACAACCCCAATTTCTCGTCGGGACCGTGCAGCAAACGCCCCGGTTATGACGTCAACGCTCTGCAGCTCGATACCCTCGGTCGCTCGCACCGCTCGGCGCTTGGCAAGAAGGCGCTCGCGCTGGCCTGCTCGGAGACGGCGCGCATCCTCGGCTTGCCCGCGGGCTACCGTGTCGGTGTCGTCCCGGGATCGGATACCGGCGCCGTCGAGATGGCCATGTGGTCGCTGCTTGGCGAACGTGGCGTCGATGTCCTGGCCTGGGAGTCCTTCGGTTCGGGTTGGGTCACCGATATCGTCAAGCAGCTGAAGCTTGCCGATGTGAAGGCGCTCAAGGCCGACTACGGCGATATCGTCGACCTGGCGCAGGTCAACTTCGCCAATGACGTGGTGTTCACGTGGAACGGCACGACCTCGGGCGTCAAGGTACCGAATGGCGACTGGATTCCGGCGGACCGCGCCGGCTTGACGATCTGCGACGCAACCTCGGCCGTCTTCGCCATGGACCTGCCGTGGGACAAGCTCGACGTGGTGACCTTCTCGTGGCAGAAGGTCCTTGGCGGCGAAGGCGCCCACGGCATGCTGATCCTGAGCCCGCGCGCCGTCGCCCGCCTCGAGTCGTACACCCCGCCATGGCCCATGCCCAAGGTCTTCCGCCTGACCTCCGGCGGCAAGCTCAACGAAGGTATTTTTCGCGGCGAGACGATCAATACGCCGTCGATGCTCTGTGTCGCCGACTACCTCGACGCCTTGCAGTGGATCGAGGGCATCGGTGGCGTCAAGGCGGCGATTGCGCGCAGCGAAGCCAACCTGGCGGTGATCGCCGATTTCGTCGCCGCCCATGACTGGATTTCCTTCCTCGCCAGTGATCCGGCGACGCGCTCCAACACCAGCGTCTGCCTGAGTCTTGAACTCGACGCCGAGCGCGTGAAGAAACTCGTCAAGCTGCTCGACAGCGAAGGCGTTGCCTTCGACATCGGCTCGTACAAGGACGCGCCGGCAGGAATTCGCATCTGGTGCGGCACCACCGTCGACAGCGCCGATCTGCGGGCGCTGATGCCGTGGCTGGCCTGGGCCTACGCGCAGGTGGCGGCGTGAGTCGCCGAGCACTGCAGCAGGCAAGGCGCTGGCTGGCAAGCCGTTCAGCGTCATCACACAACCTCTCAATTTGAGCGACACTTTCATGTACAAGGTCAGAACCTACAACAAGATCGCGCTCAGCGGTCTCGATCGTTTCCCGCGTCAGGCGTATGAAGTCGGCAGCGACATCGCGCATCCCGACGCCTTCCTCCTGCGCAGCCAGAAGCTGCAGGGAATCGAAGTGCCGCAGTCGCTGCTGGCCGTCGCCCGCGCCGGCGCCGGGGTCAACAACGTGCCGGTCGCCGAGTACGGCAAGCTGGGCATCGTCGTTTTCAACACCCCGGGGGCGAATGCCAACGCGGTCAAGGAACTGGTCATGGCCGGCATGCTGCTTAGCTCGCGGGCCATCGTCGACAGCATGAACTTCGTGCAATCGCTCGGCGACCTCAAGGATCCGGCGGAAATGTCGCCGCGCGTCGAAAAGGAAAAATCGCGCTTCGCCGGCAACGAGCTCAAGGGCAAGACGCTGGGCATCGTCGGCCTCGGTGCGATCGGCTCGATGGTCGCCGAAATGGCGCTGGCCATGGGCATGAAAGTGGTCGGCTTCGACCCGGTGTTGTCGATCGACGCCGCCTGGCGCCTGTCCAACGAAGTCAGCCGGATGGAGAACCTGCAGTCGCTGCTGGCGCGTTCCGACTACGTGTCGATGCACGTGCCGGCCGTCGATGGCACCCGGCACATGATCAACAACGACACCCTGGCGGCGATCAAGTCCGGCGCCGTCCTGCTCAACTTCGCTCGCGAGACGATCGTCGACTCGGCCGCCGTCCTGCAGAGTCTCGCTGCCGGCAGGCTGGGCAAGTACGTCTGCGACTTCCCCGAACCCTGTCTGCTCGCTCACCCGCAGATCATTGCCATGCCGCATATCGGCGCGAGCACTGAAGAATCCGAGGAAAACTGCGCGGTGATGGCCGCCAATCAGCTGGTCGACTACCTGGAGAACGGCAACATCGTGAACTCGGTCAACTTCCCGACGATCAGCATGGAGCGCAGCCCGGGCACCTCGCGTATCGTCTTCTCCAACGACAATGTTTCCGGCGTGCTTGGCCAGGTGCTCTCGGTACTCGCCGAGAACAAGGTCAACGTGGTGGACATGATGAACAAGAGCCGCGCCGAACTGGCGTTCAACATCGTGGACGTCGAAACGCCCCCAGGCGACGACGTGGCCCGCGCCATCGGCGCGGTCGAGCACGTGATTCGGGTGCGCGTGATCTGATCGCAAGACCCGCCGGCAGCGCCGGCGGGTCCCCACGCCCCCTGCCGGCGCTGACGATCGGGGCCGGATCAGGGCCTCCTCAGCGCCCCTTGGCCAGCCTCTTTTCCAGCTTATCGACCAGTTTTCGCAAAGCCGGTTCGGCGATCAGGCGCTTGGCCTTCTTCACGTCCAGCCAGCGCCGCTCGCGGTGACTCTCCTCCCACTCGTCTTCGGGAACGCTTTCACTGACCGCCATCGGGAAGACCGCGACAGTGCACACGCCACCCCACTTCTTGTAGTCGTAATCACCCATCGGCTCGTCGTCGAGACGGCCACGAATGCCCGCCTCCTCCAGGGCCTCCTTTTCGGCCGAATCGCGTAGCGACAGCTCGGGTTCCTTGACTCCCTTCGGAATCACCCAGCGCGTCGCCTTGCGCGAGGCAATGAGCATGATCTGCAACTGGCCGTCGACCAGGCGATAAGGCAGAACCGCCGACTGCGTATAAAAATGATCCGGAACCGGGCCGCGTTCGTCGTCCTGGCTGCCGCCATTCCCCTTGCCCTTTTCGTCCCTTGCGTCCCTCTCGTCGGGCAGCTCGTCGGGAACCTGGCCGGGTCGGGTCACCGAGACCAGGGTCGCGCAGCCGCGCGCCAGCGTCGGCCAATCGGCGAACACTTCCAGATGCGCCAGCGCCGAGGTCGGCAGGACCTTGCCGTCGTCGGGGATTTCGAGCTCGCCCTCGGCCAGGTAGGCAAGCAGATCCTCCAGGCCGGGATTGTGTCCGACCAGCATCACTCGCTCGGCGCCCTGCGGGCAATCAGCCAGCGCCGCGAGCAGGAACTCGGCCGGTGCGGCATAGATGCGCTCGTCCCAGCGCACCTTTTTCAGCGACAGCCCCATTGCCTCACAAGCCGCCTCGGTCGTCGCCCGGGCGCGCTCGGCTGGCGAGCTGAGGACGACGTCCGGACGCAGCTTGCGGTGCCTGATCCAGGCGCCCATCTTGCGGCTACCGAGACGACCGCGGCTGACCAGTGGGCGATCAAAGTCGTCCTCGCCGGTGGTCCAGTCCGATTTTCCATGCCGCAACACCAGTAATGTCTTGCCCTTCATTCTCAAACTCCTTCTGCGCGCAGCGATTGGTGAACAAACGGGCTGCAAAGCGAACCCCGAAAAGCACCACGCGGTGGCGCCGGTGGAACAGCAATGATAACGGAAGGTGCCGCCGCTCCGCAGGGGCGCAGCGTGGCTGCGGCGTGTGGCTGGGCGTGGTCAGCTACGCGCAGCCTCACGCGCTGCCGGCGCGCAGCGTTTCCAGCGGCGCGCTCTGCAGCAGTCGCGAGGCGGCAAACCAGCCAGCGCCGGTGACCAGGACCGCGCCGCCGACAACGGCCGCCAGCGGCAGCCAGAAATTGATCGCCACCTCGAACTGGAACGCCTCGCGGGCCAGAAACTGCCCGATGGCAATGGCTCCCAGCGCGGCAATCAGACCGGACAGCGCGCCAATCGCTGCAAACTCGGCCAGCAAGGCGCGCCGCAGCTGTTCCCGACGGGCGCCCAGGGCACGCATCACCGCCAGTTCGTAGCGCCGCTCCTGTGCTGCCGACGCCAGGGCGGCGTAGAGCACAACGACGCCGGCGGCGAGCGTGAACAGGAAAATGAACTGCACCGCCTGCGCCACCTGATCCATGATCGACTTCAGCTGGCGCAGGATGGCGGCGACGTCGATGACCGTCAGGTTGGGAAACTCGGCCAGCAACGGGTTGACCAGATCCGCCTTCTCCGCGGGCAGGTGAAAACTGGTGATCCAGCTCGCCGGGTAGCCTTGCAGAACTGCCGGCGCCGTCAGCACGAAGAAGTTGACGCGCATCGTGTCCCAGTCCACCTTGCGCAGGCCAACGACGCGCATGCTGACCGTCTCGCCAGCGATGTCGAAATCGATGCGGTCGCCTACGGACAGGCCCAGCGTTCGCGCCAGACCATCCTCCACCGACGCCGCCGCCTCGTCCCTGCCCTCGAGGTCGGCCGCCGAGAACCAGCGTCCGTCACTCAGGTGGTTGCCTGCGGGCAGGTCGGCACGCATCGACAGATTGAACTCGCGTTCGATCAGGCGTTGCGCGCGATCATCGCGGTAGTCGGCGGCGCTGACCGGGGCCCCGTTGATCGTCGTCAGACGCCCGCGAATCATCGGCGCCAGTTCTGGCAGCAATCCGCGTGCGGCCAGCGCCGCGCGCACCGGCGCCACCTGTTCGGGCTGGATATTGACCACGAAACGGTTCGGCGCATCGGGCGGAACGGCTCTCTGCCAGGCGTCGAGCAGATCGCCACGGGTAACGGTCAGCAGGATCAGGGCCATGAAACCGAGGGCCAGGGCGACGATCTGCACGACGCTGGCCGACGCCCGCCGTTCGAGGCTGGCCAGGCCATAGCGCCAGCCGATGCCACCGGCGGTGCCGGCGCCGCCGCGCGCCGCCGCAGCCAGGCGGATCACCAGGCGGGCAATCAACGAAAAC
The DNA here is from genome assembly GCF_907163215.1 of Candidatus Accumulibacter sp. ACC005. Taxonomy (NCBI): domain Bacteria; kingdom Pseudomonadati; phylum Pseudomonadota; class Betaproteobacteria; genus Candidatus Accumulibacter; species Candidatus Accumulibacter sp. ACC005. Next base: position 272,096 of record NZ_CAJQUB010000005.1, on the reverse strand, counting down.
ACCAGCAGCGCCGCGCTGAAGCCGGCGACGACGTAGGCGCCAAGCGCGATCTCGCCGGCAACCCAGAACATCAGGCCCGTCAGAACCAGAAAACCGATGAGATAGCCACCCAGCAAGGCTGCCTGCGGATTGCCCAGTTCGCCGCGCAGGACGCGCAGCGTCGGTACTTTCTTCAGTTGCAGCAAGGGCGGGACGGCAAAACCAAAGAGCAGCAACATGCCCACCGCCACGCCCTGCACCACCGGCAATAGGCCTGGTGGCGGCAACGGCGTGGCCAGCAACTGCGCCAGCCAGGCGTGCAGCGCGAAATGCGCCAGATAGCCGATGGCGCAACCGACGCCGGCAGCGAGCAGGCCGAGGACGGCGAACTGCCCCAGATAGAGACGCAGGAGAAGCCCCTGCGTGGCACCCAGACAGCGCATCACGGCACAGGGATCGAGATGCCGCTGGACGTAGCGCCGGGCAGCGAGCGCCACCGCCACCGCTGCCAGGACGACGGTCAGCAGGGCCGATAGACCGAGGAATTTCTGCGCCCGGTCGAGGGCGATGCGAATCTCCGGGCGGCCGTTCTGCGGGTCCTCCAGGCGCTGACCACGCACCAGGCGCGCTTCGATCTCACGCTGATAGCGCTTGACGAGCGCCGCGTCGCCCGCCAGGAGCAGGCGATAGCCAACGCGGCTGCCGACCTGCAGCAAGCCGGTGGCCGGCAGATCGTCGAGGTTCATCAGCAGACGCGGCGCAACGCTGAAGAAGTTGATGCCCCGATCGGGTTCCAGGGTGAGCACCGCCGCAACCCGCAGTGACGATTGTCCGACGGCGATCTGATCGCCGACACGCGCTGCCAGCGTCGATGCCAGACGCTCGTCGACCCATAGAGTTCCCCTGGCCGGGATGCCGTCGGCGGGTGCATCGGGAGCGTTCAGTGCCGGTGCAACGCGCAGCGAGCCGCGCAGGGGATAGCCGGTGCCGACCGCCTTGACCTCGGCCAGCTGGGAACGCATGTCGGCTCCCCGGCCACGACTGACCATGCTCGGGAAGGTTTGCGTCTCGACCACCTGCAGGCCGCGCGCGCGTACCTCGTCGGCAAAAGCCGCCGGCCACGGATGATCTGCGACCAGCAGCAGGTCGGCGCCGAGCAACTGGTGCGACTGGCGTTCGAGCGCCTGGCGCACGCGATCGGTGAAGAAGCCGACGGCGGTCAGCGCCGCCACAGCGATGACCAGCGCCGCGGCCAGCAGGCGCAACTCGCCGCCACGCCCGTCGCGGCGCAGCATTCGCCAGGAAAACGACAACAGCGAGCCAAGGTTCATGTCAACACGGTACAAGATCCACCGCTCCCGGCACAAGAAAAAGCCATCCGCATCTCGCTTGCTGCCTGGCGCGCTGCCCATGGCCGAGGGCCTGTCGCCGCGGGCCATTGGCAACCAGGACGGTCGGCGATGTTAGACTGGCACCCTGCGACATCAAGGGGAGCGCTGTGAAGGCCCGGACACCTCGCCAGGCGTGCTGCTTACTGCTTCTGGGACTCGCCGCCGGCGTGCTGGCACACGCGGGTGAACGCGTCCTGCGCGTCGCCATCCTGACCAACTCGCCACCGATGTCGTACACCGACGCCAGCGGCAAGCCGGCTGGTTTCAACGTCGGCGTGGCGCGCGCCTTGTGCGAGACCATGAAAGTCCGCTGCGAGTTGACCGTTGTCGAACTTGCCAAGGTCGTCGATGCCGTGGCTGCCGGTGAGTTCGACTTTGCGGCGGTCAGCCTGCTCGCCACGCCGGCACGCCAGGCCAGGGTTCTCTTCTCGAAACCGTATTACCGCTCGAACAGCATCTGGTTTTCCCAGCCGGGCGTCACGCCAGGCGCGACCAGCGCCCGTGTCGCGGCGGTCGCCGGCAGCGCGCAATATCGCTATGCCAGGGCGCAGGGCTGGAACGTCGTCGCCGTCGACCATCACTCTGCGCTCCCTGCCTTGCTCAGCGCAGGCAAGGTCAACGCGGTGCTGCTGCCGATGGCCACCTCCCTGAGCTTGCGCGCCAACCCCTTGATCCAGTCGCTCGGCCTGGAGACGACGGTCTTGCAGGCGCCTGAGTTGAGTGGTGACGTTGGCTTCAGCATCGATCCGCGAAATCCGCAATTGCGCGACCACATCAACGCCGCCTTCGATCAGATAAAACGCGATGGGCGCTTCGATCGCCTAAACACCGAGTACCTTCCCTTTCGCTTGCAGTAGTCGAGGAAACGACCGTTGACCGCTCTCCTGCGCACTCTTCGCGGCGCCCTCGCAGTGGACTGGCGAGCATTCCTGCGTGCGCACTGGACGCAGCGCAGCTGGCCTGCAGGAAAGGCTCTTGGCTGGCTTGGCGCGCTCTTCGGCGTGGCCTTCCTGGCGCAGATTCTGTGGCTGGCGAGCGACCAGCGCCAGGTGCTGGAGAGCTCCGAGCGCCTGCTGGAACGAACCGTCCCGAGTACGCTGGAACACTTTCGCGTGGCGCGTAACCTCGAACAGCTGCGCCTCGAAGGCGAGCGCGTTTTTTCGGGCCGCACGCCCGTCGCGCGCCAACAGGCCCGGTTCATCGTCAGCCTGCTGAGCAGCCACCCGGCGATGCTCGCCGACAGCAGAGTCGCCGCGCTGGCCAGGGAGGTTGACGCTCTTCTCAGCCAGGCCGCGCGCCAGGGCATGAGCGAGCAGCACTACGCCGAATGGGAAACACTGTCCAGTCGCTTGAGCCTGTTGGCCGACGATATCTCGACCGAAGGCGTCAATCTGGCCAGCGCCGACCTGCAGCTGATGTCGACGACCATGCTGCGCAGTCAGGTCAAGCTGGCGCTGGTTATGGCGCTGGTCGCCCTCTTTTTGGGCGGTTTCCTCTTCCTCATCCACCGGCATTTGATTCGCCCCTTGCAGGAAATGGACGATGCGCTGCGCGAACTGCGTTCCGGGCAGGCGTTGACGCCATTCTCGACGACCGCGATGGCCGAGATCCGGGCCGTCGAAGGGGCTATCGGCCAGTTGCGTGAGGTCATGCACGAGAACGACGAGGCGCGCCGGCAACTGCACTTCCTGGCCACCACCGACAGTTTGACGGGGATGTTCAATCGCCGCCATTTCATGGCCCTCGCCGAGGACGAGCTCAGACGCGCTCACCGCTATGGGCGGCCAATCTGCGTCGGCATGGCCGACCTGGACAATTTCAAGGGCATCAACGATGGCCATGGGCACGCCGTCGGCGACCGGGTCTTGCAGTCGCTCGCCGAGTTGTTTGGCCACACCTTGCGGCAGTCGGACTGGGTTTGCCGCTACGGCGGCGAGGAGTTCGCCTTCCTCTTTACGGAAACCACGCTCGACGAGGCGCATCGCCTGGCCGAGCGACTGCGTCAGCATGCGGCGGAAACGTCGATCGACGTCGGCGATGGCAGCGGCGGGCTGCAGCTGACCCTGAGTCTCGGCTTGGCGGACGCCTCGACCGGGTCGCTCGAGGCGGCTCTCGGACGTGCCGATACGGCTCTTTACGCGGCCAAGGAGGAAGGGCGCAACCGGGTCGTCATCGCGGCTTCCGCCAAAACGCCGAGACCCCCGCCGGAGGAAGGCAAGGACCTGGATTCACCGACAGGCGAACGCGGGCGCAAGTGATCCGCGCGCGGCACCCCGCGAACCTGTCCTCGGGCCGCCCGACCCGCTCGCCAGGCGCCCGGGCCGTGGCGTCGGAAAAGCCGGCAAGCGCTCGTCGAGGCAGCGCCTGCTGCGCCGGCGTGCCCGCCGGGAGCACGCTTCACTCGGCACGCAAGACCACCTCGACGAGGTGTTCGCGATGGTCGTCGACGAGCGGAATTTTCCGGTCGTTTCGTTCTTCGCCGTCAACCGTGACGCTCATCGACCCGTGCCCACCGTGCTCGCCAATGCCCTCCCGGGCGACGGCAATGTGATAAACGGTTTCCCTGTAGCGGTAGTGGATCTTGAATGACGGCCAGTTCGCGGGCAGGCACGGCGCGAGATTCAGCCGGTCCCCCTCCAGCCCGAGGCCGAGAAGGGATTCGACGATCAGCCGATACATCCAGCCGGCCGAGCCGGAGTACCAGCTCCATCCGCCGCGCCCGGTGTGCGGGGCGAGCGCATAGACGTCGGCAGCCATGACGTAGGGCTCGACCTTGTAGGTGGCGACGGCTTGCGCCGATGTGGCATGATTCACCGGGTTGATCATCGCCGTCAGTTCCCATGCCCGCCGAGCGTCGCCCAGGGCGGCAAATGCCATCGCTGCCCAGATCGCCCCGTGCGTGTATTGCCCGCCGTTCTCGCGCACGCCCGGCACGTAGCCGCGAATGTAGCCAGGGTCGAGAGTCGACCTGTCGAAGGGCGGATCGAGGAGCTGGATGAGCGCGTGCTCGCGGCGCACGAGGCGCTCGTCCACCGCCCGCATGGCCATCCGCGAGCGCAGCGCGTCACCCGCTCCGGAGAGCACCGACCAGCTCTGCGAGATCGAATCCAGCTGGCATTCGGCGTTGCTTGCCGAGCCGAGCGGCGTGCCGTCGTCGAAGTAGCCGCGGCGGTACCACTCGCCGTCCCAGCCATGGCGTTCGAGATTCTGGCGCAGCCGCGCGCCCTCCGCCGTGCAGCGCTCGGCGAAGGCCAGGTCGCCCTTCGCCCGCGCCAGGGTGCTGAACTGCCCGAGGACGTCACACAGGAAGAAGCCGAGCCAGACGCTCTCGCCCTTGCCGCCGATCCCCACCAGATTCATGCCGTCGTTCCAGTCGCCCGAGCCGATCAGCGGCAGGCCGTGCTCGCCGAAGCGCAGTCCGTGGCCGATGGCGCGCACGCAGTGCTCGTAGAGGCTGCAGGGCAATCGCATGAATGCCAACGTCGTTGACCCTCTGAAATAATCGTTTACGCTCAAGCAGTTACGAAAGATCTGTCCACAGCCCCTTGATTTGTGTAGTTTTCTGTCTTTTTGGAGTTTTCCATGAGCGCAGAAAACAAGGTCCGGCTGGTTGACGTATGGGTGGGTGTGCGCGATCCGAGACAGGTCACGAAAGTGGAGCACGACCTGGTCGAACTGCTGGTGGTTTCGGTCAGCGCGGTCCTGTCAGGCGCCGACACCTTCGCCGAAATCGAGGCCTGGGCCAAAGAGAAGCTGGACTGGTTGCGGCAATATCTGAAACTTGAGCAGGGCATTCCCTCGCACGACACCATTGGCCGGGTCTTTGCGGCGATCAATCCCGACGAATTCGGGGCGGCCTTCGTGCGCTGGGTAGGTCAGGTACTGCCCGTGCTGGCGAACGGCGAAGTGGTGGCCATCGACGGTAAGACCAGTCGTCGTTCAGGAAGGGTGGGCGCCACACCGCTTCACCTAGTCAGTGCCTTCGCAGCCCAGGCGAGCCTGGTCCTCGGTCAGCGGGCGACGGCCGAGAAGTCGAACGAGAAGACCGCCATCCCTGAACTGCTGGCGACCCTGGCCCTGGAGGGTTGTATCGTCACTATCGATGCCATGGGCACGCAGCCGAACATTGCGCAAGCCATTCGCAACCGGGGTGCAGACTATATCCTGGCGGCCAAGGGCAACCAGCCGAGGCTGGCTGAATCGATCGACGACTTCTTCAGCGCCTTTGAGGCGGCGCCGGGCAAGACTCCCCACCAGTTTCACGAAGTCGTCGAGAAGAATCATGGCCGGCTCGAAGTGCGTCGCTGCTATGTCTTCGATCAGCTCGACTGCCTGCACGCCCCCGAGCGTTGGCCAGACCTGCAATCGTTTGCGGTGATCACCACCGAGCGAACGATCCGGGGAAAAACAACCTCGACTGAACGCCGCTCTTACATCAGCAGTTTGGTGCCAGACTCGCAGCGGATGAATCAAAGCGTTCGCTTGCATTGGCGTGTCGAGAACAGCCTGCACTGGTGCATGGATGTGGTCTTTGGCGACGATCAGATGCGGGCCTGCTCCGATCATGCCGCACACAACCTGGCTGTCTTGCGTCAGTTCGTCTTGAATCTCATCCGCCTTTCCCCGGTCAAGCGCAAGGGTGGCCTCAAGACTCAGCGCCTGATCGCCGCCACGTCCGATTCCTTCCGGGCTGAACTCCTGGGTCTTGTATAGGATTCATGCGATTGCCCTGGTAGAGGCTGGCCGCCTCGGTAGAGCGCCCGGGCAGGTCGTAGTAGGAATCGTCGCCCGGGTTTACCGGGCGGCCTTCGAGGAAGTGCACCTGTTCATCGAGCACCCCGGTGTCCGCGCTGCTGCTCACGTAGCGGCACACCGCCAGCGGCAGCCACAGGTAGTCGTCCGAACAATGCGTGCGCACGCCGCGGCCCGACGGTGGATGCCACCAGTGCTGGACATCTCCCTCCTGGAACTGACGGCTGGCACAGAGCAGCAGGTGCTCGCGGACCAGCCCGGGCTCGACGTGGATGAGCGCCATCACATCCTGCAACTGGTCGCGGAAGCCAAAGGCGCCGCCGGATTGGTAGTAGCCGCTGCGCGCCCAGAGGCGGCAGGCCAGCGTCTGGTACATCAGCCAGCCGTTGGTCAGGACATTCACCGATGGATCAGGTGTTTCCACCTGCACCGCGCCGAGCGTGTGCTTCCAGTACTGCCACACCGCTTCGAGTGCGCTGCGCGCGGCCGATGGGCCGCGGAAGCGCTGCACAAGCCTGCCGGCGTCATCGGCGTTGCGCCCGACGCCAAGCCGGAAGACGATTTCGCGCGCCTCCCCGTCGGCCAGTTCGAAGCCGACCTGGATCGCGCCGCAAGGATCCAGGCCGGCGCCCACCCTGCCGGACAGGTGCGAGCGTCGCATGGCGGACGGATTTCTCAGCGTGCCGTTGCGGCCGAGGAATTCCGTACGGTCGCCGCTCAGGTTGCGCTTTAGGTCATCGACGTCGAAGAAGGCAAGGCGATCGGCAAATTCCGCGCTGTAGGGATTTCTGGCGAACAGGGCGCCGCTGCGCGGATCGATCTCGGTAACGACATGCATGGCCGTTTTCGCGGGCACATCTCCCAACACCCACTCGATATAGCCGGTCGCGGAGAGCTTGCGCGGCCGGCCCGATTCGTTGCGCACTTTCAGCACCGAGAACTTGACGGCGGCGTCGATGGCCACGTAGACCCACAGTTCGGAGCGAATGCCGCCGGAGCAGTGTTCGAAGACGCTGTAGCCGAATCCGTGCCGGCTGACATAGGGCGCCGCTGCGCGCACGGGCAACGGCGTCGGCGACCAGAACTGGCCGCTCTCTTCATCGCGCAGGTAGAGAGCTTCGCCGCTGGCGTCGCACACCGGGTCGTTGTGCCACGGAGTGAGACGGAATTCGTGCGCGTTCTCGCTCCAGGTGTAGCCGACGCCGTTCTCCGAGACGACGCTCCCGAAGTTTGGATTGGCCAGGACGTTGACCCACGGCGCCGGCGTCACCTGGCCGGGCGCCAGGCTGATCACATATTCCCGCCCATCCGGGGTGAATCCCCCCAGCCCGTTGCACAGGATCAGATCGCCGCGCGGCGTCTCGCTGGCGCCGGTCGTGTCGGGCCGGTCCTCGCTGCGCTGGGCTCGCCTTGCCACCATGCGGGGCACGCGCGGCGCGGCGAGCCGACGATAGTCGAGCTGTTCGGCCAGCGTTCCCCGGCCGTCCGAGATGACCGCACGCGCGACCGACTGGAGCAGGACGCGATCTTCGCTGGAGATGTGCTCCGCAGACCTTACGAAGATGCCGCCCGGCCGGTCGATGACGCTCGCTTCGATGCCCGAGGCGATGAATCCCATGATCCGTTCCTGCAATCGCTGCCGATAGCCGGCGTGATCCTCGTTCCAGATCACCAGGTCCACCGCCAGTCCCTTCAGGCGCCAGTAGGCGTGTGCCTGTACCAGCTGGCGCACGAGATCGATATTGGCGGCATCGCCGATCTGCAGCAGCACGATCGGCAGGTCGCCGGAGATGCCGTAACCCCACAGTCCCCGACTGCCCGCGGCGATTCGTGCTCAGCAAGGCCGCGTCCGCGCGCAGCGAAGCGTTGGCGTAGATGACGGAACTGGCCAGGCGCGCGTAGAGCTGCGCATCGGCCTCGCTGGCGTTGAGCTGCCGCAGCACCACCTGGCTGTGCGTCCAAGGTCAGATCGAAGACGCGGTCGCAGAGGTGCCGGTCCTGGTATTTCTCGATCAGGCTCAAGGCCATGTCGCGCGAGCTGCCGATGCCTGAAACCATGTCGATGGTCGCCGTCTGCTCGGGATCGAGGACCAGCGAACAGCGGATGGCGACGATTGGATCGAGCACCGAACCAGCGCTGCCGGAAAGGGCCGCGGGGTCGCTCATCGCCAGGGGCGCAGCAGAACTTCTCCCCCGGCCGATAAAGCGCAGGCGATCGGTCTCGTAGGACATCTCGCCGATACCGGCCCCCTGCACCGTCAGCAGGTGGAACATCCAGGGCGCCTGCTCGCCGAGCGAGCGGGGCCGGCGGGCTGCACAGGATCGCGCAGCATTCGCGCAGGATCTCGGTCTGCACGAACAGGTTGCTGAAGGCCGGATGCAGGACGTCCGCGGCCGGCGGCGCGATCACAACTTCCGCATAACTGGTGACGTCGATTGCCCGGCGTTGTCGCGATCGGTTGGTGATGCGCACCCTGCGCAACTCGATGTCATCCTCCGGCGAGACGATGATCTCGGTGTGCGTTTCGAATTGGCCGTCGTCCGCGCCGTCGCCGGCAGCCACGGAAGCAACGGAGGCAACGGAGGCAACGGAATCACGGCGGCGAAACTCGGCCCTCCCCTCGGAAAAGATCGCTTCGTAGTGCTCCGGCCGCTTGTCCGTCGGCTGATAGGCGGTTGACCAGAAAGCAGCACTCCGCGTATCGCGAACGTAGCAGACGGTGCCCCAGTGATCGCAACTGGGATCTTCGCGCCAGCGCGTGACGGCGAGATCCTTCCAGCGGCTGTAGCCGCCGCCGGCATGGGTGACCATCACGTGATAGCGGCCGTTGGACAACAACTGCACCTCCGGGACCGCGGTGTCGGGGTTGCCGAACACCCGGATCGGCGTTTCCGCCGCCAGCGACGGCGAGCGCACCGCCGAGAGTTGGGCGGTGTGCGTAAACAGGGCCGTCGTCCGGGGAATGCGCTCCTGGAGCAGCAGCATGATCGCCTGGAACAGCGGCTCCGATTCGAATCGCCGCTGCATCGGACGCTCGAGCACCAGATACGCCAGCGCGAGCAGGCTCATGCCCTGGTGATGGGCCATGTGCGAGCGCACCACGACGTGCGCTTGCCCGCGTCGCTGCCGTGCAGGCGTGTAGTCGATGGCTTCGAAGAAGCCGAACTTGCCGATGAAGCCCTCGGCCGCCAGCCGCTGCAGATTGAGGCACGCCTGCTCGGGCGCCACCATCAGCGCCAGGGCCGAGGCGTAGGGTGCAATCACCAGGTCGTCGGCCAGTCCGCGCTTGAGTCCCAGGCCGGGTACGCCGAAGGCGCGGTACTGGTAGTTGAGATGCACGTCGACCGTGTTATAGCCCGATTCCGACATGCCCCAGGGCACGCCACGCAGCTGCCCATACTCGATCTGCCGGGCCACTGCCGCCTTGCAGGTCTGGTCGAGCAGCGTATTGTCGTAGGTCGGCATCACCAGTAGCGGCATCAGGTACTCGAACATGGAACCGCTCCAGGAGAGCAGAACCGGTTCTCCGTCGCTGCCGGTGAGCAGGCGCCCGAGGGCGAACCAGCTCTCCTGCGGCAGTTGCCCCTGCGCAATGGCCACGAAGTTGCACAACCTCGCTTCCGAGGCCAGGAGATCGTAGTAGCCCGCGTCGACGCGCCGCTCGGCGACGTTGTAGCCAATGCTCAAGAGATGGCGTCGCCTGTCGTACAGGAAGTCATACTCCATGCGCGCGAATTGCAGGCATTGCAGTGCCAGACGCTCGATCGCGGCCATCCTGTCGCCGGCCGGGCCACTACCGGCCTGGGCCAGTTCGCGCAGCGTCGGTACGGCAGCGCCAGCGGCGAGCCCCTCCTGCGCACCCGCAGCCGACGCCAGACCTTGCCGCGGAGCGAGGAAGCAAAGCTCGTCGAGCGCCTCGCGGCATTGACGCGCAAGCGCCTGCGCCCACCCCTCGTCGCGACCTTTTCCTTCCTGCCCGGGCGTCGTGACCTCCCCGCCATGCGGACTTTTCGCCACCTGGGTGGCCAGTTCGGCGGCGCTGGTCGCCAGACGCGCGAGGCATGCATGCGCCGCCGTGAGGCTCTCCGGACGGGCAGCCGACGCGGATTCCAGTTCGTTCCGAAATGCCTTCGCCTGCTCGACGCCAGCTTCGCCCGCCGCGTCGAGAAAAATCCGCAGCGTGTCGCCCAGGCCTGCGAACAGCTGTGCCGGCAGTATCCTGTCGTCGGCAAGGGCGAGCAGACCGGCGCGCAGGGTGAGCAAATGGCCGGCAAGGTTGCCGCTGTCCACCGTCGAGATATACAGGGGCAGCAGCGGCTGCAGCGTCTGCGTGTCGTACCAGTTGTAGAAGTGCCCGCGGTGTCGTTCCAGCGCGTCCATCGTGTTCAGGGTGTTCGCCGTGCGCTCGAGAACCTGTCCGGCGACGATGTAGCCGAAGTCGTAGGCGGAAAGATTCGCCAGCAGCGCCAGCCCGATGTTGGTCGGCGACGTGCGATGCGCGACCGCGGCAACGCGATACTCCTGAACATTGTCCGGCGGCAGCCAATGGTCGTCCGCGCCGACGAAGTGGTCGAAGAACGCCCAGGTGCGGCGCGACAGCGCGCGCAGAAAGAGCGTCTGCTCGCCGCTCAGGGTCGCCTTGCGCGGCGCCAGCGGACGGCTGACCCACCAGGCAATGAGCGGCGACGCAAACCACAGGAGGAGGATCGGCCCGGCCACCGCCAGCACCGCCGGCCTCGCTGCCGCCAGGTGGATCGCCGTCACGGCAGCCACGGCCGGGGCCAACCACATCGTCCGAAAAGTGGCTGCGAGCGTACCGCGGTCGCGTTCGCCCGCCTCGCGATCCGCCTCCGCGGACGGATTCCATTCGAGCAATCGCGAGCGGGTCGCGAGCATCCGCCAGACCGTGCGGGCGATCGCCTGCAGACTGAAGTACGCCTCGTACGGCAGACAGGCGAGTTCGAACACCAGCTGCATCGAGTGCCGGTAGGCCGAGCGCGTGACGCTTGCCAGGTGCTGCCTCACGAGCGCCTCCTCGGGCTTGCGGAAGACGTCGAGGAGAGCGGCGCACAGGGGCGGAAGCAGCATGATGCCGATCGCCGCCAGGGTCCACAACCAGGCCGGCGCCAGCAGCGTCCATCCCGCCAGAAGGAGCAGCGTCAACGCCGCGGGGACGAGGCTTCGCCGCAGGTTGTCGAAGAGCTTCCACTGCGACAGCAGCGAGAGGGGATTCCTCTGCCGCGTGTTGTCTTCCCCGACAGGCGCGCCCGGAACGCGCCGGCGTAGCCATCCCGCCAGTTGCCAGTCGCCACGGATCCAGCGGCTGCGCCGGCTCACATCAGCGCTGTAGCGGGTCGGGTAATCCTCGTAGAGGTGCACATCGCTCAACAGTCCCGCGCGGGCGTAGCAGCCTTCGAGAAGATCGTGGCTAAGAACGCGATTTTCCGGGAAGCGCCCGCCAACTGCCTGCTCGAAGGCATCGACGTCGTAGATTCCCTTGCCGATGAACGATCCTTCTCCGAACACGTCCTGGTAGACATCCGAGACCGCGCGCGTATAGGGGTCGATGCCCGGCTCGCCCCCATACAGGCGCGCATAGCGCGAGCGGTTGGTCGCCGGGAGGCCGATCGCCACGCGCGGCTGCAGGATGCCGTAGCCCGCGCTGACGCGCCGTTTCGCGGCATCGTAGCCGGGGCGATTCAGCGGGTGCGCCATGGTGCCGACGAATTTGCGCGCCGCATCGCGCGGCAGTTGCGTATCGGTGTCCAGCGTTATCACGTATTTAACGGACGAGAGGACCGCGCTATCCCCGACGACGAGCGCAAAGCCGTCCCTGGCGCCACCGCGCAGCAGCGCATTCAGGTCGGCGAGCTTGCCGCGCTTGCGCTCGTAACCCATCCACAACCGGTCCTCGGCGTTCCAGCGCCGCGGGCGATGGAAGAGGAAGAAGAGGTCATCCCTGATGCGGCTCCCGTCAGCGCCGTACTTCTCGTTCAGCTCGCCGATCCTCTTGCGCGCCAGTTCCAGCAGCGATGCGTCCTCGGGGAGCGATTCCTCGCCAGCGTCGCGGAAATCGGTCAACAGGCCGAAGTGCAGGCGTTCATCGCGATTCGCCAGAAACCTGACTTCCAGCGCCTCGATCAGCTCCTCCACTCCGGACGCGCTGGTAAGCATCGTCGGGACGACGACCAGGGTGCGTGCGTGGGCCGGGATGCCTTCGCTGAAATCCATTCTCGGCAGGGGGTGCGGCGCCACGAGCAGCGTTGCCAGCCAGTTCACCAGCGCTACGCCCAGTTGACTGGCAGCCAGCAGAGAGACGATGCCGATCGGCACCAGCAGCCAGTCAGGCGCCCCGGCGGCAAACGCCTGCGCCAGCAAGCCTGCCGCGACGATCGCCGTGATCAGAGCGATGCCGCCCAGGTACGCGAGCAATGGGAAGCGGCCTGCCGTCGCGCACAAGGCCTCGGCGCCGGTACGGCGGACCTGCGCTGCGCGCTCGAGTTGCGGCAAACCCTTGTCGATCAGGTAGTAGCCGACGTGCCCGGCACGATCGCCAGCGCCGCTGCCAGCATCGCTCGCCACTGCACCCATGCGCGCCAGGTCGACCGCCTTGCGGGCAACCTCGACCTCGGATAGGGCCCCCTGCTTCGCTATCCTCTCGATGGCATGGCGATAGCGATCGCGGGTGGCAAAATCCATCCGGCCATAGGTAGCGCCCGGATCCTCTCGCAGCGTGTTCTCGACGACACTCTGGGTCTCGACGAATGTGCGCCAGTCCGTCGCGCCGAGAACCCGCAGACTGCCGATGCTGTTGCTGATCGAGACCTGATCGGCGGCCTGCTGCTGGTTCTCCGCGTGCACGAGGTGCTCGATGGTCAGACCCGATTCCGACAGCCGCTGCTCGATCCAGGTCAAGGGCAGTGCCAGCGTGGGACCGCGTCCCTGCAAGCGCCGTGCGAGTTCCGCGACGAAGCCGCCGACCATCGGCGGATCCGAGCATGCCATGTCGGCGATCACCAGGATCAGGCTCTTTGGATCGCTGACTGCGGTCTCCGTCATCCGCTCCGCCCAGGTCGCGGCGAGGTTTCGCTCGGCCCAACCGGCTGCGATGCGCACGCCGACGCGACGCAGATTCTCGATGACTGCCAGCCGCAGCATGATCGGGATCGCCCACAACTCGCCCAGCTTCATCGGGCTGATGCTCTGGTAGGACGCCACGAAGCCGCTCAAACTGTCAATATCCACGCGACCATCGCCGTGCGCAATGGTCTCCAGCGCGATGTCGTACACCCGCGGACGACCGGCCGACGGCCCGTGCGCCAGGCGCGGGAGTTCGCGGCTGTAGCCCTCTGGCAGGTGCCGCTTGGCGGTGCGGATCTGCTCTTCGATGAGATAGAAATTATCGAGCAGCCATTCCCCGGCCGGCATCATCCGGCGGCTCTCCGTGGCCGCCGTCGTCAGCAGTTCGCACACGTCGACCAGGGTGCTTTCGTTCTCTGCCAGCCGAGCCAGGAGCCGGTCCGGTGCCTGCCCGGCAATCAGCCTGTGCGCGGCCGCGAGCGCCTCGCCGTGCAGCGCCATTTGATCGGCGCTGTACAACTCGGAGCGCAACGGGGGTTCTGCGTCGGGTAAGGCCCTTGGCCCCCCGTCACCGCGAAGCGGGGCTTTCAGGGACCGAATATAGCGGCTGCGCTTGCTGTCGACGTTCAACTGAAGGGATCCTTTTCTGAAAACGAAATCGCCAGGCAGGGCGGCACGGCGAGGAATGTGTGCCGCCTACTCCCCCAGCAGTTCCGCCACCGGCTCTAGTTGCTCGACATGCTGAGCCACCACTTTAAGGATGACCGTGATCGGGATGCTCAGCAGCATTCCCCAGATGCCCCACAGCCACGCCCAGAAAAGCAGCGAGACGAATACCGCTGCCGTGTTCATCCTGGCGATCCGGCCGGTCATCCAGGTAGTCACGAAGGTTCCGACGAAGGTGGCGACCGCCAGCGAGGCACCTGCGGGCAGCAGCGCCATCGACAGGGTATCGAACTGCATGAAGGCGGCCATGCCGATGGCGGCGGCGGTCACCGCAGGACCGAAGTAGGGAATGACATGCAGCAGGCCTGCGGCGACGGCCCAGGCGCCAGCGTTCTCGAGGCCGATCAGACGCAGTGCGAGCCAGGTAAGCAGCGCCACCAGCACGTTGGTCGCCAGGAGCATGGACATGTAGCGCTGGACCGATGCGTTGATGTCATCGAGGATGCGCACGGTGATCTTCCTGTTCGCAAGCGTCGGACCCGCGAGTCGCACCAGCTTCCTCTTGTAGGTGTCGCCGGACAGCAAGAGAAAGAAAGTCAGGAAGAGCACCATCGCCGCCTGGCCAATCAAACCCACGGCTCCGACGGAGTTGGCCAACAGGAAGTCGCCGAGTTTGAAGCCGGGAGTGTCGATGACGACGCGGGTTGCCGGCCGTCTGGGCGTTGAGTCAATACCTGCCGCCTGGCTGGTCGCCTTTTCGATCTCGCTGGCAGCGGTTTGCACCTTCTGCATGGTACTGGTCTCGCCCTTGTGAACACTGGCGAGACCGGCCGACACCTTGCTCACGCCCCCGGGTACCTGATCGAGGATGGTCTGAAACTGCCCACGCAGCGAGTAGGCGCCCAGGGTGAGCGCACATACGACCCCCGCCATCACCACGGTGCTACCCAGCGCGCGCGGTATTCTGATCTGTTCCAGCCAGACGACCAGAGGATTCAGCGTGTAGGCGAAAAGTAGTCCGAGCAGCAGGGTGATGACAAAGAGCTGTGCCCATTCCAGTGCGAAGACCACGCCTATGGTGGCGAGGACGGCCAGCGACACGGTTTGCGTGCCCGGCCTGATACGAACCGTCGGCGGCACGTCGAACGCCGCCGCGGTCTCGCCGACCGGGGGCTGGGCATCGCGACTCGCGGAGGGTCGCTGGGCAGGGACGCGCAAAGGCATCGCTATTTCGCCGGCTGCTGCGGGTGATTGGCGGCTGACCGCACGCTATTCACGCATCGGCTTGGCTGCGCGAGTTCTTTCGCTCGCGGCAGGCGCTTCGCAGCCACCACCGGATTGCAGGCTCCGGCGGTGGCCGCGAATGGTCATCTTGCCATCGCTCACTTGACCCGCATGTCGTTCTTGACGGAGGTGACGCCACCGACGGTGCGTGTCACCGCAACCGCCTTGCTGATCGCCGCCTGCGAACTCACGAAACCGCTCAGTTGAACCGCGCCCTTGAAGGTCTCGACGTTGATCTCGGCGGATTTCAGACTGGGCTCGTTGAATATGGCGGCCTTGACCTTGGTGGTGATGACGCTGTCGTCCACATACTCGCCGGTCCCCTCCTGCTTCGAGGTTGACGCGCAACCCACGGCGGAGACCAGCGTTACCGCCAGGAACAGTGCGGAAAGATACTTGCCAAGTTGTTTCATGATTGATTCTCCTGATTGAGGTTGAACAGAACTTCCAGATTCCGGCGCTCTATCGATACGCCGCGCATCGACACTGACCTTCGCTCGGACTTTCGGCCTAGCGAAGGCCGCGCGAAAGCGCGTGGTACACCAGCAACAGCACGCTTGCGCCGACGACGGCCACCAGCAGGCTGTAAAGATTGAATCCGCTTACACCGGCCATCCCGAAGGTATTGAAGAGCCAGCCGCCGATGACTGCGCCGACAACACCGAGCACGATGTCCATGACGGCACCCTGCCCGGTGCCACTCACCATCTTGCTGGCGATGAACCCGGCGATGAGCCCAAGTACGATCCATGCGACTAAGGACATGATTGCCTCCTGTATCTGCAGCTGTCGGGCCTCGGCTATTCAGTATCACGCGGCAGGGCCCGACCATCGCTGCCACATCGCCCCACCCGCTCGCGCGCTTATCAGCCGTGCGACCGTATGACGCCCGCCGCGAAGGCGTTTCCCCAACCGACACGCGAACCTGCTGCTGCGCGGCTCACCCACTGGGTCGAATGCTCAGCAGCAGCGTATTCAAAATGCACAATTCGGTCTGTACGGTGGCGCACATTAGTTAGTGCGGGAGGCCATCCCTGCGCGCGGCGGGGTGATGTCACGCCCGGCCGCCTTCCGCAGTGCAGTCGACGGCAGCTGCCTCGTGCCGCCTTTTCGCTTCTCTGCGCGGCGCGTCGACGATAAGCGGGGCGAAGCCCGCAGGAGGCGTCGCAGCGCCCCTTGAGCGGAGGCGGCGGCATGACACCGATGAAGCGTCTATAGCTGGTCATGATGTGGGTCCTTTACGAAAGCCCCCGCCTCGGCGATCCTGACGCAGTGCGCGGCGCCGAGCTGCGCATTGCGGCAATCTGATCAGGAGGCGTTCGGCAGTGGGTAATCCGACAATTGGTAGTCCTTGTTGCGCTTTTCGAAGCGTCTGATCTGCGCGTCGGCTTTTTCCTGGGTGATGCCGTAGATCTCCTGGATCTTGTCCGAGAGCTCGGCCCGCTTGCCGGCAATCACAGGTTGGTAGTCCCTGTTGCGTTTTTCGAAGCGTTTGATCTGCGTATCGGCCTTGTCCCTGGTGAAGCCGTAGACCTCCTGAATCCTGCCCGAGAGTTCGGCCCGCTTGCCGGCAATCACCGTCAGTTGCTCGTCGGTGAGCTTGCCCCACTGCGCTTTTACCTTGCCCTTGAACTGCTTCCAGTTCCCTGCGACGATATCCCAGTTCATTTCAAGCTCCTTGTGTTCGTAACCCGAACGGCGGAATTGCCAATCGGACATCCTTTGTTGCCGCCGGTTTTTCGCCACCAACGCTCCGCACATGGCGACAGACGGAGGAAGTGGAGGAGTCGCTGCACCGACCACGTTCACCAGTGGACGGATTACCAGGAAACGCCAGACTGTGACTGCAGCTTGGGCGCATGACCCGGCGCAGTCTGTACGCTAGCGTACGCAGAGCCGCACTCGTGCACCGGTCGACGAGGGCCGTGATGGGCTGGCCGCGGCTATCGGGAACCCGGCTCGGCCCGCGCAGCAGAAGCTGCCTTCGCTCCCGGTTTCGGTTCGGGCGCCCTGGATTCGGAGTTTTGGCTTCCATGACCGGGACCCCTTGCCGTGCTGCCACCCCTTATCCCCGATCATCGTGAGTCGGTCGATGTCGGCCTGCCCGGACTGCTCTGCCCACGCGGAGTCCTTGGTCTTTGATCAGGTGAACGACCTGCCGCTTGATGCTCGGGTCGAAGGCCTTGGGTTTTTGGCTCATCAATTCCCTCCAAAGGTGGATCATCCCCCTATCGAGGTGTCCGAACCCCTGGAAAGTCGTCGTGCTTTCGGCGGCGCTGGGGCTGGCCGTCGGCATCATGGTGATCCGGCGTTGATTCATGCACCGGGGAGCACGACATTCCCCGGATCCATTGCCCGCACGAGCAGCGCAGGCACTGGCAGAAGGCCCCGACCGTACATTTCCAAAGCAGCCGATCATGACCATGTCCCTTGCACAGCACAGGTGGGCACCGACACCCACGCCGGCGCCTATGTCGGCTAGCGCACAGAACCTGACCCCCGTTCGATATTAGAGTCCCTGCATCGACACCGGGCATCGCCTGTTTGATGACCAGGAGTCGCAGGACGAACCGTAGCGGGCTCGACTATCCGACGTATCAGCCATGAGTCAGGAGTTCACGATGAACAAAGATCAAGTCAAGGGCGCAGCGAAAGACCTGGGCGGCAAGATTCAGGAAAAGGCCGGCAAACTGGTAGGCAGCACTGAGCAACAGGCAAAGGGACTGAAAAACCAGGCTGAAGGCAAAGTGCAGGAACATGTCGGCGACCTGAAAGAGAACCTCAAGGACGCCAGGGACGCGGTCAAGGACGCCTTGAAACCGTAGCCCCAATGGGCATACCTGCCCATCGCTTTGACGAAGCGGCCGCCAATTGGCGGCTGTTTCGTTTCCTGTGCTCATAGGCGTGGCGCTATGCTCCCTTCCTCGCAGCGAGTGACATCAGCTTCAACGCATCGCGCATCGTCGGCGGGCACTTCCCCGGCGACGGGCAACGCGTCTTCCGCATCCCTGCTGAACTTCACCTCCTGGCACCAGCGCCGGAGCAAGGGCACACGCCGGGTGTTTCGAGTACTTCCAGAACGGGTCTGGTGATCTCTTGCGGTCACCAGCCAGCACTCCGGAGCGCCAGAGCGACTTCCATGGATGGGGGACAGGTGGACGACGTCGCTGCGGAGGCGCGCGCCACAGATCGCCCTCCAGGATCTGCCGGAAGAGACGCTGGTCTTTCTGCTCGGCAGCCGCTATTGCGAAACCGATCGACTGTCCGCCGAGGCATGGCGTCTGTTCGCGCACACGCCGCCCGGCTCGGCACGCGTGCAGGCGATCTGCGATTTCGTCCGCCAGCGCATCCGCTTCGGCTACCAGTTCGCACGCCCGACCAAGACGGCCTGGGAGACCTACAACGAGCGCGCCGGCGTTTGCCGCGACTACGCTCATCTGGCCATCACCTTCTGCCGCTGCATGAACATACCGGCCCGCTACTGCACCGGCTATCTGGGCGACATCGGGATCACGCCGGGGCCCGGTCCGATGGACTTCTCCGGCTGGTTCGACGTCTATCTCGGCGGCCGCTGGTACCCCTTCGACGCGCGCAGCAACGTTCCTCGCATCGGACGCATCGTTCATGGCCCGCGGCCGCGACGCCGCCGATGTCGCGATGGTCACGACCTTCGGCCAGAGCGTCCTCAAGAGCTTTCTCGTGCGCACCGACGAAGTGTCCACGGCCTAGTGGAAGGACGGCGCAGCCATGTCTGGCATCGTATCGTTGACCTGCCCCGTCCGCCGGCAGGGACTGGAAGGTGCAGCACTGCATTCGCGACATTCAAGAGGGGGAAGCGGCAATGACGGGAGCACTGTGGTTCCTGCTGGTGGGCGGGCTGTTGCTCGTCATGGGTCTGACCCCGTCGTTCATCAAGCGTCTACCGGTCACCTCGGCGATCATCTATCTGTCGATTGGCCTGGTCGTCGGGCCGACGCTGCTCAACGCCTTTCACTTCAACCCGCTCCGAGAATCGGCACTGCTGGAAGTGCTGACCGAAGTGGCGGTGCTGATTTCGCTATTCGCCGCCGGCGTCAAGATGCCTGCCCCGATGCGGCTCGATCGCTGGCGCACACCCCTGCTTCTGGCATCGGCATCGATGGCACTCACGGTGGCCATGGTTGCCGCCTTTGCCCACTTCGTGCTCGGGCTGTCCCTCGGCGCCTCGGTTCTTCTCGGCGCCATCGTGGCGCCAACGGATCCGGTCCTCGCCACCGACGTCCAGATCCGTCATCCCGGCGACCGCGACCGCCTGCGCTTCGATCTCACCTGCGAAGCCGGCATGAACGACGGCAGCGCCTTCCCGTTCGTGATGCTCGGCCTGGGTTTGCTCGGTTTGCACGACCTTGGCGAATTCGGCCTGCGCTGGGCGCTCGTGGATGTCTTGTGGGCGACCGTAGCCGGGATCGCGATCGGCGTTGTCCTCGGTTCCGCTCTCGGCCGGCTCGGCTGGACTCTGCGCAGCAGACGTTTCGACCACGAGCTCATGGACGATTTCCTGGGCCTGGGCCTGATCGGCGTCGTTTACGGGGTCAGCGAACTGGTCAATGCTTGGGGCTTCCTTGCCGTATTCTTCGCGGCCGTCTCGCTTCGACAGACCGAAGTCAGGCTGATCAACGCCCGGGCCGACAACCTGGAAAAAGGGCTTGCCGGGCACGACCCGGTCGCTACGTCAGGGGGCGGCGATCCGGTGGCGACGGTCAGCCAAGGGTCACTGGTCTTCAAGGAGCATCTTGAGCGGATCTCGGAACTGCTGCTGATCCTGCTCGTCGGGGGCTCGCTGTTCCTCGATTCGTGGAGTTGGCGCGCGGTGAGCCTCGCCCTCTTCCTGTTCCTCGTCGCACGCCCGCTCAGCGTGGGCATCGGGCTGCTGGGCTCGCGCACGCCAGCGCGCGTTCGCGGCATGGTGGGCTGGTTCGGGGTGCGTGGGATCGGCTCGCTCTACTATCTCGTGTACGCCATTGAACACGGTCTCCCGGAAGATGTGGCGCTGGAGCTCATCCACATGACCCTGATCGTCATCACGATGTCGATCCTCGTCCACGGCGCCAGCGTCAAGCCCCTGATGAACCGCTTCTGGCGAGCGGGCTGATGGACGCGATCGCTGCCGATATCGCCCGGGCAGCGAAGAAGGAATGAAAAGTCTGGCGCTATGTACGGCAGCGAACAGTGTTTGTGGAATTTTTCGCCCAAGCTGCACTTTGGATTCGAAGTTCGTGCATGCCTGAATCACTGTTCTGGATTGGCATATCCGTACCGCTGAATCCCTGTTTTCATTCCCCAAAGGAGTAACACATGCTACCTACCAGCCCGAACCTGACCGCCACCGCCGAGATCAACACCAATGCCTTCATGACTTTGTCGAAGCTGGCATTTTCCAACCTTGAACGTCTGGCTACCCTGAACCTGAATGCGACTCGCGCTGCATTGGAGGGCGGTACCGTCGCCGTCGGCTCCTTGAGCCAGAGCAAAGACGTGAAGAATCCGTCGAAGCTACTGGCCGGTGCGGCCGAGACAGCGAGCAACAACGCCACCGAATACCTCAAGGGCGTGCAGGCGATAGCCGCCGAAACGCAGAAAGAGGTGACCAATCTCGTCGGTTCCTACTTCTCTCCCCATGGCGAGGGTGGAAACCCCAGCGCGGGCTGGCTCAAGGGCTTCGAACAGTTCAAGGGCTTTGCGCAGCAGATTACCGACATGACTGCCGCCAACGCTAAGGTGGCCCGTGACGCAAGCGCCCGAATCGCAAGCTCGGCGGCCTCGCTTTCAAAGAAAGACGCCTAAGCACGCAGACCGTGGTGTTGATGATAAACCCCGCCATGCCGGGGTTTTTTTTGGCCAAAGCCGTTCGTGGGGCGCCTGCCTCCGGGATGCTTGTGCCGAAACCTCTCGGGTGCGCTGGCGCACAGACCTGGTTCGCTTGCCAGCCCATGCTGCAAGTAGCCAGCTATCCCGCGAACCGACAATACCGGCGAAAGCCAGGCGTTTGAACACGCTTGATGACGGCGCACCAAGGAGAGTGAAGTGACGGAGAACTACCCAAAGATCCTGCCATGGGTTGCCAGCAAGGCGGGGGTTCGTGGCGCCAAGGCGGAGATCTTGTGGATGGAGGCCCTGCGCGATGCCAGCGACCGGTGCTCCGTACGCGAATCCTCCGAATACTGGAAGGTGGCCGTTGATCACCTGCTCGCATCCTTGGCGTTTCATGTGCGCGCCTGGTCGCGAACGCAATCATCTAGTACAACTCAGCCATCCTTTCGCGGCTGTCGACGAAGTTCGAGGCAGGCGGCAACGCCAAGACACTGGCACTGATCACACAGATATGACCAAGTGATCGACCTGAATGCGCTCGTCGCCGGACTGGAGTTGGGGTGACAGAAGGTGCTGCGGTTCGGGCTGACACCGGCTTGACGTAATCTAATTTCACCAGCCACCGTCATTGCGAGGAGGCGTAGCCGACGCGGCAATCCAGTGCCATTCTCTGACTCCTTGTCCGCCACACCAGCCAGGCGAAAAACAGAATTTCTGGATTGCCACGTCGGCTACGCCTCCTCGCAATGACGTGCGGGCTGGCGGGAGCGCCGCAGTTAGCCGGCGCCCTAACCCGACGATGCCACACGCTCGTTCAGGCAATGTTCCATCGGCTGAAGACCCAGGCAGGCAGGACGGGCGCGCGACGCCCTACACAAGCAGGCGGACGAGCCGGTGTTCGGAAACATCGACGCGGTGACGGGCTTTCGTCGCTTCTATTTGCGCCGGTTGAAGAGGGTCAGCGGCGAGTGGACGCTGGTTTTCATGGCGAGAAATTTCAAGCGCCTGGCCGTATTGGCCCACAGCCGGGTGGATAAGGGGGACCCTCGGAAAAGCCGGAGAATCAGGCAAAACCGGCTTTTCCCCACAGGGTGAAACACGCCAGCTTTGCCGACGTTCAGTCCGGCCGGCTGCTAGAGCTGCGACTTGAAGTACTTGAATGAATGAACGAAGGCGTCGCGAATCTTCTCCATTTCCGCAACCATGCCGTCCCAGGAGTCTTCGCCGGCAGCCTTCAGTTCTTCGAGCTTGCTGAGGGCCAGCTGGGACTGGTGGCGCAGCTTGCCCATTTCCTCCGCGTACTTCTCGCGCGCCTCGGCCTTCGCTTCCTTCGCTTTGGCTTCCAGCTCGCTCATTTTCGTATTCGCTTCATCGAGTTGAAGTTTCATCTTCTCGATGTAGTCGTCTCTCTTTGACATGGCAATAATTCCCGTGGTTGAAAAGCGTGAAAGGATTTGGCGTGAAGGCGGTCAGGCAAGCTGTGAATGGCCCCGATTCGTGCGTGCTGACGCACTTGAGCACCATGGTCAGCCTAACCGGAAAGGAACAGGGACTCTGTGCGCTGGCGTACAGACCGGGGCGAGGCGTGGCGTCTGATCCTGACCCGGGTCGCCCCAGAAAACGGATCGCAAAGTAGGCCACGGCAGGTTTTTCGTTCCCGGCGGTGGGAGTGACTGGCCATCATTGGCATCCGTCACTTGATCCGCATGTCGTTCTCGACGGAGCTTGCGCCGCCGACGGCGCGTGTTAGCTGTTTCACGATTTCTTCTCCAGATCGAGGTTGAACAGGGCTTCCCGTACGCCGCACAGGCTGGCGTGGTACACCAGCAGCAGCGTGCTTGCGCCGACGACGGCCAGGAGCAGGCTGTAGAGCTTTAATCCCCCACCGCTGGCCATCCCGAAGCTATTGAAGAGCCAGCCGCCAACGACTGCGCCGACAACACCGAGAACGATGTCCATGACGGCGCCCCGCCCGCTTCCGCCAACTATCCTGTTGGCGACGAGCGCGGCGATGAGTCCAAGTCCGGCCCATAGTAGTAACGACATGATTGCCTCCTGTATCTGCAGCTGTCGGGCCTCACCATTTCCGGAGTCCAGCGACGCGGCCCAACAGTCGCTGAAGCATCACCACACCGGTTCGCACGCCTGTCAGCGGCACGCGCCCCTATCGGATCAGGCGAGCGGTCTACGGTCGCTAATCCTTGTTGCGCTCTTCAAAGCGCTTGATCTGCGCCTCGGCCTCGTCTTTGGTTGTGCCGTAGGTCTCCTGAATCCTGCCCGCGAGCTCGATGCGCTTGCCGGCAATCAATTCCAGCTGCTCTTCGGTAAGGCTGCGCCACTGCGCTTTTACCTTGCCCTTGTACTGCTTCCAGTTCCCTTCGACGATATTCCAGTTCACATCAAACTCCTTGTGTCCGTGACCCGAACAGGCAAACGGCCGATCGGGCAAACTGCGTCGCCGCCGGTTTTTCGCCCCCGGGGCCCCGCACAGCGCGACCAGTGGGAAGGGACACAGAGTGCCGAGCGCACGCACCGGTGGACGGATTTCCTGGCAACGCCAGCCAAGACGGCAAGTCTGGGCGCATGGCCCGGCGCAGTCTGTACGCTGGCGTACCCTGAGCCGAACTCGGCTATCGTCGACGACCGCCATGTTCCGCTTGTGGGGGGCAGGAACCCGGCGTGGCCCGCCACGGGCCAGCGCGTCGCCTGTCAGGTGACTAGATCATGCGGCCTTGCGGCGACCGCGCTGGCACCATTATTCCTCGGCCCAACGGAAATCTACCGTTTTGAGCGCTGTCGCGTCGACGGCAACGGAGCGCTCGATCGCCTTGCCGGCGTAACTGGCGACCACCCGATATTCGCCTGCCGGCAGTTTCGCCAGGAACCACGGTCCGTCGGAGATGGCCTCCACAAGCGTCTTGCCCCTCGCGTCAGCGACGGTCACCCGCACATTGCTCAGATATGCCCCGGAGGTCATGGCGAATACCAGCTTCAGGTTGAATTCACTGACGCGTTCCCTGAGACTCTGGAGCGACTCGTCGCCGACACCGCCCGACACATAGGACAAACCACCCGCCTGGTGGACAATGGGTCCGTCATCGGCTCCGACATCGGTCACGAATGACGCAAAGGTCATCGCAGCGATCAGCAGGCCGGGGACGAGAAAGTTGTTCTTCATGATGGAACTCCTATTTGCGGGCCGAGGCCCTGATGTGCAGCCCAGGAGGAAGCCTGCGCAGCGTTGCCGCTGACAGTCGGCCTGGCCGAATCCGATTGAGTGCCATCCTATGGGGAAGAAACCCCTGTCGTCTGTTCGCTAGCACACGGAAAACCGAGGAAGCTCCAACGCAGGAAGATCGACTGTCACGCCGCGTGGCGGCGACCAGCTTCAGCTTGGCCGCGACAGCCCAAGGCCGGAGGCCGCGCGGGTACCGCCGTGGCGCTAAGCGTTCCGCGGGCGGGGGCGTTGCTGGTGATGAGCACCAAAAGCGCCTTGCGGGTCACGATGGCTGGCCCGAGCGGGAAAGAGCGGGAAATGGCGGCAGCGTGGCGCGCACGACGCATTGCTGTGTACGCCAACGTACAGAGCGCGTGGCCCGAAAAGAGTAGCGTGGAAAGCGGTGACCTCGAGTCGACCTGTCTGTGCCATTCGGTCACCTCACCTCTTCCAAAGGAAAGTACATGAACAGCATCATTTACCTCGTCGGCCTAGTCGTCATCGTCCTCTTCGTCCTATCGTTTCTCGGGCTTCGATAAAGGGTCAAGGAGTTCGCCCGAGCTTGGACAATCCGGGCCCGTGACGGGACGCGCGCGTTTGCGACATCCTACTCCTTGTCGCCCTTGGCAGCGTCCTGGATGGCCTCGCCGGCCTTCTCGACCTGCTGTCCAGCCTTCTCCACCACCTTGTTGATTTCCTCGCCGGCCTTCTCGACCTGCTGTCCAGCCTTCGCTACCACCTTGTCGATTTCCTTTCCTGCGTGCTCTGCCGGGCCTTCGCTTTCGTGCTTCTGGCAAGCGGACAGTGCCAAGAGCAGTGCGCTCACGAGCAAAGTCGCGCGGATTGATCCACCTGCTTTCATCTCTGATATCTCCTGGTAATTCTGCTCAATCGATTGGCCCGCAACGGGAGCGACCATGAGGGTCGCGTCGCCCGCGGGATCAGGGTAACGAGCGGGCGCGAGCTATCTGCCGGGGAGGCAAGGTGCCTCGCGCTGCGCATCACTTCTTGCCGACGTCGTGGCCGATCACGCCTCCGACCGGGGCGCCGCCGACGGTTCCGACGCTGCTGCCGTCCGGAAGAGTTTCTACTCCGAGGGCGCCGGCGCCGGCGTCGATGCTGGTCGCCTTGTCCTGCGCAACCATGTCCGCGCAGGCACCAAGGCCGAACAGAACAGCCGCAGCGAGGGCGCTGAACGTGACTCTACGAATCGTTTTCATGGGCTTTCCTCTTACTCAAACAAGGTTTTTTTGGCACGTTTTTTACGGGTCCACCAGGGCTGCGACATGCGCAACAGGCAGTTCGTTCGGCCACAGGTACGCTGCTTGCAAGTGTCGCGCGCCGCCAGGGCGCAGTCGCTGCACTCTGGCCGGCCCCGATCACTGCAGGCTAAGCAGACGCGCTTTTGCGGTCTGTCTGCCAGCGAACATAGGCGCAATCGAGGCGGGTGCCGGCTTGTGCGACGCCGCCCAGGGTTCCGGGCGACCGGCCAGCCCACCCATCAGCCAGCGAACGCAGAACGTTCTCTGTACGCTGGCGCCCATGGCGGTTGCTCAGTGGCTACAGGCGATCAGGCGAGTTCGTTGATCGCGCTCTGGATGGCGTCGTCCACGAGTTGCCGGGCAGCGGGGCCGTCGCCGAGGATGGTCTCCCACTGAAGGCGCACATAGCTCGAACGGCTGCGGCTCTTGAGCACCAGGGTCTGCCGTCCGCGGGCCTCGCCGACGGCAAAGTCGGTGGCGTAGCCGAGCAGGTCGTGCACCCCGTGCTTCCACATTCCGGCCTGGACGGCCGCGATAATCGCCGCCACGCGCCGATGAAACTCGAGAGCCACTTCGGTCGTGAATTGATCCTTGTCCATGCGGGTTCCAGTGACTGATTGAGCATTGAAAACAGGCGGCTGTGGGACGCGTGAGGCCGAACCACCGCTTCTCGCCATGAGCCTGCACAGGCTGCGCCGACCCCCTGTGCCAATATGACCTGAGACACCTACCCCTGACGAATTAGAGTAGAAAGGTAGGTTTCCATCATGACAAACGATACGAAGGATCTGATGAACGGACAAGCCGCACTGGCGATGGATGACGCGTTGGAAGGAGCCCGTAGGGCGACTGGAAACGCGTCATCCATCGCGCCGCCGGACCCCGAGGTGGTGGCGACGGCGCGCCGCCGTCATTTCTCCAGCGCAGACAGGCTGCGCATCCTGGCACTCGCCGACGGCTGCACGAAGGTGGGCGAAATTGGCGCCCTGTTACGCCGGGAGGGCATCTATTCCTCCCTGCTCGCCACCTGGCGCAAAAAGCGCGCGGCGATCGAACAGGCCGCACTCGAACCGCAAAAGCGCGGGCGCAAGGCCGACCCGGCGCTGGCCGAGGCGCGGCGGCTGGAGCAGCTCACCCGGGAGAACGACCGCCTGCGTCGCCAGCTCGCCCAGGCCCACACCATCATCGATGTCCAAAAAAAAGTTTGTATGCTGCTGGGGCAGCTGACGGACGACGCGCCGGACGGGAGATCCTGATGCACGCGGTCAATGTCCTGGCGCCAGAGGTGGGGCTGGCACCCGCTTGCGCGGCCTTGCGTATCCCTCGCAGCACGGTCTATCGGGATGATGCGCGCCGGCGGTGCTTGAGTGCTCCGCCGGTGACGTCATCGCCGCGACCGGCGCCACCGCTGGCCCTCAGCGATATCGAGCGGCAGGCGCTGCGCGACGTGCTGTGCAGCGAGCGCTTTGCCGATTGCGCGCCACCGAGCATCTACGCCACCCTGCTCGACGAGGGCATCTACCTGGGCTCGGTGCGCACCATGTACCGCCTGCTGGCCGCCGATGGTCAAGCGCGCGAAAGGCGTAATCAGCTTACTCATCCTGCCTACTTCAAACCCGAACTGCTGGCCACCGGGCCGAATCAGGTCTGGAGTTGGGACATCACGAAGCTCAAGGGGCCGCTCAAATGGACTTGCTTCCAGCTGTACGTGATCCTCGACATCTTCAGCCGCTATGTCGTCGGCTGGTTGATCGCGCCGCGTGAAAGCGCTGAACTGGCCAGGCAGTTGATCGCCGAGACCGTCGCCAAACAGGGCGTCGAGCCACGCACGCTCACCGTCCATGCCGACCGCGGGACCAGCATGCGATCCAAGCTTGTGGCAGAACTGCTGGTGGACCTCGATGTGGCCAAGTCCCACAGCCGTCCCTACGTCTCCGACGACAACCCCTTCTCGGAGGCGCAGTTCAAAACCCTGAAATACCGCCCTGACTTCCCCGAGCGCTTCGCCAGCATCGAAGAAGCCCGCGCTCACTGCCAGCGCTTCTTCCAGTGGTACAACGAACAGCATCGCCATTCCGGCATCGGCTTCATGACTCCAACCGCCGTTCACCATGGCCAGGCTGCAGAGCTGTTCGAGCAACGGGCCGGCACCCTGAACGCCGCCTACGCTGCTCACCCGAGCCGATTCAAGGGCAACTGCCCCCAACCTCCCAGGCTGCCCGTCGCCGCCTGGATCAACCCGCCCAAGCAGGAGAACACGCCGACGAAAATAGACGTCCCCTGCTCACTAAATTAATGTGCATCGGTGTCTCAAAGTCATTGACACGTTCCGCGAACGCCCGGGTGCGTCTGTGCGCTGCTGCACATAGCCAATACGCAGCGTGTATAGTCAACACACCTCGAAGCTTCAATTCGCGTGCGTCGGCAAGCTCGTCCGATCGCTGCTGATGACGGAATCAACCGCCATGCCCTTGCCTCCCCTGATCTCTGCCACGCATGACCCGCGCCAGAACCACCTGCTCGCCGCCTTGCCGGCGGACGAGTACGCACGCCTGTTTCCCCGTCTGGAACTAGTCCCGATGCCGCTCGCCGAGGCGCTCTACGAGTCCGGCATCCAGATGCGCCATGTCTATTTTCCCACCACCTCGATCGTCTCCCTGCTCTACGTCATGGAGGATGGCTCATCGGCTGAAATCGCCGTCGTCGGCAACGAGGGGATCGTCGGCGTGTCGCTGTTCATGGGCGGCGAAAGCACGTCGAGCCGGGCCGTGGTGCAGAGCGCCGGCCACGCCTACCGCTTGCAGGGCCAACTGCTGAAGGATGAGTTCTATCGCGCCGGCCCGATGCAGCGCCTGTTGCTGCGCTACACGCAGGCGCTCCTGACGCAGATGGCGCAGACGGCGGTGTGCAACCGCCATCATTCGCTCGACGAGCAACTGTGCCGCTGGCTGCTGCTCTCCCTCGACCGCCTGCCCTCGAACGAACTGGTCATGACGCAGGAACTGATCGCCAACATGCTCGGCGTGCGCCGCGAAGGCGTTACCGAAGCCGCCGGCAATCTGCAGCGGGCGGGCATGATCGTGTATCAGCGCGGGCGCATCACCATACTCGACCGGGCGGCTCTGGAGGCGCGCTGCTGCGAGTGCTACGCGGTGGTCAGGAAGGAGTTCGAGCGCCTGCTCCCCGAGGTGACTGCACGCTAGTGTTCCTTACAACAGCACGTGGCCGCGCTGCTGTGTGCGCTACCGCCCGGACGGTCGTCGAGTTTCGCTGCACACTCTGCGCAATGAAGTTCTCATCCGGGCGAAACGGTTCGCTCCTGGTCCGCATCGGACACCGGGATAGCAGCACCTCTCCGGTTGCCGGTTACTTCTTTGCATCGTGAGGAGCGACGTGCCAACACCGGTCCCTGCCGCCGCAAATCGACTCATCGAGGCCCTGCCGCACAAAGACCGGCGGCGTCTTCTGGCCGCTTGCGAGCCGGTCGAACTGACCTTTGCCGACGTTCTCGCCGAACCCGGTGAACGCATTCGCCACGTCTTCTTTCCCACGACGAGCTACATTTCGCTGATCACGCCGATCGACGGCTGCGCCAGCCTGGAGGTGGGTCTGGTCGGCGACGAAGGCATGCTCGGCATCTCGCTCATCCTCGGCGTGGAGATTTCGCCGCTCAGCGCGCTGGTACAGGGCGCAGGCCTTGCGCTGCGCATGAACACCGCGCCGTTTCGTCGCGAACTCGCTTTCAGTCCGGCGCTGCAGGGGATACTCAAGCGCTACCTGCATGTAGTGATGGGCCAACTCGCGCAATCCGCCGCCTGCGCCCGCTTTCATGTCGTTGAAGCGCGTCTCGCCCGTTGCCTCCTGATGACGCAGGACCGGGCGCAGTCGAATGCCTTTCATGGCACGCACGAATTTCTGGCCTCGATGCTGGGAGTGCGTCGGGTCGGTGTGACGAAGGCCGCGACCGCACTGCAAAAACGCAAGCTGATCGGCTACAGCCGCGGGAACATCAGGATCCTCGACCGCGGCGGCCTGGAAGCCGCTTCCTGCGGCTGCTACGAGGCCGACAACGCCACCTACGCGCGAGGGATGGCTTAGCCGGCATCCTGACCCCGGGCTGCAAGCGGTCGCGCACGGAATCGACCTGGCGAGGCAAGCGGCAGCTCGCCGCTGGCCTGCCGGCTATGTGCCCCAGCAGACAGACGGCGAAAGAACCTGGAAGTACGATAAGCCATCCGAGTCAGCCGGCCGGCGATGTCCGCAGGATGGCGGTCCGGACCGCCCGCAATCGCGCCCGGGGAAGCCGAGTCATGAATCGTACTCGAGCGGGCGCGAAGAACCGGTAACAGCACGTTCAGGAAAGAGGTAATACCATGGAAAAGACGCAAAGAATCACCTTCGGTGCAGTTGCCATAGCCATACTGTTCGCCCTCGGTGGTTGTTCGGGCATGTCGACGCAGGGCAAGAACACCGCCGTTGGCGCGGGCGTCGGTGCCGTTGGCGGTGCCGTCCTTACGGGCGGCAGTGTGCTCGGAACCGTCGGTGGCGCAGCCGTTGGCGGCGTCGTCGGCCACGAAGTCAGCAAATGACGGTCGACCTGCCATACGCCGTCCCTACCGGGCCGGCACACATCACTGGCTCATTGTCGTCGGCCCGCCACGACCTTGCGCCGTGGGTCACACCCGTGACAGCAACTGCAGTGTTGCCACGCTGTATGGAACAAATAGCTTCCGCCTACCCCGAGGGTTTCGCGCCGCTGTCAGGCTTGCTGAAAGCCGCGTCGGGAATGCGGCGCCACCCCCCAGCCCACACGTCATTGCGAGGAGGCGCAGCCGACGTGGCAATCCAGTTCCATCCTCTCACTATTTCCCCGCCGCCTTCATTGATAACGCGAAAGGCCACACCTCTGGATTGCCGCATGGGCTTCGCCTTGTCGCCATGATGGCGGGTGTTGGGTGTTGGGTGGTTGCCGAAAGTCTCATCAAGGATGCAGCACTACAACTAGATGGTCCACCAGGAGAGCGCAGCAATGAAACTCGGAAAAACTGTCAGCACAGCCTTGCTCATCGGCGTCAGTGCCCTGCTGCTGACCTTGCCTGCCTGCCAGAAACAGGAAGGCCCGGCAGAGAAGGCTGGCAAGGAAATGGACAAAGCGGTCGAGAAGGTCGGCCAGCAGATCGAAAAAGCAGGTGAGAGCGTCCAGGACGCCGCCAAGGACGCCAAGAAATAGACGTCGCTACCAGGGCCGAGCTCGCTGAGCTATCCACATGACGGTATCGAGGTCTCCAGCGTGATCCGGAAACCGGAAAGTGGAAAGCTGCAAGCACGGTTCGTCGCGCCAGCGCCAGCGGGCGCAACCCGTCAGCCAGCCCTAGCGAACGCTTGCTCAGCTCTGCGGACAGGTTCCGGTGACAGCAGCGCTCAGCGACAGGTCGCGGCGCTCGACAAACTTGAGCAGCAGCAACAATAACGTACCAACGGCCATCACTGCGGCCGCCAGGTGCAGACCGGCAGCGTAGCTACCGAGGCTGCCGGCGAGCCAGCCGGTGACCGCCGGTGCGATGATCTGCGCGGCCCCGTAGGAAAGCGTCATCTTGCCCATCATCTTAGCCGGGCGCGTCGGATAGTAGCGCCCGGCCATGGTCAACACCAGGCTCACCATGCCGATGAAGGTGCCGCCAAAGAGCAAGGCGCCGGCCAGCGCCGCCACCAGGCCGTCGCCCATCACCGGCAGGAGAATGCCGACGATCTGCAACACGGCGGCGAGGATCAGGGCGTTCAACTCGCCGGTCCGCCGGGCGATCAGGTCCCAGACGATGCACGCCGGCGCAGCCGCCGCACCGAGCGC
Organism: Candidatus Accumulibacter sp. ACC005; assembly: GCF_907163215.1. Classification (NCBI taxonomy): domain Bacteria; kingdom Pseudomonadati; phylum Pseudomonadota; class Betaproteobacteria; genus Candidatus Accumulibacter; species Candidatus Accumulibacter sp. ACC005. The sequence continues at coordinate 240,766 of NZ_CAJQUB010000005.1, read as the reverse complement.
CAGGAAGACCAGCGTGCCGCGTCCCGCCAGACCGGGCAGGTGGTCGATGATGGCGACGATGAAGGTCGCGCTGACCACGTAGCCGAAGCCGGCGCAGAAATAGGCCGCCATCAGCAGGCGCATGAAAGCCGCGCTCGGAGGATTGTCGAGCATCTGCTGCCCGCCCTTGGTAAACGTGCTGCGATCGGGTGCCGGCAGCCAGCGCAGCGCCGGGATGAGCAGCAGACTGCCGATCAGCGTAAATGCAAACCACTGTTCGCGCCAGTCCAGCCAATGACTCATCAGCGCCACCGCCGCCGCACAGCCGGCAATTCCCAGGCCGATCCCCGAAAAGTGAATACCGAGTTCGCTGCGATGATTGTGCCGAATCAGCCAGTTGAGGATCAGCCCCGTGCCCAGCAGCATGCCGGCGGCGCTGCTCAGGCCGGCGACGAAACGCGACAGCGCCCAGATGGCCACGTCGGTGGTCAGGCCCATGAGCGCGGTGCTGAGCACGGCGACGACCAGGCCGATCCGGTAGAGGCGATCCTTGAGCACCAGGTCGCTGATCAGTGAAGCCACCACGGCGCCGCTCAGGTAACCGGCATAGTTAATCGCCGCCAGCCAGGCGGCCGCCCCGACGCCCAGTCCCGCCTGTTGCTGCATCAGCGGCAGCAGTGGCGTATAGGCGAAGCGGGCGACGCCGAGGACCAGCATCAGGCTGCAGATACCGGCGCCCAGCACATGAAAACGTTCCAGGCGTTCTTTCTGCTCGTTCATGTCCAGACGTCCTTTTGAGTTGATGGCCAAACGATAACTGCTATAAACTATCTCCACAAATGAATAGTCTAGATTAGTCAATTCTGTAATGGAGATATGTCGATGGAGCTGATCGCACTGCGCACCTTCACCGCCGTCGTCGATGAAGGCGGCGTTCTGGCCGCCTCACGCAAGCTGAACACCGTCCAGTCAAACGTCACCAGCCGCATCCGCCGGCTCGAGGAAGAACTGGGCGCGGCGCTCTTCTTCCGCAGCGGGCGTGGTGTGGCGCTGGCTCCCGCCGGCCGGGTGCTGCTCGATTACGCGCGCCGCATGCTGCACCTCGAACGCGAGAGCGGCGCCGCCGTTCGTCTGGTCGGCGACGGTGTCGGCGAACTGCGCATTGGCAGCATGGAGACCTTTGCCGCGCTGCATCTGCCGCTGGCGCTGAAGGCCGTCCGCGCCAGGCATCCCCGCCTCGAACTGCGCATCGAGACCGACACCAGCGCAACGCTGGTCAACAAGGTGCTGACCCACAAGCTCGATTGCGCCATCGTCGCCGGTCCGATCGAACACCCGGATCTGCGCTTCGATGAACTGGTCATCGAGGAACTGGTGCTCGTTCATGCTGCCGACACCGATCCGCGGTTGCAGCCGCTGATCCTCTTCCGCGAAGGCTGCGCCTATCGCACACGCGCCCTCGCCTGGCAGCGCGCCAGCGGCCACGCCGTCGCCGAGGCCATGGAGTTCGGAACGCTGGACGGGATTCTCGGTTGTGTTTCCGTCGGCCTGGGATGGACCCTGATGCCGCGGCGGGTCGTCGAGCAATCGGCGCACACCGCCGATCTGGTCGTGCAGACGCTACCCGGAAGAAATCAGCCAGGTGCCCACCGGCATGATCTACCTTGCCGAAGCGCCGCCGATGGCGGCGCTGCAGACGCTTGGCGAGGCGGTGGCAGTCGCGACCCCGTCATAAATGCGGTCACGTTCCCAGCTCCCGGGTAAGCAAGCGGCTTGTCAGCGCCCCGGAAGCGTGGATTCGACCGTCCTGCCACCGTAGCCGAACTGCTTGTCGCGGCCCTGGATGATGTCCGTGTGCACAGCGCGCGGAATCGTCACGCCGTAGAGATCACGGGCGAAGGGTTGCTCGCTGGTCACTACCGTGAGAAGGAATCAGTCGACAATTCCAGCCGTTCGCCATAGCGTCGCGAGAGCGCCGAGGATAGCTCTTGCCCTCACCTCGCTTGACCCAATCGCGGGGGGCGAAAAGGACTCGGTTCGCGGGTTGCCTCTGTTGGACCTGAGGACGCGCCCTGCCCGGGCGGTCAGCGGCTCAATTCAACTCGATCGCAGAAGTACGCCAGCGCTTCCGGGTTGGCCAGTGCCTCGACGTTCTTCACCGGCCGGCCATGGACGACGTGGCGCACGGCCAGTTCGACGATCTTGCCGCTCTTGGTGCGCGGAATGTCGGCGACCTGCAGCACCTTTGCCGGCACGTGCCGCGGCGTCGTGTTCTGGCGCACCTGCTGCTTGATACGTTCGATCAGCGCGTCGTCGAGGCTGATTCCCTCGCGCAGCTTGACGAACAGCACGACGCGCACGTCGTGCTGCCACTCCTGGCCGATGACCAGCGACTCGACGACTTCCGGCAGTTGCTCGACCTGGCGATAGATCTCGGCGGTGCCGATACGCACGCCGCCGGGGTTGAGGACGGCGTCGGAGCGGCCGTGAATGATCATCCCATCGTGGGCCGTCAGTTCGACGAAGTCGCCGTGGCACCAGGTGTTCGCGAAGCGGTCGAAGTACGCGCCGTGGTACTTGGCGCCGTCCGGGTCGTTCCAGAAACCGATCGGCATGGCCGGGAACGGCGCGGTGCAGACGAGCTCGCCGCGCTCGCCACGGCCGGCAGGAATCGGCTGGCCGTCGTCGTCGAAGACGTCGACCGCCATTCCCAGGCCGCGACATTGCAGTTCGCCGCGGAAAACGGGCAGGATCGGGCAGCCGAGCGCGAAGCAGGAGAGGATGTCGGTGCCGCCGGAAATCGACGCCAGCAACAGGTCGGCCTTGATATCGCCATAGACGTAGTCGAAGCTTTCCGGCGCCAGCGGGCTGCCGGTCGAGAACATTGCCCGCAACGCCTCCAGCCGGTGCGTCGCGCGCGGCTTCAGGCCGGTCTTGGCAAGCGCGTCGATGAACTTGGCGGAGGTGCCGAAGTGCGTCATCCGCTCGGCGTCGGCGTAGTCGAAGAGGATCGTTCCGGCCTTTCCCGAAGCACCGGCAATGAACGGCGAACCGTCGTAGAGGAGCAGCGTCGCCTGCGAGGCGAGGCCCGAGACCAGCCAGTTCCACATCATCCAGCCGCAGGTGGTGAAGTAGAAGACGCGGTCGCCCGGCTTCACGTCGCCGTGCAGCTGGTGTTCCTTGAGGTGTTGCAGCAGCGCGCCGCCGTGGCAGTGCACGATGCACTTGGGAACGCCGGTGGTTCCCGAGGAAAACATGATGAACAGCGGGTGCTCGAAAGGCAGTGGCACGAAGTCGATCTCGCCGGCCTGGCAGGGCGCGATGAAGTCGGCGTAGCGCTGGCCGTGGCGGATCGCCGCCACGTCCGGGGCAGCGTCGAGGTAGGAAACGACGACGCAACGCTCGACGGTCGGCATCTCTGCGGCGATCTGCGCGTTCCTGGCCATGCAGTCGACGCGTTTGCCGTTGTACCAGTAGCCGTCGACGCAGAGCAGCACCTTGGGCTCGATCTGGCCGAAGCGGTCGAGCACGCCCTGGACCCCGAAGTCGGGCGACGCCGACGACCAGATGGCGCCCAGCGAAGCCGTGGCCAGCATGGCGATCAGCGCCTCGGGCATGTTCGGCAGGTAGGCAGCGACGCGATCGCCGCGGCCGACGCCGACGGCTTGCAGCGCCTGCGCGCACCGTGATACCTGCGCGTACAGCTCGGCATTCGGGAGACGCCGCCTGACCTGGTCTTCGCCCCAGAAGACCAGCGCGTCGGAGTCGTCCCGGCGGCGCAGCAGATTCCGTGCGTAGTTGAGGCGGGCTTGCGGGAACCAGCGCGCGCCGGGCATGCGATCGCCGTCTTCGAGAACCGTCTCGCCGCGCTCGCCGAGGGCTCCGCAGTCGTCCCAGACCGAGGTCCAGAACGCTTCGGGATTGGCCACCGACCAGCGCCAGAGGCTGGGGTAGTCGCTGCAGCCAGCGTTCCAGCGCGCATTGACGGCGGCCATGAAAGCGCTGAGCCTGGCGCTGCCGATACGTTCGGCGCCTGGGCGCCAGAGAGCCTGCTGATCCATCACCCCTCCTCCTTGCTGCGACTGGAAAATGCGTTTACGACAGCTGCGCCCGCCACTCGTCCGGAATCGGCGCCGACTTGCCGCTGGCCACGTCCATCCAGACGATTTTTGCGTCGCCTGTGGCGTAGAGTGTTTCATTGTCTTGCAGGCGAATCTCGTAATGCGTCTGCACGCTGCTGCGCCCGGGATGACCACAGAACATGCGTACTTCGAGCATTCCGGGGTAGTTCAGCGGTACCAGGAAGGTGCACGCGGCGTTGATGATCACCGGCGCCGTGCCCCGCGGCAGCACCTTGAAGCCCAGCGTTTCGAGATACTCGACGCGGCACTGCTCCATGTAGCGGAAATAGACGGTGTTGTTGACGTGTCCGTAGGCGTCCATGTCGCCCCAGCGAATGGACATCAGGCTGGTCTGGACGAGCTTGCGTTGGCTTGTTGGCATTGCGTTTCCTGTGGTCGGTCGAACCCCGGCGGCTGATGATCGGGCGCACCGGCGATCGACGATCGCCGGCGCGTGCGCAAGGCGGTCAGCCAGCCGGCCGGCTGGCTCGCTGAAGCTGCTCAGAACATGTCTTCCGGCAACGCCATCACGCCGACGGCGCCGTCGGTGATGCTGCTCGCCAGGCCGCCGGCACGCGACAGGAGGTGGTCGGCGTAGAAACGCGCGGTGACCACCTTCGCCGCGTAGAAGGGATCGGCGTCGCCGCCGTCTATCCTGCGCTGGGCGATCAGGGCGGCGCGTGCCATCTGCCAACCACCGGCGACGATGCCGAGCAAGGTCAGGAACGGGACGGAACCGGCAGAGGCGGCGCGAACGTCATCACGATAGGTGGCGACGATCCAGTCGCCGGCTTCGGCCAGCGCGTCGATACCCGCCGCCAGGCGCTTGCGGATGGCGACAAGATGACTGCCTGCCTCGCCGGCGAGTTCGGCCAGCTCGGCGTCAAGAGCACGCATGGTGGCAATCAGCGCCTGTAGCGTGGCCCCCCCCTCGCGCCCGATCTTGCGCCCGATCACGTCGTTGGCCTGAATGGCGGTGGTGCCTTCGTAGATCGTCGAGATCTGCGCGTCGCGCAGGTGCTGCGCGGCGCCGGTTTCCTCGACGTAACCCATGCCGCCATGGACCTGGATGCCCATCGAGGCCATGGTCACCCCGCTCTCGGTGCTCCAGCCCTTGACCACCCCGATCATCAGGTCGACGAAAGCCTGGTTGCGCTTGCGCTCGTTGGCGTCGGGATGGTGGACGGCGGCGTCGTGTGCCGCGGCGACGACGTAGGCCAGGGCCCGTGTCGCTTCGGCGTGCGCGCGCATGGTCATCAACATGCGGCGCACATCCGGATGGACGATGATCGGCACCTTCGGGCCGCCGCGTACGCCGACATCGGTGCACTGGATACGGTCGCGGGCGTAGTCGCGCGCGCGCTGATACGAGCGCTCGCAAGCGGCAACGCCTTCCAGGCCGACGCCGAAGCGCGCGGCGTTCATCATGATGAACATGTACTCGAGACCGCGATTCTCCTCGCCGACCAGGTAGCCGACGGCGCCACTATGGTCGCCGAAAGCCATGATCGCCGTCGGGCTGGCGTGAATGCCGAGCTTGTGTTCGATCGATACGCAATAGGCGTCGTTGCGTTCGCCGAGGCTGCCGTCGTCGTTGACCATGAACTTCGGCACGACGAAGAGCGAAATGCCCTTGACGCCTTCGGGCGCAGTCGGCGTCCGTGCCAGCACCAGATGGACGATGTTCTCGGCCATGTCGTGGTCGCCGTAGGTGATGAAGATCTTCTGCCCGAAGACCTTGTAGCTGCCGTCGGCCTGCGGCTCGGCGCGGGTGCGCACGGCGGCCAGGTCGGAGCCGGCGTTGGGCTCGGTGAGATTCATCGTCCCGGTCCACTCGCCGCTGACCATCTTCTCCAGATAGTCCTTCTTCAGCTTCTCGGAGCCGGTGAGCACCAGCGCCTCGATGGCCCCGTTGGTGAGCAGCGGGCAAAGGGAAAACGAGTGATTGGCCGACTTCCACATCTCGGCGACCGCCGCCGCCACCACCTTGGGCAGGCCCTGGCCACCCCACTCCGGCTCGCAAGCCAGCGCCGTCCAGCCGCTGTCGGCAAAGAGCTTGTACGCCTGCTTGAAACCGGCCGGCATGGTCACCGCCTTGTTGTGCCACCTGGCCCCTTCCAGGTCACCCGGGATATTGAGTGGTGACAGCACTTCCTCGGCAAACCGGGCAGCCTCCTCGAGAACGGCGTCGACGAGATCAGGCGTTGCTTCTTCGCAGCCCGGCAGCTGGGCCACCTGGTCGAGCCCGGCGAGCTCCTTGAGCACGAACTGCATATCGCGGATGGGGGCAATGTATTCACTCATTTCATTCTCCTTTGACTTGCGAGGACAACGATCATCAGCGTCATGACCGTCTTGGGGGGTGCTATTCAAGCGGGCAGGGGCTTGCGCGCACTGCCCTGATCTCAATCAAAAAAAACCGTTCTCTTCGCCCACCGGCAGGCCGCCGCTTGGCCGCACTTCGACTCACTCGCGCGTCCCCCACGGCGCCATGCTCGCCGACGCTGCGGCCTCCCTGGCCGTCCGCGACGGCGTGGCCCGCTTCCCGCCGTGCTCGCTTGCCGCCTGGCGCGACGAAGCGCGTCTTTGCCGGGCGGCACGCCGACGGCGGAAGAACCACCCGCTGGCCAACAAGCCGAGTACAGCCAGGGCAGCGTACAAGGCCCAAGCCTCGACGCCCACTGCCGCTTCCGCTGGCCGCTGGCCAGCCGTCGCCGGCGCTGCGGTGGGCGGCGCAGACTTCGCCGCGGGACGCGTTGCCGGCGAAGCACCCGCTTCAGCGGCGAGGCGGGCCTCCACCCTCTTCAGCTCGGCAAGATCCGCCTCCAGCCAGACCAGCTTTTCGGTCAGCGCCTGTGGCGCGTGATCCCGGTCGCCGAGCATCTGCAGCGTCCTCCGTTGCAGTCGCAGCAGGTCGCGACCGAGCTCGCTGGTCGAAGCACGTCCCGCCGGCAGGGACAATTCCCTGCTCAGGCGCAAAGTCAGGCCTGCGTCAGCCGGCGCCTTTCGCCCCAGCGCCGGGCTCTGTTCCGGCACTTCACTGCCATCGGCACCGGCAGCCAGCAGGATCAGTGCCGCCACCGCTGCGGCGTTCAGGCCGCGGCAGTCCCAGGGGCAGCGCTTTCTGCCGGCGCTCAGCATGGCGCAGCCGTAGCGTATGCGGTGCGATCGGAAAGGCGTGTCAGACGGCAATTCATTTTCGTCCGAGGAACTGCGCATCGTCGAAATCGGCGAGAAGTTCCGGTCTGAAAACGGCAAACAGCGTGGCCATCATTCCCGACAGCCAGGCCTCGGAAAAACCGAGCAGCAGAAAATACGGCAGATACTCGCCAGCCAGGTAATCGGCCGAGTAAGTCCCGCTGAGCACCAGCAGCGCGCACGCGCTCAGACCGACCGCGATCAGCGCCAGCGCCGAGGCAAAGAAGCCCTTGCAGAAGATGTAGACAAAAATATGGCGCGGCAGCAGCCGATCGACGAGACGATGCAGCACATGACTCACCGCGACACCGACGCCAGCCATCAGGAGGGCGTTGACGGCAAACGACTGCCAGCCGGCAAAACCGTTCAGCCCGACCCCGACCAGCACCAGGCAGAGACCGATGAAGGCCAGCGCCCAGCCGAAGCACAGGGTGAACACCGTTGCTCCGAGCAGGTGCAGCGAGAGACCAGGCCTGACCCCGGCCTGCAGGTGCCAGAGGACGATAAGGGCAACGATCGTCGCCAGGAAGGCGTTCAGGCGTGCGCTGTCGGCCAGAACCCGCCATGGCGCCCGCCGCACGGCAACCAGCGCGACCCCGACGAAAAGGAGCCAGGAGAGCAGAATCCAGCCTCCGCCCAGCAGGCCGTCCGGCAGGTTCACGCTGCCCGCCGCCCGCCTTTGCTCAGCCGAGTTCGGCGAGCAACGCCGGCAGGACCTCGAAGAGGTCGCCGACCAGACCGTAATCGGCGACCTGGAAGATCGGCGCCTCGGCGTCCTTGTTGATGGCCACGATCACCTTGCTGTCCTTCATCCCGGCCAGATGCTGAATCGCACCCGAGATGCCGACGGCGATATAGAGCTGTGGCGCGACGATCTTGCCGGTCTGGCCGACCTGGTAGTCGTTGGGAACGTAGCCGGCATCGACCGCCGCGCGCGACGCCCCCAGCGCAGCGCCCAGCCTGTCGGCCAGCGGCTCGAGCAGCCGATGGAAATTGTCGCCGTTGCCCATGCCACGGCCGCCCGAGACGATGATCTTGGCGGCGGTGAGTTCGGGCCGCTCGGACTTGGTCAACTCGCGATTGACCAACTTGCTCTTTCCGAGATCGGCAGCAGCCGCCAGGTTTTCCACGGCCGCGCTGCCCCCCTCGCCCGCTGCTTCAAAGGCGGTCGCACGCACGGTGATCACCTTGATGGCGTCGCTCGACTGCACGGTAGCCAGGACGTTGCCGGCGTAGATCGGGCGGACGAAGGTATCCGGCGTTTCGACGGCGACAATCTCGGAGATTTGCGCCACGTCGAGCAACGCGGCAACGCGGGGCATGAAGTTCTTGCCGACCGTCGTTGCGGCAGCGACGATGTGACCATAGGCCGCCGCGTTGGCGACCACCAGTGCGGCAAGATTCTCGGGCGACTGGTCGGCGAACTGCGCAGCGTCGGCAAGCAGGACCTTGCCCACACCGGCGATCTTTGCCGCTGCGTCGGCCGCCGGCGCGCAGGCGCTGCCGGCCACCAGCAGATGCACCTCAGCACCGATCTTGCTCGCCGCGGTTACCGCGTTGAGCGTCGCCGGCTTGATCGAGGAATTGTCGTGTTCAGCAATGACGAGTATGGCCATGATCAGATCACCTTCGCTTCAGTCTTGAGTTTCATCACCAGGTCAGCGGCGTCAGCCACCTTGATGCCCGCGCTGCGCTTCGGCGGTTCGGCGACCTTGAGGGTTTTCAGACGCGGCGTGACGTCGACGCCCAGCGCTTCCGGATTGGTCGTTTCGAGCGGCTTGCGCTTGGCCTTCATGATGTTCGGCAGCGTCGCGTAGCGCGGCTCGTTCAGGCGCAGGTCGGAGGTCAACACCGCCGGCAGGGCGACTTCGATGGTTTCCAGACCGCCGTCGATTTCGCGGGTGACCGTCGCCTGCTCACCGGCAACGACGATCTTGGAGGCGAACGTCGCCTGCGGCCAGTTCATCATGCCGGCCAGCATCTGTCCGGTCTGGTTGGCGTCGTCGTCGATCGCCTGCTTGCCGCAGAGAACGATCTGCGGCTGCTCCTTCTCGCACAGCGCCTTGAGCAGCTTGGCGACGGCGAGCGGCTGCAGCTCGACATCGGTCTGGATCAGGATGCCGCGGTCGGCGCCAATGGCCATCGCCGTACGCAGGGTTTCCTGGCAGTTGGTCACGCCGGCCGAAACGGCGACCACTTCGCTGGCGATCCCGGCTTCCTTGAGACGCACGGCCTCTTCAATGGCAATCTCGTCGAAGGGGTTCATCGACATCTTGACGTTGGCCAGATCAACGTTGCTGCCGTCGGCCTTGACGCGCACTTTGACGTTGTAATCCACCACTCGTTTGACTGGAACGAGAATCTTCAAAACCTTCTCCTTTATCACTTCAAGGTAATCGACAGCAAACGCAGCCGAGGGACCAGCCCGCGGATGACAGTGCCGACCGTTGACCGGACAACAGGCCATACTCTGTCGTATGGATGGCGTACGGTACCGTATGGCAAAACGGCTGTCAATAGCGGCGGCGACGCCAGAGCAACGCTAGCCAGCAATATTGCCTCACTTGAGCCATTCAGAAAAGCCCCGCCCTGCAGTATGGTCACGGCGGGTCGATCGCGCCGTCAGCGTTTGACATTGCCGAACGCTGACCGGACAATACGCCATACCTTGTCGTATGGATGACGTGCGCCAGGCTGTGCCGGACCGCGGCCAGCGGCCCGGGCAGGGGAAGTTGACCCGTCGCGCTGGCGCGCCGCGCGAGACCAGAGAAGGAAGCAGACAGCGATGAAAGCCGACAAGAGCAGCGCCCGCGTCACCCTCGACCGCAACGAATGGATCGAAGCGGCCATTGACGTTCTCGCCGAACAGGGCGTGCAGGGTATGCGCATCGAAGTCCTGGCCAAGAACTTCGGGGTCACCAAAGGCAGTTTCTACTGGCACTTCAAGGACCGCCAGGATCTGGTCGACGGTGTCCTCCAAACCTGGCGCGACGGGCGCATCCGCGACATCGACAAGCAGACCGGAGCCAGCCCCGGCCGCGAACGCGAACAGCTGCTGCACCTGATCGACGTCTATGGCGCGACGCGCAACCGCAAGGGAATCTCGATCGAGCTGGCGGTTCGCGAATGGGCCCGACGCGACGCCCAGGCGGCCGCCATCGTCGAGGAAGTCGACAGCTGGCGACTGCAATGCACCCGCCAGTTGTTTGTCCGCCGCGGCGTCTCCGACGAAGAGGCAAAGAGCCGCAGCCTGCTGCTCTACGCCTACGTCTTCGGGCAGAGCCTGATGGCCTGCGAGCGCTACGACCCGGCGATCGGCGAGCTCAAGCGCTGGATCGCCGAACTGATCGTCAAGGAGTAGGCAGGCGCAGCAGCAAGCACTGCCAGGACCTTCGGCGTTCTTGCGCAGCTTGGGGTCGTCTCTGAGAATGAAGAACAAAGCACGCCAGCAAGGCTCAGTGCTTCTGGCCGTCCTCAGAGTCGCCCTGCAGGAGTGTTTCAGAGTTGGCGGCAGGGGGGCCTGTCAGCGACCCTCTCGGGTGTGCCACAGCCGCAGCACGTAGATGGTGGTTTCCGTAAGTTCATAGCGCATCTCGTAATGCCCCACGAGAATCCGGCGCACCTCGCGCGGCTCGAACTCATCAATCCGTTCGCCGATGCGTGGGTTGGCCAGCAAGGCAGACGGCGCGGCCGCTAGCGCCTGTACGGTGCGCGCAGCCGCCGGCTGGTTTACCGGGGCCATGAAGTCGTGTAGACGAGCCAGGTCGGAGAGCGCCTTGCTGGTCCATTTCAGGTCCATCAGCGCGGCACCGGCGATGGCGTGTCGGAGCTGAGGCTATCCGCCCATGCCTGCACGGCTTGGTGGTCGATGACCCGGCCGGCATCCACATCGGCCAGTGCCTCGCGGGTCAGTCGACTGCGCTCTTCCTCCTGGTCGATCCAGGCCGACAGCGCTTGTTTGATGATCCAGCCGCGCGACCTTTCAAGCCGAGCGGCCATCTGATCGACCTTCTCGGCCAAGGGGATGGGAACGTGTGCGGTCAGCACTTTGGTTTCGGTCTGTGCCATTGCGAAATCTCCTTCGTTTGCCGGACAGCTCGATCTACTTGTGATTGAAATGTAATCATAGTTATTTACAACAAATCACTCAAGCAAGGTATCACCTTGGGCCATACCCTCACTGGTCGTCAAAGCCAGCGCCTGAAATGCGTCAGGATAGAGCTGCTGCAGACCGCTACCGTGGTCGCCCAGTCCGGGCAACCGTTTCCCAGCCACCGTCATTGCGAGAAGGCGTAGCCGACGCGGCAATCCAGTTCCATTGTCTGACTGCTGGTGCGCTCGATCAGCGAAGCGAAAAACCAAACCTCTGGATCGCCACGTCGGCTACGCCTCTTCGCAATGACGTGCAGCTTGTTGTGGCGCGGCGGTGCCAAGATCGGCGGAGGCACGTTCAGGCCCCTACGGCCTATGCAAACGGATTAACGTGTTTTATTGTCCGTCTTCTGAAGCGACTCCGGCGTGACTCCGCCGCCCTGATCGACGAGGGATTACCCGATGAAACCGACCGCCCGCCAACAATACATTCTCGCACTCGACCAGGGGACAACCAGTTCCCGCGCCATCGTCTTCGCCCGCGATGGCGGCATCGTCGCCGCCGCGCAGCAGGAATTCACCCAGCACTACCCGCAAGCGGGCTGGGTCGAACACGACGCCAGGGAGATCTGGCAGACGCAGCTCGCCGTCGCCCAGGCGGTACTGCGCGACAACGCCATCGGCGCCAGCCAGATTGCCGCCATCGGCATCACCAACCAGCGCGAGACGACGCTGCTCTGGGACCGTCTCAGCGGCGAACCGCTGCAGCGGGCGATCGTCTGGCAGGATCGGCGCACGGCAGGAACCTGCGACGCCCTCCTGCGCGCCGGCCATGCCGAACTGTTTCGGCAACGAACCGGACTGGTCATCGACGCCTACTTCTCGGGCACCAAGTTGAAATGGCTGCTCGACCACACCCCTGGCGCGCGTCAGCGCGCCGAACGCGGCGAGCTGGCTTTCGGCACCATCGACAGCTGGCTGTCCTGGCAGCTGTCGGGCGGTCGAGTCCATGTCACCGACGCGTCGAACGCCTCGCGCACCCTCCTCTTCGATATCCGGCGACAGTGCTGGGACGAGCAACTGCTGGCCCTGCTCGACATTCCGCCCGCCGTGCTTCCCCAGGTCGTCGACAGTAGTGGCGTCATCACGCAGATAGACAGCGCACTGCTCGGCGCGCCGATTGCGCTCGCCGGCATCGCCGGCGACCAGCAGGCGGCGACCTTCGGCCAGGCGTGCCTGGCCCCCGGGATGGCCAAGAACACCTACGGAACAGGCTGTTTCGTGTTGCTGAACACCGGCCAGCAGGCGATGGACTCGGGCCAGCGCATGCTGGCGACGATCGGCTGGCGGCAACTCGGGCAGACCACCTACCTGCTCGAAGGCAGCATCTTCATGGCCGGCGCCACCGTGCAGTGGTTGCGCGATGGCCTCGGGCTGATTTCAAGCTCCGACGAAATCGAGGCCCTGGCCGCTTCGGTTCCCGACAGCGGCGGCGTCTACCTGGTCCCCGCCCATGCCGGCCTCGGCGCGCCGTACTGGGACCCTTATGCCCGCGCCGCCCTGCTCGGCATGACCCGCGGCAGCACGCGCGCACATGTCGCCCGCGCGGCGCTCGAGGCGATCGCCTTCCAGAGCGCCGACGTGCTGCAGGCCATGGAGACGGACGCCGGCAATCGCCTGCGCGAATTGCGCGTCGACGGCGGCGCTGCACGCAACAATCTCCTGCTCCAGTTCCAGGCCGACCTGCTCGGAGTACCGGTCGTCCGTCCGCAGATCACCGAGACCACGGCGCTGGGCGCCGCTTACCTGGCAGGGCTGGCGGTGGATTTCTGGCACGACGAAGACGAGCTGACTTCGCTCTGGCGTGCCGAACGCTGCTTTGAACCGGGCATGTCCGACGACCAGCGCGCGACGCTGCTCCATGGCTGGCGCCGGGCGGTCGGACGCTGTCGTCACTGGGTCGAGGCGGACTGAGAGCGCTGCAGCGCGGCCAGCCCTTCGCCGCCGTCGGGGGCTGCACAGGGACTCGCCATTGGCGACGGCGTCGCCGCCCGCCAGCTGCTGTCCAGATCGTCGCAGGCCAGCGCCACGAGGTCGCCGTCGAGAACCCCTTTGGCGACGAAATCGCCCAGCAAGCGCGAAATCTCGGCGGCTGGTTGGGCGCCGCGGTAAGGACGCTCCTGCGCGAGCGCCTGAAAGACATCGGCGACGGCCACGATACGCGCCTCGATCGACAATTGGTCAGCGCCGCGGCGGAACGGATAACCCTGACCGTTAAGCGCCTCGTGATGAAAAGCCGCCCACTCGGCGACCTCTTCGAGGCCGGGAATGTGGCGCAGGATCTGGTAGGTTTCGAAGCTGTGCCGCTCCATCACCGAAAACTCCAGCGGCGTCAGCTGGGCGGGCTTTTCGACGATCTCGTCGGGAACGCAGAGCTTGCCGACGTCGTGCATCAGCCCGGCCACCTCGACCTCGGCCAGGGAATCGCCCGCCAGGCCGACGCGCTCGCCGAGATAGCGGGCAAGCTGGGCAACGCCCAGCGAATGCGCCGCCGTAAAGTGGCTCTTGGCGTCAACAATGCTCGAAATCAGGCGCGCCACGTGACCAAACTGGGGGAAGTCGATGGTCAGCCGCCAGTCGCTCAGCGGCACATCGAGCAGATAACGCTGCACATGACGCGGCACCAGTGCGATCCAGAACGCCTCGCGGCCAGCCGCGGCGAGAAACGCCTCGACCACCGCCGGCGACAGTTCGCGGCCGGCGAGCGCGGCAATTTCCTCGCTGATCCCCGCACGCCTGAAGAGCGGATTGTCCAGCCCGCGGCTGAGGACCATCGCGTCGACCCGATCGGCGAGCAGGATCAGATTGGCGTCCAGCGCGTCGGCCTCGTCGAGGTCGCCGGGCAGATCGACCCAGCGCGTATGGTGGTAGCGGATGGCTGGCGCCAGCTGCGCCAGATGCGCAAACGGCTGCAACAGGCGATAGCCGGTTTCGCAGTGCGCATGCCGGTGGTCCCAGTCGGCTTCACGCAGCAGGCGCCGGTGTTCGGCGGTCGACGAGACGCCGATATCGTGCAGCAGGCAGGCACAGACCAGCCGGTCCAGGCGTCGTTCCGGAAGGCCGAGCAGCAGCGCCGTCTCGCGAGCGATCATCGCCACCCGTTTCCCGTGCTGGAAGTCGTTGACGCCGACCAGATCGAGGGCGTCGGAGAGCGCCAGAATCGCGCTTCTTAGGTCGATTCTCAGAGTCATCTCTTGTCGAGCTGCCTTCCTGATAAGACTTCCGGCGACGCCTCCTCGCAACGACGTGCGGGCTGCTGCGGCGCCGCGTTTCCAGCGCGATTTTCAGCAAACCGGACAGCCGCTTGAAACCACGTCGTCGGTGGAATTCTTCGGTTCCCTGCGACGTGCAACACTACACCACCTGCGACCGCCACCGCCAGCGTCTTGCCGCGACCAGGGCGCCCGGCAATGCTAAGCTTGCGGGCAGATTTGCAACCGCTGGCCCAGGAGAGTCCATGAACGCTTCAGCATTCCCGTCGGGGGGCGAACCCTCACGCATCGAGATCGACGCCCTCGAAGAACCCACGATCATCGAGTTCGGCGCCGCGTGGTGCGGCTACTGCCGTGCCGCCCAGCCCCTGATCGCCCAGGTCCTGGCCGGTCATCCACAGCTCGGCCACATCAGGATCGAAGACGGCCCCGGCCTTCCCCTGGGACGTTCGTTCCGCGTCAAGCTCTGGCCTACTCTTGTCTTCCTGCACCGTGGCAGGGAAGTCGCGCGTCTCGTCCGGCCTGCCGACGTCGGCGAGATCGAACACGCGCTCGCCCGGTTTTCCGAGACTGCGTGAAGGATTGCCGCACGCGCCCTTGTGCGGAGCAGCCCTGTCGAGTTCCCTGATCTAGAGTGGTCCGGAGCGGACGCGGCGACGCCTCGCGAGAGCGGCCAGGCCGATGGCAAGCAAGCCCAGGGTGCTGCCTTCGGCGACCGTCGCGACTGCCGGCGTGCCGACTCGCACGTCCGCAAAACAGACCGGGCTGCTCGTCACTTCGCCAAACTCAAGCGTATTGCTGGTGCCGTCGACGATGCGTCCGACGCTGACCTGGCGGAAACAGACATCGAAGCGCGAGTTCTCGCCGAATTCGATCGTGTTGCTGGTCCCGTCGACGACGGCGTTACCGACGTCGATGATCGCGGTTTCGCCCGAAAAACATCTCCTGCCAGGCTCGTTCTCGCCGATGAAGATCGTGTTCGACGTGCCGTCCTGGATGTTGCCGATCGGCTGATAGGCGAGCGACTGCCCGACCTGCAGGCTCAGGAACATCGAAGGTCCAAAGATGATCGTGTTGCTGCTGCCGTCGACAATCGAGCCGAGCGGCGCATCCCTGCCGATGACGCCGTCCAGGCAGGTGGCGACGCGCGTCTGTTCGCCAAAGCGGATGGTGTTGGAAGTACCATCCGTGACGAAGGTGGCGGTACCACTGCCGAACCCAGTCAAGTAGGTAGTGCCCGACGGAATAACGTCCGCGTGAACCACCGGCAGCGCTAGAACCAGCAGACCGCAGGCCAGCATGAGCCGGCGACTTGCCCGATCGACGATGGATTTCAAGGTGCTTCTCCTGCGAGTTCGAAATGAAGAAATGACTCCAGACTGGAGAGATTCGGCCCATCAAATCCGGGCCAGGTCTTGCGGAAAGGACGCGGCTTTGACCCTCGCAGCGGTGGCCACTTGTCAATCGCAAGGCGCATTCGCATGGACGGCGCCTTCTTCCGTCTGGCGAGCAATAAGCAAAACTTGGGCCATGTCGCTGGCGGAGTCAAAGTATTCAATTGAAACAGAAGCATGACGCGCGTCACGTTGACGCGCGCCGGACCGAGTTCAGCGCCGTGTAAGATATTCCGACACCACGATACCGAAGGGATGATCGCGTTGGTTTGGACCGCACACCCGGCTTGCCCAGTGGCGCCCTGCAGCTTACGGTCGGCTGACCGATTTCTCGTGCGCTGCTGATTTTGCGGGATTTTTCTCCAGAACGGATGGCGCCCGCTGGGCTCGTACGCCACGAACTGAGCGCAGGCGGGTGCTTGCTGCGGCGACGCTGTCGCTGCCTTGGAACACACCAATTCGTGACCGACGCCTCTCCCCAGTCCTTCGACGAAGAAGTTGTCGCCACAGCAGCCACCGATTGCGCTATAAGGGGTTGCCGATTGTCGACGACAATGGCGAGGAATCGCCGGCCAGAAGGAGAACTCCGTGAGCTACACCGCCTTCGCTTCGCTGATCAGCCTTGTCCTGTTCTTCGGCATGGTCGCGCTGCTCGAAATTGGTCGACGGATTGGCGTTCGCCGCCGCTCCATCGATCCGGACGGCGCACAAGCCGGTACCGGCGCGGTCGATGGCGCGGTGTTCGCCCTCCTCGGCTTGCTCATCGCCTTCACTTTCTCGGGCGCGGCGACGCGCTTTGACGAGCGTCGGAACCTGGTCGTCCAGGAGGCCAACGACATTGGCACCGCCTACCTGCGGCTCGACCTTCTGCCTCCCGGCGCGCAACCGGCGTTGCGCGCTCTCTTCCGGCGCTACGTCGGTTCCCGGTTGGAGGCCTATCGGAAACTGCCCGACATCGCAGCGGCCAAGGCCGAACTGGCGCATTCAATCAAGCTGCAGGGAGAAATCTGGAACCAGGCGCTTGCCGCCAGCCAGATGAACGACGCGCCACCCGCCGCCACGATGCTGCTATTGCCGGCGCTGAACCAGATATGATCGACATCACCACCACCCGTACCACGGCGACGGCGATGCACCCCCCCGTGGTCATCTTCGTGCTGCTCTACGGACTGGCGCTGATTGCCGCACTGCTCGCCGGCTACGGCATGTCCGCCGCCAAGGCGCGCAGCTGGCTCCACATGATCGGCTTTGCCGCGAGCATGGCCCTGGCGGTGCACGTCGTCATCGACATCGAGTACCCACGCCTGGGACTCATCCGCGTCGACACCTTCGACCAGGTGCTGGTCGACGTGCTCGAAAGCATGAAGTAATTCCGGCGCAGTAACGGCGATTGCCGTTGGCTGAGCGGATCGCCGCACGGCTGATCCTGGCGAACTGGACGTGGCTGACCCGCGTCTCGCGCGGTATGGGTAATCATTGCGACCTTGAATATCCACAAGTAGCCGGAACAGACCGAGCAGCCCGACCTTGCGCGCCATCAGGTTGCCGAGCAGTTCGACCAGATGCTTGAGCGAGCGGCCCATACGATCGAGTTTCCAGATCACCAGCACGTCGCCGGCTCGTAGCTGATCCAACAATTTGTCGAGCGCCGGGCGTACGGTCTTCGCGCCACTCGCCACCTCCTGGTAGATGCGTTTGCACGCGGCGTGCTTGAGTGAATCCGCCTGCAAGTCCAGGTGCTGGTCGCGCGTGCTCACCCGCGCATAGCCAATTATCATGGGAATGTTCCGTTTAACTCCTTGTGTTGCCTACTATTTCACTTTGATAAAACGTACCGCTAGTTCGGACCGCTTATCCGTCCATTCCTGGCGTGCCATGGAAGATCCATTAAAGCGCTGAAAAACGATCGTTTTACTGCACCGACTTGCATGGCCTATCGACAAGCGTACAAACATCTATACACACAAACACCGGAGAGCATCATGAATTCAGTCCGCTGGAACATCGCCGTGTCGCCGGACACGGATCAGTCCGTGCGTATGTTCATCGCGGCACAAGGCGGTGGCCGCAAGGGAGACCTGTCGCGCTTCATCGAGGAAGCCGTGCGTGCCTACCTCCTGGAGAGGGCCGTCGAACAAGCCAAGACAGCGACCGGCAAGATGAGCGAAGCTGAGTTGGCCGACCTCGTCGATGAGGCGGTGCAATGGGCGCGTGAGCACTGATGCGCGTCATCCTGGACACCAATGTCCTACTCGGTGCACTGATTTCGCCGCACGGCCCGCCTGACACGATCTATCGCGCCTGGCGCGCGGCCAGGTTCGATCTGGTGACATCGACGGCGCAGCTTGACGAACTGCGACGCGTAAGCCGTTACCCAAAACTCAAGACCATACTGCCTGCCCACCGCATCGGCACAATGGTGAACAACATGCAGCGCGCGGTCGTGCTGGGAGTCCTGCCACCTCTCCCGGAGGGTGTCGATGTGAGCGATCCGAATGACGCGTTCCTGCTCGCGATGGCTTTGACCGGCGATCGCCGCGCCGGGCTGCTGCAACTGGGCAACCTTGGTCGCGCGCGCATCGTCACCCCCACCGTCTTCTGCGCCGAAACACTTTGATGCAATGCCGGTCAGCTTCCTGTCCGCCACACAACGGGAACGCTACGGCCGGTATCCAGCAACCCCCTCCGCCGAGCAACTGGCGCGCTACTTCTACCTGGACGACGATGACCGGGCGGGGATCGCCCGCAAGCGGCGCGACAGGAGTCGCCTGGGTTACGCGCTTCAACTGGCGACGGCGCGCTTTCTGGGTACCTTCCAGGGGTTGTAAGCCGGAACCGCCGAAAATTCCGTCATCCCGGGGTTTGAGGTGCAGTGGAACGGAAAACCGAGTTAGGTGTTTGTCATCGTCAGACCAGCCATGGCTACAGCAGCCGCACGCTTCCGCTACTTCTTCCCCAAGGTATCCGTGGTCCCAGTTCCGGGCAAGCGCGCCGCCTATTCGTCGTCTGCGGGATTGCGCAAAGGTCGCAATTCGCCTTTGGTCACAGCTTCCGGAACCGAGAACGAATAGCGCCCCAGCATGTTGATGTGTTCGTACAGCAGCGGAGACAGGCGCACCACGTCTTCGTCTGCCACCGGGTAGCCCTCCGAGCGCAGTTGCTTCACGGTTGCCGCGATGTAGATGGTGTTCCACAACACGATCATGTTCAGCACCAAGCCGAGCGCGCCCAACTGGTCTTCCTGTCCTTCGCGTAACGTTGGTGCAGCTCGCCGCGCTTGCCATGGAACACGGCTCGAGCAACGCTGTGTCGGCCCTCGCCTCTGTTGAGCTGCGTCAACGTAGCGCGCCGCTTGGCTTCGTCATCGATGTAGGTCAGCGTGTGGATGGCCTTGTCGATCCGGCCGAATTCAGCGATAGCCAGTGCCAGCCTTGCTGGCCGGTCGCCAACCTGGAGTGTGCGCATGATTCCGGCGGCCGGCACGCGACCGAGTTTGAGTGAACCGGCCAGGCGCAACGTGTCGTCCCAATACGGTACGATCTTCTGCAGACTGAGATGGTGGGCCGAAACGGTGTTGAGCAGGCCGTAGTCAGCCTGCGGGTCGATTCGCCAGAAGCGTGTGCCGCCGACATCCGCCAATCGCGGGCTGAAGCGATAGCCAAGCAGCCAGAAAAGACCGAACACCACGTCGCTATAAGCGCCGGTGTCGGTCATGATCTGCGTCGGCTGAAGGTCGGTCTGTTGTTCGAGCACCACGGCCAGGAGGATCAGGCTGTCACGCAAGGTACCGGGCACGGTGATGTCGTTCAAGCCTGAGAACTGGTCAGAGATCAGCTTGTACCAGGTGACACCGCGACCAACCCCGAAATATTTGGGATTGGGGCCGGCATGCACCGTGCGCACCGGCACCACGAAACGTATGCCGTCGGCCGATGCGACCTCGCCGCCACCCCAAAAGGTTGCCAGAACCAGACACGATTGCGCATTGACCAGCATCGCGTTGGCCGCTGTCAGCGTGTCATCGCCGACATAACTCTGGTCTACCCAGGATAAGCGCTCGCGCTTGAGTGCCGGGACGTCGCCGCGAATCAACGGCTCCGGTCCGGTATTGCACGCTTCGGCCATAAGTACCGCGCACAGGCTGATCGGGAGATCGGCGGCGCGGGCCGTTCGCTCCGAGATATGGGTGAAGGCGTCGGTGAAACCCGTCCGTGCGGCAATTTCCAGAATCAGTTCGGGCAGGTCGACACGAGGCAGCAACCCGGCGACCTTTTCGCGCAACGCGACCAACGAGGCTGGCTCATCCAGCTTGTCGAAGGGACTGAGCACCAGGTCGTGCTTGTCGCCAGTCGTTTCGAATCGCACCGCCGGGTTGTCGGGCAACCGGTCGACCACCGCACGATAGGTGCGATCCAGCTCGCTAGCCAAGGCGGTCAGCGTCGGCTCGGGATCGGCCGATAGTCCCAAGGTCCGGCAGATGATCGGCCGGGTGGCTTCCCACTCGGCGCCATCGAGTAGGCCGGTGCGCGGATCGGCATAACGCCAGCTTGGCGCCACAAACACGTCACGTCGGCGCAGGGCCGTGTGCAATTCATCCAGCACGCAAAAGATATAGGCGTGGAAATCGACGCTGTCATCACCTCGCAGAACATGCCGCTGCCAGGATTTGCCGACTACTTCGCGCGGTGCATCGTTGCCTGGCCTCTTCCGCCTCATGTTGGCCCGCAGCCAATCGAAGGCAGCGACGACCGGCTCGCCGGCGGCGTTCGCGCCGAAGCGAATGTTCTCGACCAGAGCCGGCAGAAAGCAACGCACCGTTCGATACTTGGCATCCAACTCCCGGTAGTACACGTTGTCGGCGGGTCGGATCAGGGATTGGACGCCTTCCAGCGCCTGCGTGAGCGTGGTGCGTGGAATCTTCTCCAACAATCTGGTGCGCAGCTCGCCATCTGGCAAACCGGTATCCAGCAGTATCTGGCAGGCGCCGGCCAGGGTCGCGGCCGCTTGATCCAGATCCCTCAGCGAGCGCAGGCGCGCTTTCCTGTCGGCCTTGATGGCGTCGCCGAATAATTCGCGCAGGATCGTCTCCAGCACTTTCAGTACGTCATGCTGCGCGCTAGCTTCCAGGCAATGCGCGAAGGCGACCAGCGTCGCCAAGCGGCGCGGATGCGGCAAGCGCAGGATGGCACCGACCTTGGCAGTGCCCGCATACCGCGCCAAGGCCGCCACACGGGTGGCCGGGATGCGAGCCGCGGCTGGCAGCCTGATGCCCAGTTCGCGTACCGAGCTCAGCCGCACCAGGGCCAAGACCAGTGATCGGCTGTTGACCATCACCGGTCCGGCGCGCAGGCGATCCAGTGGTGAGGTTCGGCTGCCGGTTGGGACGAGCAGCAGGTTTTCCAGCTTTTTCTGCTGTTCGCCGCTGATACCGCGGCCGAGAGAGCGCCACAGCCGCTCCTCGACCCGACTGGGCAGGCGGGCGATATAGCGTTCGAGGGTGCTGCAGCCGGGCAGCAACACCTTGTGCGTCACCAGCCAGGTGACGGCTCGCTCGAACAGGACACTTGGGCGATCGGTGCCGGTCCAGCACAGCGCGTATAGCCAGCGGGTCAGGCGAAAGCCGACCTGGCGCTCGGTGATCTCGACATAGCCATAGGAGCGGCGGATTTCCGTCCTGTGCTGCCAACGCTGCTCGCCCGCACGATAAGCCAACACACGGCTGCCCACCTCGATGCGCAATTGCCTGGCCAGCGACTGCAGCACCGGCACCGGCACAGCCAGATGGTCTTCAAGGAACGTGCCGAGATAACGCACCGTACCGAGCTGAACGGCGAAACCGAGCCGGTTGTGCTTGCCGCGCTTCTGCGCGATCAGCGCGTGGTCGGGATCGTCGAGATGGAAGTAACGGGCGAGGTCGTGGGGTGACGGTGCCCCTGTGTAGTGACCATAGTTCTCGCACTGTTTGTTGGACAGAAAGCTGACCGGCATGCGTGCTTCCGTAGAACGGCGGCTACACCCTTACGGCTTGCCTTGGTGCATGGCCCAAATTCGTTTGACCTGGCTTTCGCTACACCCGGCCAGCTTGGCGGTTTTCTGGATCGTATGGCCCGCCTGGCGCAGGGCAACAATGCGCTGGTGTGTGGTGGCATCCGGCTTCCGACCGGTGTATTTGCCGGACGCCTTGGCCAGTTGCACACCTTGGCGCTGCCGCTCGCGGCGTGTCTCGTAGTCGTCGCGAGCCATTTGCAGGGCCAGCCTGAGCAGAAGTTCCTGCACCGACTCCAGCACGATCTTGGCGACGCCGTCGGCGTCAGCCGCCAAGTCGGAGAGATCGACCAAACCCGGTACGGCCAGCCGCGCCCCTTTGGCCCGGATCGAGCCAACCAGTTGCTCGGCCTCGGCCAATGGGAGTCGGCTGATGCGGTCGATCTTCTCGGCGACCACCACTTCGCCCGGTTGCAGATCGGCGATCATCCGCAGTAGTTCAGGCCGGTCGGCGCGGGCACCGGATGCTTTCTCACGGTAGACACCGGCGACGTAGTAATCGGCCGCCCGGGTACTGTGCTCGATCTCGGCTTGGCGGGTGAGGTCCTGTTCATCGGTGCTGACGCGGAGATAGATGCGGGCGACTTTCATGGAGCCTGGCCAAGATGGGTATACGGAACTTGGCCAACTATAGATGATATGGCCAATAAAGCGAAACACGATGTAAATTGTCCACTAACCATTTGGCTATTCAAGTTGGCCAGATTCGCCCCGGAGTTGCGCCGGTCATTGACCGTGTTGCACTAAGTGATACAATGAGCCATGAGAGTTTTCAAGACACGGGTATTTGATCGTTGGGCTGGGAAAGCTGGCGTCACCAACACCGCCTTGTTTAAGGCCATCGCCGATATGGAACGTGGGCTGATCGATGCGGATCTGGGGAGCAACCTGTTCAAGCAGAGAGTAGGGCTCCCTGGGCGAGGCAAAAGCGGTAGCACACGCACTCTGCTGGCCACCCGGTTCGCTGGCACGCTGTACTTTCTTTTTGGGTTTGAGAAGAAGGACCGCGACAACATTACCCAGCGCGAGCTGGGGATTTACCAGAGCCTCGCGAGCAATTTAGTCATGCTCAGTAACGAGCAGATTGAAGCTGCGTTGAAAGCTAACGAATTGATGGAGGTGCAACATGAGCCGAATGATTAACGAAGCACTGGAAACGATGCGTGGTTTGCATGACGTTGGCGCTGTGAACAAGCAAACATTGCGTGACTTTGAAACGCAATGCCTGCCACCTCCGGCCTACACGGCGGAAATGATCCGGCGCTTGCGAGAGAACCTGCACATCAGCCAGGCTGTATTCGCCGCCTACCTCAACGCCAGCATTTCTACCGTTCAGAAGTGGGAAAACGGCGATAAGAAGCCCAGTGGTGCTGCGGCACGATTGCTTTCTGTGATTGAGCGCAAGGGGCTGGAAGTGCTGGTCTGAACAAGTTTCTTGCTGTAGCGATAGACACAACAACCGATCAACCGATGGAACAGGCATTTGTCATTTTATTGCGGTGGGCAGCTGACGGCCAATTGCGGCCGGTCGCCTATCCCCCCTATGCACAGTTTGAAACTATGTGCAGTTGGTGCGACGAGAATCACTGAGGCGCCGTAGCGGCAGTGGATTTGGCGACGCGGGGTGATGTAGGTCTCGACATAGTTTTCGCTGCAAGGTGCAGTGATGGTCCCACACAAGGAGACCATCATGGCAAACGAACGAACATCTCGACCCGACCGAATCGACTGGCTCGCCAAGGGGCCGTTGGCGCCCTACGTTGATGCCTACAAGCAGTACCTGACTGACCGCGGCTACGCTGCCTCCACGTTCAAAAACTGCCTACGCGGCATTGCCCATTTCGCGCAATGGATGCACCGTCGGCGTCGATGCTTGCGACGCATCGACGAATCCGTTGTTTACGAATTCCTTGATAGCCATCTTCCGCGATGCCGCTGCACCGGCCCAACCCATCGTGATCGTCGCAACCTGAGCGCCGCACTCGGCCATCTTCTGATGGTCCTTCGTGCTCCCGGTATCGTTGCGCCGCCAAAGGCAAAGACGACGCCGGTGGATGAGCGGAGCGTGTCAATGACTTTGAGACACCGATGCACATTAATTTAGTGAGCAATGATCGTCTATTTTCGTCGGCGCGTTCTCCTGCTTGGGTGGGTTGATCCAGGCGGCGATGGGCAGCTTGGGAGGTTGCGGGCAGTGGCCCTTGAAACGCCGCGTGCTTCGATCTCGAACGGTTCATCCATCGGGGGCCTCGGGTGCTAAAGAATCGTGTTTATCAGCCGCCGCAGTGGCCCCGGTCGAAACGCTAACGACTCGTGGCAGATAAACGTTGTTGGAATGAATCGTCACAATGACGGTCACCATGCCGACTGTAGGGCCGGCCGGCCGGAAGTAAATCGCTTGGCATGAGGCCGGCAGCAGATCGATGGTCGCCGACCGGCAACGGTGCCGCCAGAACGCCGACCAGCCGAGAGGCGCCACCACGGACCCACCCGGCCGCACACTCACATGCCTCCACCGCGCCGTCGCCCTTCCCTTGCACAAACCCCCTGCCCCGCACCGACAGACCCACCCCCAGGTCGGTATAGGCCCGGAAGCCCGCCCAGAACGCAAAAAGCCCAGCCTTGTGGGCTGAGCTAAGCGCTTGTACTACTAGGAATTTTCTGTGGCTCCCCGACCTGGGCTCGAACCAGGGACCTACGGATTAACAGTTCGCAAAAAATAGTGTTTTTCCACGTTGAACCGAATGCGCGAATACTGATAAATACACATTGTTTCAACACTTTGCCGAAATTAGACGTTGCACGACGTTGAAGCGCATGCCTATAATCTGCTTACTGTGTGCTTACCAGAATCAACTGGCAGGCTGAAAACGGGGGCAGACATGAGCGACAACAAGGTGAACTTCACGGCTGGCAGAGTCGCGGCTTTCTGCTGCGAGGAAGGCAAGCAGGCCGAGTTTCTGTGGGACACCAGCGCAAGCGGGCTTGGCCTGAAGGCATCTGCCGGAGGCTCGAAACGCTACGTTCTGCAAAGCCGTCTTGAGTCTGGTGCCACCATACGGCTGACGATTGGCGACCCGAGGACGTGGACGCTATCCGCCGCCCGCGACGAAGCCCGCCGCCTGCAAACGCTGATTGACCAGGGCATTGACCCGCGCCAAGAGAAGCTCGACCGGATAGCCGCCGCCGAGGCCAAGCGCGCCGAGGACGAAGTCAAACGAGTTGAGGCCCAGCGTATCGAGGCGCCGGCCCTCGAAGCCTGGCAAAGCTACATTGACGCGAAGCGACCGAGGGCCGGCGTCGGTGGCAAGCGGTGGGGCGAACGCACATTGCTTGACCATCAGCGACTTGTCGATCCTGGCGGGAAACCCAAGACCCGAGGCCGCCGGCCTGGCGAGGGCGACACGACGATGCCCGGCGCGCTGCTCGCCCTGCTGAATCGCCCCCTGGAACGGATAACCGCCGACTGCGTGCGAGCCTGGCTGAAAGACGAGGCCGCCAAACGGCCAACACAAGCAGCGCTTGCTTTCCGTCTGCTGCGCGCCTTCCTGAACTGGTGCAGCGATCGCCCCGAGTACCGCGATCAGGCGCACGTCGACGCCTGTGGCAGTCGTATGGCTAAAAACGAGCTGCCAAAGAAGATTGCCAAGGATGATTGCTTGCAGCGCGAGCAGTTGTCGGCGTGGTTCGCTGCCGTTCGCCAGATACAAAACCCCGTCATTGCTGCCTATCTGCAAACGACGCTGCTAGCTGGCGCGCGTCGGGAAGAAGTAGCGGGCATCCGGTGGGAAGATGTCGACTTCCAGTGGAAATCCCTGACCATCGGTGACAAGGTCGACGGCAAGCGCACCATACCCTTGACGCCCTTTGTCGCCTCGCTGCTGACCGCCTTGCCCCGCCGCAATGAGTGGGTATTCAGTAGCCCCACCGCCGCGTCTGGTAGGCTTCAGGAGCCGCGCATTCAGCACAACAAGGCCCTGACCGCCGCCGGTCTGCCGGACCTTACTATTCACGGCCTGCGCCGTTCGTTCGCCACCCTGTCGGAATGGGTGGAGTGCCCCGCCGGCATAAGCGCGCAAATCATGGGTCATAAGCCGACCGCCATTGCAGAGAAGCATTACCTGAAGCGCCCGCTCGACCTGCTGCGCAAGTGGCACACGACCATAGAGGCCTGGATTCTCACCGAAGCGGGTATCGAGCAGCCCGGCGAATCCGACGTGGGATTGCGTGTCGTGCGGAACAGCTTGTAAAGCGGCGATATACATACTATGATTACTTCGTTCCGCCACAAAGGGCTGGAAGCGTTCTTCCGCGCTGGCACGCAAGCCGGCATTCAGCCGATTCACGCCAAGCGCCTACGGGAAATGCTGGCCGCCCTGCACGCCGCCGCCGCGCCTGAAGACTTGGCCCGCCCTTCCTGGCGCCTGCATGGCCTGTCCGGCAAGCTCGCCGGCTTTCATGCGATGACGGTTCAGGCGAATTGGCGGCTGGTTTTCCGGTTCGACGGAACGGACGTGGAGCTACTCGACTACATTGACTATCACTGAGGCCCGACACATGGACATGCACAACCCCGCGCCCCCCGGCGACCTGCTCGCCGGCTGGCTGGACGACCTCGACATGAGCGTGACTGCGTTCGCTGCACACGTGGGCATCAGCCGCGTCATGCTGTCTCGTATCCTGCACGGCCACGCGGCCATCACTGCCGACATGGACCTGCGCTTGCACGAAGCCTTGGGCACGTCGCCCGGTTACTGGCTGCGCCTGCAGGCGCAACGCGACTTGTGGACCGCAGGTGAACGTGCCAAGGAACGCGCCCCGGTCGCACGACTCGCCGCCTGACCGAGTTTGCCGCGCCTATCCCGACGGGGAGAAAACCGGGCACCTTCCCCGGCTGGCGCGGCACCCTATTTGAAGGAGCGCAAAGAAGGAACGCGAAATGCAGTACGAGCTGAGACTGGCCGCCCCGAGTCTTGACGTGTTGCCGCTCGTCGCCATCGCCGAGGCCGTAGCTCGGGCGGCCGCGACTGCTGGAGATACCCCGTTTCACAAGCCCACCTATCAAGGGAAATTCCGCAAGCTACTGGAGTGGGTTGTAAGCGACGCGCGAGAGGGACAACTAGTAGTCACGGACCAAGACGGTAAGCCAGGGACATTCAACGAGGTTATCCAAAGAGCCAACGACGACGGCACATATAGCGAGGTCTTGAGCGGCCCTAGTTCAACCGACGTCGACCTGAGCATGACGCACGCACTGTGCATCTATACGACGCTCAGCAGTCTGAACGAATGGGCTCGTGAGCGAGGTGACGAGTTTTCAATATCTCGCGTTGGCTGGATTGATGAGCGCGGATGGATTGAACCCAATGATGTGGCGACAGAAAACCGATCGACTACCGACTCCATACTGACAGTATCGGGTCGAGGAAAAGCTCGGTCCGAGCCCCGCTATTCGGGACCGGGAAACACGAGCGTCGTCGTTTTCATTCGTGGCCGTGAAGCTATTCCGGTGCGCGCTATTCCGCTCGTGACCGGTAGGTGGATGTCGCCCGATGTGGTTGCAAAATCGCTCGCACACGCGGATTCAATGAATCGCTTTGAGGGAGTATATGCCTATCAACTGCTGGCGGATGGGGGATATTCTCAGGTCTTGCCTAGCGAGTGGGATGTTGTTGACGATCACTTGCAAGGGCTCGACAGTAGACTCAATGCTATGAGCGATGACAGTAAGCTAACTCGCCCGATTTGGCTGACCGAGTCGACAAAGCTGCTCCCAGTAGGAGTGTTCCTCTGGCGAGATGAGTTCGAGCGGGAATTCCGCAGAGGCTATTCACCTCCGCGCTTCACCTTGCTTCACGCGCGCCCCGGCGACCTGACACTGAAATTTTCGCCTCTGATTTCCTCGCCAGAAACGCGAGAGATAATTATGGAGGGCTTCGAGGGACTCCCACTGGCCGCTATTACTCCCCCCGTCCTTGGCGAAAAACCAGAGACGAGGATGTACGACGAAAGCGATGAGTCTGCGTGGGATGAATTGGAGCCCTCCAGCTATCACGAGCACATGGGACTGGCAGTTCTTGCTTCCTTGTACCCGACAGGGAAGCGTACCGTCAATGTGTCGGACGAAAGGTGCATCGAACTGGCGCGCGCTCCTTGTCTCCAAGCAGGGGATTGGATCGAGCTTAGCGGCGTTGGATTAGGAAAGTACGCGCACTATTACGTAGAGGAATCCGGTATCCGTTTTGTGAAATGGGATGAGCAAGCACTCATTTCTGCGCCCAGAGGGTGGCAACCTCCCATGCTTCGTGACAACGATACGTCTCCCCTTCTTTTCCCTTGTACACCCTGTCAGCTCCTACTGTTCGTCGATACCTTGTGCGCAGGAGTCCACCCATTCTGCGTGCCGAACGCTTTTCGACAGGCCGTAGCCGGGAGCGCGAAGCCCGCTGACAAGGAGCAGCGAGGGTTGGATGAGAAACAGTCGATCCACGCCGAACCTTCCAACGGTCGCGAAAACAATTATCGTCCGCACGTAGGTTGGCAGATTGCCTTGTACGATGCGTGGCCTGAGATTTGCAGAACTTACGGCAGGCAGCCGACAGCTATCGAGGCTATTCGATGGCTCAAGAGAAATGATAGCAACGGAACCATTCTGAACGAAGGCAACAGCACGGAACTATGTTGGAAGACTCAACGCGATGAAAAAAAGTCTGTGCATCTTGATGTTGTAAAAAACGTGATTTCTGCTTGGCGAACCAAAAATCGGCTCGTGAGCTAGTCATACATAAATCCTCCATAGATCATAGCTAGAGTCATAGCTATGATTATTCTTCACATCTATGCATTGACATTTATTCAGCAGGGTAGAAAGACGTTTTTCGAATGAGGAAAACGCCATGCAATCAAACTACCCCGCAACTTATATCCGACCCGGCGCAAAAGGGAGTACTGAGACAGTAGCCGCGCTGTTCAACGCAAAGGCACAAACTCCCCGCCGATCGTATTGCCTTTTTGGGCAATGGATGGGCATGGTGCCGACCAAACTACCAAACGGCCGGCTTCTCTGGGATCTTGACGAAGCCTGTCGAATACTACACGGCGAGCCAGTCAAGCCTGACGCGGCGGCGATAAGAGCGCATCACGAACGCAAGGCAGCCGCAGACCCTGCAAAGCTCCCCAAACACATCGCGCGCAAAGTCGCCGCCAAAGCAAAGCGACTGGCTACAGCCAATTCCACCGCCGACGCTGATAAGGCTCTGTCTTCCGGCGAGGTGGCGAATTGAAAACGCCCCCGAACCAAACAGCATTCGAGAGCGCCCCAAGCAAGCGCAATTATACACCGCAAGTCCCTTGCCCCGAATCGCTGCACACGATGTGCACGCCTGAATGGTCGGCGCCTGGATTCCTTGATAGCGAGGTGCCGGCATGATGATGGACAATCCTATCGAGCAATTCCGCGATGCGATCCAGGCATCGGGCCTGACGCCGCCGGACCGCATTGAGGCAGACGGCAAACTGCGGCGCTTCGCCAGCAACGGCCGGCGCAATGATGATGCCGGCTGGTATTTATTACACGGCGACGGCGTACCATGCGGCAGCTTCGGCGACTGGCGCACAGGCCTGACGCAATCCTGGCGGGCCGACATTGGCCGCTCACTGACGCCCGTAGAAGAAACCACGCACCGGGCAAAGGTCGAAGCCACGCGACGCGAACGCGAAACCGACGAAGCGCGGCGACAGGCCGAAGCCACCAAAAATTCAGCCGCGATCTGGAGGGCAGCGACGACGGCAACCGCCGCCAATCCATATTTGAAACGCAAGGGTGTTTCGCCGGTAGCGACCCTGCGCGAAATCGATGTCGCTGAGGCCGCCGCGATCCTGGACTACTCGCCGAAATCGAAGGGCGCACCGCTGACCGGGCGTTTGCTGGTGGCGCCTGTCAAAGTCGGAGCGACCCTGTCGACGCTAGAGCTGATCGACAGCGACGGGCACAAGTCGGCCCTTTATGGTGGCGCGAAGATAGGTGGATATTGGGCGGCACAGTCACTGCCAGATACCGACGGGCCGGAGCCGCTGCAAATATTCGAGGGGGTAGCGACGACGCTGTCCGGGAAGGAGGCGAATGGCTACCTGAGTATCGCGGCACTCTCCTCCGGCAACCTAATCGCGATGGCGACAATCATGCGCGAACGCTACCCGACGAGGCCGTTGGTCATTGGTGCTGATCTCCTCAAGGCGACCGGCGAGCCTGATCCTCACGCGATAGAGGCGGCGCGATCCGTCGGCGGCACGCTGGCAATCCCCGACTTCGGCACTGACCGACCAGACGGCGCGAAAGACTTCAACGACATGGCGCTGCTATGCGGATTGGAAGCCGTAAAGCGCTCCATATCCGGCGCAGCGACGCTGGCAAGGGCAGAGGATCAGGTGGGAGGGAAAAGCAGGCCAGCGGCTGATTCTGCCAGCCCTGCATGGCCTGAACCGCAACCGCTGCCAAGACTTCCGAAGGTGCCAGACTTCCCGCTGGATTTGCTGCCCGATGATCTGGTGGATTACGTTCGAGATGCCTCGGAACGAGCACGATTTCGGCCGGACTTCGCCGCGGTGGCGATCATGGCCGCTCTTGGCAGCGTCATCGGCAGAAAGATCGGTATTCGCCTGAAGCGCTGCGACGACTGGACGGAGTACGCTAACGTCTGGGCTGCAATGATTGGCCCGCCGTCTGCGCTAAAGTCGCCTGCGGAACGTGCAGCCATGCGACCGTTCAAGAAGCTGCAAGTCGCGGCCGACGATCTGCACCGGCAACAACGGGCCGAACACGACCTTAAGGCGGAAGCATTCAAGTTGCGCAAGGATGCAAAGCGGAAGAAAGTCGTCGAAGCACTGGCGAAGGACTCCAGCACCGCAGTCGATCTGGGTGATGAGGAACTGCCTGCAGCGCCTGTTGCGCGGGCCTACTGGACAAGCGAGCCGACGGCCGAAAAGCTTGGCGTGATGCTGGCCGAGAATCCGCATGGACTACTGGTTGAGCGCGACGAGCTGTCGTCGCTGCTGGTCAAGTTGGAAGACGATCGTAACGCGACGTTGCGGGGCCTGTACCTGTCGGGGTGGTCCGGCAACGAGGGATACCGATTCGACTCAATCAGCAGGGGCACGACGGCGCTGCCAAAGTTCGCGCTTTCCGTTGCCGGCGGAATGCAGCCTGGGCCGCTATCGCGCTACGTGCGCAGCGCATATTCAGGCGAACGGGCGGATGGCCTGCTGCAACGATTCCAACTGATCGTCTGGCCGGATTCTGAACCGTTTGCGCTTGTCGATCGATTCCCGAATCGCGACGCACGCACCGCGGTGGACGCCCTGTTTGAGCGGGCAGATAGCTTTGACCCGATCGCCATGGGCCAGACCGACGGCTTCGGCAACGACCCGCCATTTGTTCGTCTCTCCGGCGAAGCGCAAGGCCATTTCAACGAGTGGTACGTCAACTTCATGCAGAATCGCCGATCTGTCGAGGCATCGGCCGACGAGAGCGGACCAGTATCGGCGCACTTCGGGAAATACCCTGGGCTTGTCGGGAAACTGGCGCTGATCATACACGTTGCCGATGACCCTGCTGGTACGGAGGTATCCGAGCGAACCATTCTCAAGGCGTTGGCGTGGATTGACTACCTGACGCCTCACGCGCAGCGCGTCTATCACGCGGCGGAGCACCCCGAAACGGGAGCGGCCGACCTGCTGCTCGCACGGATGCGGCGCGGCGAATTGCCCGACACCTTCAAGGCTTGGGAAATCTCGCGCAAGGGATGGCATGGGCTGGCCGACCGCGAAGCCGTCAAGAAAGCGTGCCGTCTGCTGTTCGAGTTTGGCTGGCTGATCGAAATACAGGAAGGTGGCGTGTCGAACGGTGGCAGGCCTGGCGATCCGGTCTACGCCGCGTCTCCGGCGGCGAAGCCATGACCGACTACCTCGCACTTCTCAGGCAGAAAACGCCAACGGAGGCAACTGCACAAACTGCAAAAAGTACTTTACGCAGTTTATGCAGTTCGCCCACAGCGCTTAAATGCCCCATTTCCTCAGAGATCACCTCGTGGCGCTGGCTGGTCCACTTCGCGGACCGCGACTCGTTGGAAGTGTCTGTATCGCCCGCTGCGAGTCATGCCGAAGTTCTCGCCAGCTATCCAGACGCACTGGCGGCTGAAACGTTCGTGGCAGAACTTGAGGAAGGTGCGGCGCCGATCACTTGCCACCAAGAAAGCGCCGTTGTCGGGTGGCTGGCCGACATCGGCGAAACCGACCATGCGATCGCTACCGACGTGCTGATCAGATGCAAGCAAGACAGCGAGGCGCGTGCGTACTACCTTGGCCGTGCGCGTCGCGCTGTAGGAGACGGCCTTGACGACCGGCGATTCTGTACGCAGTGCGAAAACCTTCGGTCTGGCGTGTGCAGCGTCGCCAAGCCCGGTGGCGTGGTATCTGCGCCCCGAGGCTACCGACCAGTACCTGACATACTGCATCGCTGCGCCGGCTATTCGCCGACCACCAATTGTCTGACGAGGGCGACGTGAACATGACAGCGGAAAGCACGACGATGAACAAGACGAAGATACGGGCGACATCCAAGGCAGACGAAGCACCTCGCGAGAACACGCCTTGCGAAGCCCGTTCAAGCGGTGACGAAAGCAAGTGCAATATGGCGCGCTTGACTACCTCGCCCGAGTTGGCGGCGTACAGGGTAATTGGTGCCGCTGAAGCAACTACATCAGTTGGCGACCATATCGACGTGCCAACGATACTGGAGCAATTGCGAAACGAGGCGGCAGCTGTGCATTGCGGCGATCTGTCACGAACGGAATCGATGCTGATGAATCAGGCCACGGCGCTGCAAACGTTGTTTGCACGGCTGGTCGAGTCGAGCATGAAAGCCGGAATGCTGCCACAACAAGAAACAGCGATGCGCCTGGCACTAAAAGCGCAGAGTCAGTGTCGGGCGACGCTGGAAACGCTGGTTGCGATCAAGAACCCGCCGATTGTC
Source organism: Candidatus Accumulibacter sp. ACC005 (assembly GCF_907163215.1). Classification (NCBI taxonomy): domain Bacteria; kingdom Pseudomonadati; phylum Pseudomonadota; class Betaproteobacteria; genus Candidatus Accumulibacter; species Candidatus Accumulibacter sp. ACC005. The sequence continues at coordinate 207,636 of NZ_CAJQUB010000005.1, read as the reverse complement.
TACGCCAAGCAGGCCAACGTGACGACCGGGCCGCAGCAGATCAACAACGCCGCGGCGGCACCCTCGCGGGCGCGCGGAAAGAAAACCAAGCCAACCCAACTATCAGGAGAAAACCCATGAGCTACTTTCGGACGCCCGAACATCGGGCGCTGCGCGCGGAGTTGATCCGGCGCTGGAAACCTTGGGAAAAATCGACCGGGCCAAAGTCCGAAGAAGGTAAGGCACGATCCGCGACGCGCGGTTTCAAGGGCGGCCACCGGGCCATGCTGCGTGACGTGGCGCACGTGCTGCGCGAACAAGCCGAAACGTTGAAGCGCACCCCGTAAGGCGCGTGTCAGCCACCGACCGACGCAGATCGCCGAGCAGACAACGGACATTGCCTCGTTGTGGGATTGAAAAAAACCGGGTTCAAGTTTCCGCACGAGCTGGACCCGGATACAAGAGCTCCGTTGCTTCGTTCGAGATCGACCAGAACAAAGTCATCAAGTATCGCTTCTGGAGCAAGACTGACGGGCTGGAAAAGGCCATGAAGCACCTTGGACTGTACGAGCGCGACAACGATCAGAAGACCAATCCGCTACGTGGACTGCTCGATTCGTTGAGTTGTGTGGCGGTCAAAGTATCAAATGGAAAGTCGAGGCGGAAGCAATGAAGTCGGCGGAGAGTCAGAAGGTCGATGTCGGCATTTCCGCAGTAGCGCTTGGCGGCAAAAACGCTGCGCCAGGCGTTTGTCCAGCACGCTCCTTCCCTAGTTATCGATGCTGGAGTGACAGCTCGCCAGCCATAGAAGGACTTCTGCGTGTAGGTCATTGCTGACGGTCACGCAAATCGCTTGGTAGGTTTTGGATGGACGGCCATGCGGATGCGAACGCAAACCGGGCTTTCGATCGTTTGCCGACATAGGACCGTACCCGCCGGTGACGGAAAATGGAAGCGGACCTTCGCCAGAAATGCCGAACATGCGGAAGCTGCCTTTCGTCTATCCGCAATAAGTATTCCAGATTGACCGGTTCCTACGCAGCGTCTGGAACCATTCGGTTTGAAAATCATTGGTAAGTACCGTTGAAAATGAGCGTGAAGGTCTTCCAATCCGCAAATTCAACATTGCCAACCGGGCTTCAAGCATCAAGGCGTGACCACTCGTCACGCCGTCACTCCCAATCCGCATTGTTGAAGCCCAGCATGTTGGCGTTCTCCGTGACAGCCCGCTTTGTTTGATCTGACGCACCGGATGGGAAGGCCACTTCAATTTCCAGTGTGACCTTGATCTCCGCATTGGGGTCCGCAGCCAGTACCGCGATAATTTCCTCTGCCACTTGAACCAAACGCATTCTTGCGGTCGCCGAATTGATAGTGACGTTGCCGTGAAATGCGCGGGGCTTGGGCGTCGGCGCAGGTCCGGGGGGCGTCTGTGCTGACTGCGAATCTCCGAGCGGTGTCGGGCCGGGAGATTGCGGGCCAGGCCCTGGCGGCGTTGGGTCGGGCGGGATGACCGGTGGAATCGCCGCCTCATACGCCTTGGCGACATCGGGCTCAATCAACAGCAGAGTATCGTCCAGTTGCACGTTGGCATCGCCGAATTTAAAGCCGTCGAACTTGCCTTCATGCTGGCTGTAGGCGGTACCAAAGAAATCTCGGCTGCCTGTGCCTTTGACAATGGCTTGCTCCAGCACTTGGCGATCCTTCAAGCGTGGCAAATAGAGGTAACGCAGGGTGTCTTCCCAGAAGGCCATTCCGCTAATGGCCGACTTATCTGCCTTCCAGTAGAGTTTCTTCAACTCCGCCCGCAGATGAATCGGCGACCAGGTCGTAATCACCAGCACGTTGTCGATGCACACGCGCTCAATCTCTGGCCCCAGCGCCGCGCCGCCGGTATTGAGCGGGAAAACTTCCACCGACGGTTTTGCGGTCGGCGTGTCCTGCCCCGGGCATAGCAACCACTTGTAGCACTCCCGCGCCACACGCGGCTGCACATCCTCCGCCGTGACCAGTTCCTTCTTTGCCTGTTGCGTTTGAAGATTGTCCAGCGTCAGTCGCAGTGCCGCGACATCTTCTACTATGGAGTTCCAGGCTAGGGCCACGCGGATGCAATCCCGCAGTCGTGTCAGCGCGCCGTGATCCGGCGCGAGGAAGAGCAATCGGTTACCGCGATACCGGAGCGTGGTGCCGTGGTTCCTGACATGAGCAAGCACACCAACGAACGCGGCGCGAGACTCTTCACGCGAGAAGAACTGCTCGGGCGGCAACACAATGAGGCGCAAGGCACTGTCATCCGGCACATCGCTGTGCGGGGTAAAGATATGTGTGCCATCACAAAACGAGTTGTTGCTGGTGAGGCGCTTGAGGATTTCGGCCATGCGTCCCCGCACTACGCCGTCTTCAAACCGCTTCTTGCGCTCTTCCATTTCGCGCCGCAGGTTGGCGCGGGTGTCGAACCAATAGCGAGTCGCCTCCTGCGACTTGTCGCCCGACGAGTTCAGGTAGTGCAGTCGATCCGCAAGCCGGTTCAACGCATCGGAATACAGAGAAGACGTTTGTCCCGGCTGAAGGCAGCCCAGCAGCACCCGCGCCCGGTCGGGGCCGCGTATGCCGGGCCTGGTGGTCACGGACGAGGGGGCGCTGCCCAAGAACACGGTACGCGCCACACGGCGGGCCGCCTGTACCGAACCAAAGCGTGCCTCCTTCGTTTCCAGTACGGTGGTCTCGGCCCGCTCGCCATCAATGTCGCGGTCGATCACCGGGTCCCAACCCGGCCCAAGATAGTAGACAAGTTCGCTGCGCGCACTGCCATCGTAGAGCGGCAGACTGCCGGGCAGAATCATCAGATCCTTGTTGTTGTCCTGCCATAGCCGGTAGATAACCTTGGCCATCAGCTTCAACACGCCGCGCGTGCGCTGGAAACCCTCAATGGTCGTCCACTCTTCGTAGAGTTGAGTGAACACTTCCGGGTGGATGGGATAACTCTGCAGCATCCGGTCGAAGTAACGGGCTTCCTGTGTTTCCTGCGGCACCTTGGCACCCTCATCCACATAGGCATCAGCAAACGCCCGACAGACCAGATCACGCTCCTTAGCGTCGCGAATCGGCTCGAACAAGCGTCGCCGGACGATCTCGAATGCCTCCTCGGGTGCCACCGTTTTCCACAGCGCCTGCACTCGATTGAAGACCGCTTCCAGCGACTGCAACGCCGCTACGCCACGCGGCCCGCCAGCCTGGCTGTTAGAGTCCGGTAAGGAGGCCAGCACCACTACATTCGGCACCAGCTTGGCCGCCTCGGTCAGCGATTGAATGAAGGACAGATTGCTATCGTAGGTACCGCCGCTGAGTGCCTGGCTCTCCACGAATTGGCGGATGTACACGACCAGTTCATCCATCAGCACCACGCAGGGCGCACACTTGGTAAGCAGCGTGCACAGCACATCCTTGCCCGGCGAAGTGCCGTTGGCATCGGCATCGTTCACCAGCGCAAACCCTTCCGCCCCCCTCAGTTGCCAGGCCATTTCGCCCCACAGCGTCCGAATGGCCTGCTTGCCTCGCTGCCACGCTTGGCCAGGGGCATGGGCGGAGCCATCCAGCACCGCCACCTTGGACATCGGTACATCCATTACCCCCGCATGATCCAGCAGCGCCGGAATACCGAACAGGTCGCCCAGCGCACACTGGCGACTCGCCAAGTGATACACCGCCAGCATGGTGTGAGTCTTGCCGCCGCCGAAGGACGTCTGCAACTGGATGACCGGCTCGCCGCCCTTGCCATTGAGCCGCTGCGCCACCTGGGTGAGCAGCTTACCCATACCTTCAGTGATGAAGGTGCGCTCGTAAAAAGACTTTGCGTCGCCGTATTCCGAAGTCGCTCTGCCGGTTCGCACGGCGGTCAGGTCGGCAGCAAACTGGGATTGCTGGAACGTGCCGTTCAGCACGTCGGGATGGGGCACGATAACTTCGCGCCAGGGTTTCAGGCTCATGGTTGAAATTCCATTGCGGTTACGCAGCTTCTAAGTGAGACCACAGATTCTCAATGAGTCCCGGAATATGCCCCTGCCACTCCAAGCGTTCGTCTGCGCTATTTCGCTGCATAGCGATCCATGAAAGCGCTTGACAAACGTCATAAAGGTTCTTGGCGGGCTTGGCCGCACCGGGGACGGTGTTGAGCAGCTTGACTGGCTTTTCACTCGGCTTGCCACCAGCGAACAGGTCTAGCAACTCCACATCCGCGCCAATGCGGCAGACGTGCAGGGTGCGGCAGGCAGCCTTCTTTCCCCACCGCTCGGCCAAGTGTTCATCGACCCAGCCTTCAAATTTTGCCAATTCGATCGGCGATCGCTCCCATTGCACCAAACGGTCCAGATCGGCTTTGACCTTCTCCAATCCTTCCGAAATGATTTTTGGAATCACGTCTAGGTTCAAGTTCTCGTCGTGAATATCTCGTAGCGCGGCTTTGGTCTCGCCGATGACCAGGCCATTGGCGCACACAAAGCGGAACCACCCGAACAAGATCAACAAGCGACTTGAGCCATCCACGGAATTGAAACACTCCAGTCGAAGGGCCAACTTATTCCCGTCGCCCGGCTTATGTGAAAAACTGTCAGGAAAATAGGCGCGAAAATTCATCCATTCGCCGAGCGGCGTAAGACCCACTTCGCACCGCAACATGCTCGGGTCGATGTCATGCGCTCGAATGCCTTTCAGACACATTTCCACCACGTCAGCATGCTGCGTCAGGCCGTAGGTGTTTGACACCACACCCACGGGTATCCGCTGCTCGGTCACCGACACCGGCACTCTGACCACTGCTCGGATGTGCGGGTTGGCAGGGCCATCAGCGGTAGCCTTGAAATCCTCGAGGACGAAGCGTGGTATGCGCTTCGACAAGGCGTCCCATTTCCCGGCCAGGAACGTGGCGTCGCGTGCACGCCAGCGCACCGTTTCATTGGTGAGCTCTAGTGGATCTTCTGAAACCGGTTCGAGCACTTCTTGGGTAAGCAACAGATTCACGTGTTGGGCCTTCTATCTTTCAAAGAGTATCCCTTGCCGGTCAGCAGGTTTAGGCACGCTGTTGGCCGCAAATTCGATGCTGCTCCAACTGGTGATGAGCTCGTTGTAGGCGCGGGCGTCTTCGGCTTGGCCGAGGCGCTCGCACAGGGTGTAGAGCCGGTAGGCGAGTTGACGCACCGCTTCGGCTTTGCCACCGAGAGCGGCGAGGAGCACACCGGAGGCGGACTCGCCGCCTAGTTTCAGCGCACGGATGAGCTGGTGCAGGGCTTCCCAGACTGGCGTGCGGGTATCGGTGCGCGGGTCCCAGTCGGCAGGGTATTCGGCCCACTTTAGCAGGCGCACTTTGCCGCTGCCGCTTTGCAGCACCCCGGCTTGCTTCATGGCGTCCACACTGGTGGATTTGGATCGGGCCAGCACGTCGGCTTCGCCAAAGACGCTTCCCGTCCAGCCGTGTTGCTCGAACCAGTGCAAGCAGAACTGAGTGTCGGCATCGAAGTCGTCTTCGGCAAGGAAGCGGTTAATGAGTTGGAGGGCGGTACGGACGCTCATGGGCGAGCCGTCGGCTTCCAGCACAGCGGCGTATTTGGAGAAGACTGCCATGCCTGGCCCAATAATGGCCTGAGAAAGGTCCACCGGAGCCACGGGCGAACGCTCGTCGCCCGAACCTTTGGTCATCTCGTCGAGCGCCTCGGGCAGCACACCGTTCAGCTCGCGAATGAACTCACGCCGGGAAACGGAGGGTGTGTCCGCGGGGCGTTTGCGACAGACGAGTACTATGCTGGATGCTAGGGCGTTTGAACCCATTCCACGCATTCGGAACTCTTGCTCGCTGCGTAACGGCCAGGTTCCAACAATAGCAAAACCGCTTTTTAACACTGCGCTTAGAAATGTCTCCCATCCTGTAGATGAGGTCTCCGCCGAATCGTTCGTTTCTGATTGCTTGAAAGCGTAATAGATTGTGATGGGACCCTCCGGATGGGCTTGGTCCGACAGATTGCTAATGACTTTGGTCATCCCGTCCAAGAAAAACAGTTTGGCTTCATCTTTGGAGCCGTGACGGATCGGTGTCGCCACCAGCTCTTCGGCTTTTGGCACCGTCATAGTAGCTAGTGTCGAGGGAAAGACTGAACGCAATGAGCGACGCAGCCAAATGTAGAAAAAATCGGACAAATCAGCGTAGCCGATGTTGTCATAATAAGGGGGGTCGGTAGAAACCACCTTCTGCCGTGACACCACTTGAGTCTGCGCGTCTGCCTGTGTCGAAAAACCACAGGCAGATGGTGACAGTTTCTCAATGCAATCTGCGATGTATTCCGATGCGGGAGCGAACCCACCAACTGTATCTGCAAGTATGGCAGCCTCGGGGTAATCCCACGTCATCGAAACAGTTTGTTTACCAAATAAGTTCATTACCTTTTGATTCCCTGGCACCCAGCGCGTCAGCGTATTGGAGAAGTCCGCGCAGCGATCAACAGCAAAAGCGAGATATACGCTCACCGCTTCTGCGTAGGCGATCGCCCCTACGCCACCAGCGTCGAGTTTCTTCCCGTCGTCAGGGAGTCCATTTGCGATAGCATCTTGACGAATATGCTCGCGCGCCTCGACAACAAGATCAGTAAGTGTTGTTAATGCCACCAATTGTCGCGGTGTGAAAAGCTCAGACCACTTTGACATGCCATAATTGCCAACCCGGAATCCTAGGGCCTGCTGAAAGAACTCTATTTCCGGTTTCCAATCCGGCATTGCTGAACGGGCTACACTTTCGCTTTCTTGATCGGGGGGAAGGTAAATCCGACCGCGCCTTCCTTCGGCAACAATACTCATCAAACGCTGCCCCATACGCCCATTTGTGGCTTCTTTCCTGATGTATTCCGCAGCGATTGGCGTACCTGAAATAAGACACCTGAAATTTGCACCTTTTGCCTTTGTGCCTGCTGCCGCATCATGAGGTGGTGTGCCTACTTCTACCGTGAAGATAAATTTATCGCCATCGACAACGGGTTTCACGTAGGCTTCCTTGCCTTTTTTATTCGAAAGAATAAAGGTTGAGGCGAGCGGGACATCTGTGTGAGAGAAAGCGGGGTTTGGACTTTTGACCGTTCGCGCCCAAAGCCATGCGATCACGGCGGCTTTCTTGCCGACCAGCGCTTTTAGGTCCGGTCGTTCCTTTGCCATCGCGACGGTTATTTCTACGTCCGGATAATGGTGACCAATGCGTTTGTGGGCTTCTGCTCGAATCCACGCTCCGTAGCGACGCACATCATCCGCAAGTCCCGTGGCGCCCGGCCAAGATCGCGTGAGGCCAAGTTTCCCGCCTTTTTTTGCATCCACCTCTCGCCCGACGGGGGCGCGCCCGGAGAACTTAGGCGGGATTTCGATCATCGCCTTGTTGACTAGCACCGCCACAGGGTTCAGGTCAGTAGCATAAGATTCCAGCCCGAGCCGTTGCGCTTCGAGCGGGATAGCCCCGCCGCCCGCAAATGGATCGTGAAAGGCTCGGAGTTTATCTGGATTGAACAGGTCAGTGGCCTGCGGGTGGTCCTTGTTGAGTCCACAAACCTCGCGCCATGAACGGCGAATCTCGGCGCGAGCGCGCTCCAGCACATCCTCATTGGTGCTGTTCTCCCAAAGCACGAGGTCTTCGATGATTTTGAACAGGCGCTTCCGCTCGATGGCAGCTTCCTTCTTGTTCGTCCCATATTTGAAACCTCTGCCAATGTTCGAGCCGGGATCGTTGACTAGCTGCGCAAATAGAATAGCCCTCGCTGCTGCCAGCGGTCGCCGCGCCCACCAAAGATGAATCCCACGAGGATGCGCTCCGATACCTGGCATTTTCTCGTAGGCGCACGCCGCATTGATTGCATCTAGCGGGAGGGTGACTTCGATAAGCTTGCGGGGGGATTTAATGGGAAAGTCGGACATGGAAATGAGAGCCTAGCCGGTAAACTGAATTTCTTGGAGGTGTCGTTCTGCCGCCGCCCCGAGCTTCCAACGAAGCAGTGAAAAGAACTGTGGCCACGGGGACTCCACATTGGAGGAGAGAAGTCGGCGGGCTAAGGAGAGTAGAACATCATCCGGCGATGCGCCCGGCGAACGTTCTCGTGCGGTTTTTATTTGCTTTTCAAGTTGAGCACGGACAATACGCCGAGCCTGGTTCAGGCGAAAACATCCTAAGTTTAGGTGCTCGATTGTTTTCGCCACGAACTCTGCGCTATCGGCGTAACGATGATTCGGAATGATAGTGGCGGCACAATTTTCGAGATGGGGTTCCGGCGTACCATCAGGTGCAAATTTGAAAAGCAGGGGAAACGTAGGTAACTCGTTTGGGGCGAGAACCCAACCCTCGGGCGACTCAGGGATGATTCCTTTTTCAATCAAATAGCCTTTGAACGCGTCACAACTCAGGTTTTCAGGAAGCGGAAAGAGGACTTCCTCCTGCTCTTCTTTATCCTGTTTGCTACCACCAAGGCATACCGCCCATAGATTAGGCCAGTGAAGATTCCAGTTTAGCGGGCTAACCGTGTCTGATTTCGGATGGAAATGCTCGACTCGCTGCTCAGATTTTCGACTCTCAATGGCAGAGGGGGAGCAGTCACTTGCGATCTGTACCTCACAAAACGCGCAAAGGCACCGCTGCCCACGCACGAGAGTTGCCTTGGTGTCCCGCGCTGCTTGTTGACCACCATGGAACGGGTCGTCCCGCATTTCATCCCACGTACCCTCAGGTTTCGCCCCTCTGTAGGTGGTTAGGGAAGGTGGTTCTTCGAACTTCGCGCAACGCTTCACTTGCCCTCCTCCCACTTGATATTTTCGATTTGCAGGTCCGCGTCTAACAAGCGCGGTTCCTGCCCCTGGCTCCACTTGTCTAGCCTGGCACGAAGCGCCAATGCCTCCGGAGTCTCCCATTTGCGAAGGTCGATCATGCGGAGATACTTATCCAGCATTCGCGCCATCTCGGTATCTGGACGCGTCGATACTTGAAAAACACTCTCCAGAATCCTCTGTGCCTCTGCACCGTCCGTTCCAGCTGGGGCAGCGAAGATGTTGCCGTCTTTCAGGATGCGCAGACACTCGCTCCGAACTGTAGTGACAACCTGAGGGCTGTGCGTGGTCCCGACGAACTGAACGTGGGGGAAGGCCGTCTGAAGCGTCGCAAGGATGAGTTGTTGCCAAAGCGGGTGTAGGTGCATTTCCAATTCGTCGATAAGGACAATTCCCGGCGTTTTTTTCGCTGCATGCTCGCCAAAAAATGGATTCAGCCGAACACATCGATGAGCGAGATCTCCGACGAGGGCTACCATGTTTCGCACGCCGTCGCTGAGGCGCGTCAACGGAAGGCGTCCTTTCTGAGGATGTTCCAGCGCGATATAGCCCGGCCGAGGAGTTCGACCGTCGTGATATGGCCTCGCAGGTTCCCACACTATAGTTGTCCAGCCGGTGGGTTCGAGCACAGTGCTGACGGCATCACGAACAGCCGTGACGTGGTTTTCTGGCCGTGCATCAAATCCAACGGCACGAAAGCGAGGGTCACTGACCTGATCCCACTTCTGACCGAACCAAGCGGAGAACGATTTGTAAGAAGACGGGGGCGAGAGACAATCCAGATAGGCTGACGCACGGGCAGGACTGGCCTCAGCCAGCCAACGCTTGCCTTCGGTAAGGCGCTGCTCGTCGTAGAGCCGCCCTGTTCCGTAGTAGGCGACAACAGGCAAGACCGTGGGCTGGTCGTCGGACGGATCGCCGTTGTTTGCGTCCGATCGGTCAGCTAGACGCGTGGCAACCCGTCGGACGTGCTTGGTACCCTTGGTCGATGTTCTGGCGTGAAAACTATCCTTACCGAGAACACGACTCCAGGAAACAGGCTCTCCATCGACCTGACCATCAACTTGGAACTCGGTTGGAAGCTGTGACTCCATCTCATCCTGAACTCCGCGCTTCAGATGAACATCGCTCCGCTCAAACCCGCGAGGTTGCTTGCCTCGGTCGACCGTGGTCACAAATTCTTGGAGAGCCAGACGCAGCGCATCAAGCAGCGCCGTTTTCCCCTGTGCGTTCTCGGCGACAAGAATCGTAAGCGTGGGGTGCAGGTTGACCTCGCAGGCAGCAAAGCAGCGGAAGTTCTTGAGCCGCAGACGATCGATTCGCAGGAGGTGGGTTGGCTCGCTCATGGTGTCTGTGCCTTCTGCAAAAGTGCCTTAAGGTCGTAGTTGACGGATGACACGCCCCAGCCGGGTTCTTCCTTGAAGGGATGCTGCACGTAGTGCGGGCCGTCGACGGAGTCGTCATCGCCGACAAAGACGATGGCGAGGTGATACTTGTTGCCCTGATTCCAGCTTTCAAAAATTTCGTTCTTGGTCACCGTGACCGTAATTGCGCCTTTGACGCGGCCTTTGACTTCGATGTGGCGAGCTTCGGGCAAGCGGCCATTCGGCGCTGGCGCATAGGAAGTAATGTCCCAGCCACATTTCTGGGCGGAGACATCGACCACACGGCAGCCACGTTCCTCTTCGGCGCGACGCACTGCGTTCATGGCCAGTTGCTCGATACGCGAGCGTGCCTCGGGGTCCGCGGAGAATATTGCGCCAACCGGGACAACGTCGCCGCGCAACCGCCGCAGTAAGCCCGCCGGTATGACCAGCGCCCCGCTGAGTACAACCGGCGTGGCCGAAGTGACATGGCGCATGGACTGTAGTTCTTTCTTGCGAATCTCCAACCGGGCTTCGAGGTCACTGAGGATGCGGCGGACGTTTTCCAGATTGAGCCGCACGTCTTTGCCTGCGGCTTTGTCGTCGGATAGCTTGATGAAACGGTCGGACCAGTAATCGATCTCTTTGGTCAGCCGCTCATGGACGGCAGCGAGGGTCTTGTCCACGTGAGCGATGCGGCGCCCGGCGATTTCGCTGAAGTGCTCAGGAACGAGGGTCTGAGCAGCAAGCGCGAGGGCACGATTTTCCAGCCCAGCGCTCAACCAGGGCGCAGCGAGCGTTCCGGCCAATAGCGGGCGGTCGACAACCGCGAGCGGTTCGAGATCGAGGTGCGGCGCCCAACCGGCAAACGTGGCGCTGGCGTCGGGCAGCACGCGGATGAATTGCAGGCGCTTGGAAATGACCTGGCCATCGCCCGATTTCACTTCGTGGGTGAGGAGGAAGAGTAAGGAAGGCTGATCGCCTTCATCCGCCGGATCAACCAACAACGTGCCCTGGCGAAGCAGATTGGCGTGCTGCTCGAGCAGGACGTCGCTGAGGGCGAGCATCAGCGGGTGTCCGGGGTGAATCATGTTGGCGAAGGCGAGACCGGCGCGGTCGGTCGGGCGCACGGCAGCCTTGGTGAAGCACACCCGCTCGTAGCGGCGCAGGACGGGCGCGAGTTCGCGTCGGTTGCGCCCGGTGATGAGGCGATCACGCTCGCGCAACTCGGCGGGTACATGAGTGATCTCGAAACGCTCGGACTCACGCGGGTAAATAGAACCGCCGAGCGACTCAAAGCCTTTCATGAAGAAGGAACGAACAAAATAAGGCTGAAGGCGGCGGGCCTCCGCCTTTTCCATTTCTTCCTTTACCGTAAACAGGCGCTCGGGGCTGAGACTTTCCTGAGCCAGCGCGTCTCGGTTGAGGATGGTCATTAGGTATTCGCGGTCAAGGACGTTGTCGATGGTCTGATTAAGGCGAGCACGTACATCTGGTTGGTCACCGTAGCGGATGGCCTCCAGTAGCATGTCCTTGAGACTGTTGCCTTCGAACACTTCACCAAGGACATTAAAAACTTGGCCATGTAGCGCCTCGCTGACAACCTGAAGCTTTTCAAGCAGGCGGAAATAGACATCGCCCTCTCGGGTTTCCTTGGCGACAAGGTTCCAGAGGTGGCAAACCTCTTGTTGCCCGATGCGGTGGATACGCCCGAAGCGTTGTTCGAGGCGGTTGGGGTTCCACGGCAAATCGTAGTTCACCATCAGATTGGCGTTTTGCAGGTTGATGCCTTCACCGGCGGCATCGGTGGCCACCAGCACGCGGATGTCGGGGTCGGATCGAAACAGAGCCTGCGTCTTTCGCCGGTCATCGCGGTGCACTCCACCATGAATGACGACGATGGCGTCATGGCTGCCCAATACACCGGCGATCTTTTCTTGCAGGTAGTTCAGGGTGTCGCGGTGCTCGCTGAAGACAATGATCTTGCGCATCCGCCCTCCCGCATCACGCATCTGTGTTTCGTTTTGCAGGATGCGTGAGAGTTCGTCCCACTTGCGATCTTTGCCGGACGCGACCAGCGCGCTAGCCTGTTGTTCGAGAGATTGCAGGATGATGATCTCGCCTTCGAGTTCGGCGATACTGCGCGACGCTGTGGTCTGATCCACCAACGTTTCTTCCAGGCTCTCCTGCTCCTCGGCGTTGAGGTCGTCGTCGTCGTCGGGAACCTCGGCGAGAATGGGCTGATCACACACGCCCACGCGCTCATTACGCAGGCGACGTTCGAGACGTTCGCGGCGGCGCTTGAGGGACTGGAAGATGGCTTCTGGGCTGGAGGCGAGACGGCGCTGGAGGGCGGCAAGCGCAAAGCCAACCGCGCCTTTGCGCTTGCCGTCGAGCTGGTCGGCCTTGCCCATTTCGGTCTTCACATAGTCGGTGACAGCTTCGTAAAGCGCGGACTCAAGATCGGAAAGCTGGTAATTGACCGTGTAGGCGCGGCGCTCGGGGAACAGCGGAGTCCCGTCGAACTTGACCAGTTTTTCCTTCACCATGCGGCGGATGAGATCGGAGCAATCCACCTTGTGGACGCCGTCGCGAAACTTTCCATAGAAACGGTCGGAGTCGAGCAGGGAGAGGAACAGCTGGAAGTCCTGCTCCTTGCCGTTGTGCGGCGTGGCCGTCATCAGTAGCAGGTGACGCGTCTGTGCCCCGAGCTTTTCGGCCAATCGGAAGCGGCCGGTCTTCTCCAACTTGTTGCCGTAGAAGTGGGCGGCGAGCTTGTGTGCTTCGTCAAATACCACGAGATCCCAACCCGCCGCGCAGAGCTTCTCTCGTAGTTCTTCGTTACGCGCCATCTGGTCAAGGCGAACGATGAGGTGGTCAATGTCTTCAAACGGATTACCACTTGGCGTGGCAGCTTCCAGGTCTCGGGTGAAGACACGGAATTCCAGGCCAAACTTCTCGAACATCTCCTCGCGCCACTGATCGACCAAACTACCGGGGGCAACGATGACGATACGCCTGGCGTCGGCGCGCATGATGAGTTCGCGGATATACAGCCCGGCCATGATGGTCTTACCCGCGCCGGGGTCGTCCGCAAGCACAAAGCGCAAGGGCTGGCGTGGCAGCATGGCCTCGTAAACCGCAGTGATTTGATGTGGTAGCGGCTCCACATTCGAGGTGTGGACGGCCATCATCGGGTCGAATAGAAACGCGAGGTCGATGCGCTTGGCCTCCACGGTGAGCTTGAACGCTTCGCCATCGCCATCGAATGACCAGGGGCCCTCAACGGTGGCAATCGACAGAGTGGCTTCATCGGCTCGATTGAGCAGGCGCTCTTTGACGCCACCATCGGACGTGCGATAGATGACTTGCACCGCGCCGTCAGCAATCGGCACCACGGCAATGACCGTCCTGATGCCATTGGGGTCAAGACCAGTGAGCGCAAGACCAGGGGTGATGGTATCGAGGGTAATCATTTCTTCTTTTTGGTCTTGGTGGAGGGCTTGCTATCGACAATCCATACGTACAGCTAAGAAATCTCGATACCCACCCGCCCACGATGGTCATGGAACATCACCGCAATCATATTCGCGATGGAGCCGTGCCCACTGACAGCCGCGGTACGCTGAAGTTGTTCGAGATTTATCGGCAATGCACTTTTTTCGTGGTCTTCTTACTTCCAAGCAAGCTTAGCATTTTCCTTCGGCGACAGAGTCTGTGCAATGCGACTATGCTATCCGTGATCTTTGGTTTACGGAAAGTCTTGGTTCATCAAACGACGGCTGACGAAGATAAATCTCGCATCGCACGAGCTGATCAGCTGTGGGGGCAGATGGTGCACCAGATGGGTCAGCAACACGGGATGGGTCCCCCCGCGCCCAACGCTTTTCTTCGTGACCGCGCATCCAATGGCGGCTTCCGAGTGATCGAGCCGAACGAACGTCGGCTTTGGGGCCAACTCCCGAGCAGCGCGTGTTTGCCGGGAGCTGGCCAATGTCGATCGGACGAGAGGGCACTGCTGCCGCTGTTCTATCAGCTCAAGATTGCGTCTTGATCGAAACAGAACGATGTGTTGTTGATGACACGCGGGTGCAGACAACAACGGGCCAGAGGCCAGGAGAGTCTATTCAGACTGGCCCGTACGCACAGCGCGCTGATAGAGGTCGACGGACAAGGCAGCAAGGTGTTCCGGTGTCGCGCGATCGCCCTGGGCTTCGAGGACGGCCTTCAGGATACCTTCGAGGACGACCGTGTCGAGTGCCGGTGGCTGTGGCCCTTCGGCATCGTCGGTGTTGCCAGAGGCAGTGGCAGAAGCTCCTACTTCGTGAGCCGCGATAGGTCGGCCGCGCCCTGTCGCGAGCCAGTCAATGGTAACGCCCCCGGCGGCGGCGATGGCCAAGGCCTTGTCAAGCGCGGGCATTCGTCCGTGGTTAAGGTACATCCGGAGCACGGACTCCGCGAGGCCGCACTTTCTGGCAAAGAACGCCACGGAGCGGTCGCCGATGAGCCGCTTCAAACGGGCCGCAAGCGCACCTGTTTCGACTTCAGGAATTGGAGGGTGGTCGTCCACCTGATCTGACGTCGCTCCACCTGGTAGTGAGCCCCCATCGGCCAACTTCTTGACCATCATTCTTCCTTCAAAGTCGGCGGTCCTCAGGCCGAAAAGCGAGAGCAGACAGCATCAACGATCGCCATTGACGCGTCGTCGGGATGAATCGACTGGTCGCGTTCACGAATGGCCTGCATCGGCCGATCGTTGCCCATTCAAAAGCCGAGATTGTTCCGAATCCACGTCCCCAAGCCGAAGCGCAGCCGATGACATCAGAATTCGGCATAGTCGTAATCTTCGCATTGTCATCGTCCGAGAGTGTGGCGATCACCACGCCAACGGCCTCGTCGATCGTCGCTGGCTACTGTTTCTGAGTCATCAACGTTTGCTCTTTCGCCAGGCCCAAGGCGGTGTCGGCTGACGATCAGCCCACAACCCTGCGCTCTTCGCGCGGGCCTCATGCTCTGCAAATTCGTAGCGTCCAGCATCCTCTGCCGCTTGATCCTTCGCGTATTTTTTATACCACCATGCGAGCCCCATCGTGATCTGCGCGAGGCCAGCGTCCAGCGTCTTCGGGCAGGTCCGACAATCGGCAGGTTGCACCATGACCTTGCCCACGATGCGCCGGTAGCGGTCGCGCTTCACCCATCTCACGTCGACCTGTTTGCCGAACAAGAGCGCTGACATGGTTTGCTTCGATCGTTGCCCGAACGGCTGGGCCTTCTCCGGAGCGTCGATGCCTGCCAGCCTGATCTTGTGCTGTTGGTGATTGGCATCCAGTACGGTAACCGTATCGCCATCTGCCACGGCCACGACGGTTCCTGTCAGGGTTTCGGCGCCAGCTACCGCGCTGGCCAAAAGAATCAGAGGGAGCAGGAGATATCGAAGGCGCACCACCACTCCCACACGATTCGCGAGGAGGCCACTGCCATCGCATATCCCTTTGGCCAGCGCTTCGGTCATCCGGCCCTAGATCATCTTCACGGGCGGCGCCGCAACGTTGGCTGGGAGTGGGCGGTTACGTGCAGCAAAGCGAGCTATCAGTTCTGAGCGTGTCATGCCACCATTCTACTCGGCTCGTTTCTCTAAGTGACTGCTTCGGCCTATCGGCCGGGGCATCGTCCGACCAACGATTCAGATCGCGGCTGCGCACGATCCAACCGTCCTCGTTATGCATTGGCGATCTTTGCCCACTTGTCTTCATGGGGTAGGAGGACGTCTTTGACCTGAAAACTTCTATTTTTTTGTTGCGTCGTACCGAGTTGTTTATTACCGCCTCTTGCGTCTTCGGCTTCGGTTTTTGACATAACAAAGAAACGAGAGGTCTTGTCTTCTGCAACGATGACAACAACTAAGAAGTCGTATTTCTTGTCGATACGGTCAATGGCGTTATTTGTGCTCTTATTCCTAAGCTCGGTTGCTTTCACTTGAATGCGCAATACTTTGTCATTCGCTAAGATTGCGGTTAGATCAAAATCAGGTTGATTTTTATTAATGACTGGGTAAGCCTCTATGTCTTGCTCCAGGAGGCACGCAAGAACACGATATTCGCCATACTTCCCGACATACTTCATTGATTGGCCTCATGCTTTCTTGCCAAATAGGTAGAGAGTGCGGAAACGATACCGACAACCAACTCAGCTTCAACGAATGTTGGCTCTCTTCCTTCGCGGATATGACGTGCGTTTTCAGATGCGTATCCCCATACTTTTGCAATAGCCTCGTCTAGAGGGCGAGGAACAATCTCTGGATAACGTTTAATGATGTCGCCGAGAGTGGCTTTCTTATCCCCGCACGCCTCACGAGCTACGCATTCAAGAGTCGCCATCGAATGTTGAATAGCGCCCGTCACATCGGGCGACGGGCGGCGAGACAAGTCGCGTAGCGCCTCGCGTAGTTCATTGCGAGCCGTAGGGAATCTTCGCATTTCAAGTTGGCGTTCAGCGGTGATAACAACTTCCTCGAACACCTCTGGGCCACGCATTTCGATGAGACCCGCTGACAACTTCCAGCCTATGCCAGCGTCCATAAAGTAATCGTTCAACTCGCTTTCGAACTTATCGGCATCGTAGGGAAATTGCATCTCACGCATGACGGTGACAAGCCCTTCGATGATTTCGTACACGCGGTACCACTCACAGTCATCGACAAGTTTGTGCACTTCGTTATCGATGTTTGGGAACTCAGTCCAATTGTTTGCGTTTGGGCGTTTCCGGAGCAATCGACAAACCACAGTGCGAAGGCTCTCTGGGCGAAAGCCGCACTCGTAAGCGAGTTCCACGACAACGCCGCGCAATTCGTGCGGAGCGTCTTGGCGCACCAAGATGTCCATCTCGTGCGATTGGTGGAATCCGTATCTCTGGGAGAATCGCTCAGTCATATCAGCCGGTTGTCATGAGACACAAACCTAGTTATCGGGCGACGCTTTCGCACCATAGCTCGGGCGCCTGTTTCTTGGTGTGGCGTCGGCTAACACGCTGAAAGCATCTTTTAAGCATCCATTGCGGCGTACGTTCGCCGATTCTACGTGGAACTCGGAAATTGCCTAAAGCGGGCGGAACCTACGAAGCTAGGTCGATAGCATACGCCAAGATCGCTGGAATGGCTGTTTCGGGCAAACTTCTTAACCGTCCGTCTGTCCGTGCGGGAGCGAGGCCTGCCCTATGTCTCTCGTCATGAATGTGCTCGGGTCGCTGCTCGATCAATCCGCCACCTGTGCCATCGCGAAACAGCGACATCACCGCGTGTTGCCTTTCTCGCTATCGATAAACGCGAAACGCTCCTTTCGCAAAAAATGCCGAAGGTCCGTCTATCTGATATTATTGTGACTGTCACGTAAAAGAAGAGGAAAGCGATGCCGGACAGTTCTGTGACAGTCACCAAACGAGGCAGGCCGCCCAAGGGTGAGCGACCGATGAGCGACAACGAGCGTAAACGTGCTCAGCGGACGCGCGACAGGCGGGCGGCCATAGACGCCATAGGCGATGAGCAGAATGCTTCGCTACGGGCGCTGCTGGCGATCCTGACGCGTGTCGAAAAGTCGGAACCAGCGCGGCGCTCTGCACAACGAGCTTGGGCCGAGATTGGGCGGCGATATGGTTTCGTGAGTGTCACGAAAGACCAGCGGAGCACTGAATAAACACCGTGGAGGTACAGAGAATGAGCGAAAAGACGAAAGCAGAAAACCTGCGGCCTGGTTGGAAACCCGGTCAAAGCGGAAATCCCAAAGGCCGACCCGCGGGCAGCAGGAACCGCGTCACCCTCGTGGCATTGGCAGCGATGGAGGAAGGTGCCGCCGCTATCGCCAAGAAGATCGTGGAAATGGCCAGGCAGGGCGACATAAGCGCGGCCAGACTGGTACTCGAACGGCTGGTGCCACCGGCAAAGGAGCGCCCGATCTTCGTGACCCTGCCGGATACAAGCTCTGCTGATGGCGTCGCGCAAGCTCAGGCGGCCATCCTGCAAGCGGTGGCGGCCGGCGACATCCTACCCGGAGAGGCTGCGACCTTGGCAGGTATCGTAGAGGCACGCCGCAAGGCGGTGGAGACTCAAGAGCTTGAAGCCCGTATCAGCGCACTCGAAGTGAAAAAATGAACGCCTTGCAGAAACGGGTGAGCAAGCTGGAACGTCCAGTCGGCGCTGGCGAACAGCTCAACTGCATCGTCCACATGATCGAGCCGGGCACCGGGCGGGCAACGTCGCACCTTCGGCTGATTGCTGGCGGTGGTGTTGTGGAAATCGACGAGGAAGGAAACGCGACCGAAGCACGCAGCACTGAACTGGAAACAGCGAAATGAGCACCGCGCTGGAGCGTCGCATGACCAAGCTTGAAGCAGCGGCACACCCCGAGGCAAACCGCGTCGCCCTCATAGTCAGGCGAATTATCCGAGCAGGTTCCGGCGAGGTTGTTCGAGCGATCATCGGCGAGAAGGTTGTGGACCGCCAGACCGACGAATCGGAAGACGATTTCATGGCACGGTCGAAGGTCGAAGCCTTGACCGGCACTCACCGGCGACCAAGCCGCGTGATTCTGCTGTCCGAACAGGATGTCGGACTGTGAGCCCCTTGCAACGTCGCTTGACGAAGCTGGAGCAATTCCGGCAGCACAACGGCGTGGGGTGGGAACTTGACCAGCTGTTGGAGAAAGCGGGAACCAATCGCGCGGCCGTGATGGCAGAGTTTGGCAGTTTGCGGGCGTGCCGTGACTGGCTGGAGGCGCAAGGCCAAGCGAGCAACGCTTGTGTCGGTATTGAGTGGCAACCGTGAGAAGGAAGATGCAATGACGCCAAGGCAAAGTCGTTTCGTTGACGAATACCTCGTTGATCTGGTGGCGAGCAAAGCAGCCATTCGCGCAGGGTACAGCTCCCGGCGAGCGTCAGAGATCGGCTATCAGCTACTGCAGAAAACTACAGTTCAGAACGCAATCACCGAACGCATGAACGCCCGGGCGCAACGTACCGGAATCACGCAAGACAAGGTGCTGGCCGACCTCGAAGCCGTCAAGCAGGACGCCATGAGCAAGACGATTGGCACGGACGGCAATGCCGTGATGGCCAGTCATGCGGCAGCGCTACGGGCTCTGGAACTGCAAGGGCGGCATCTTGAGATGTGGAAGGATCGGCTGGCCGCCACAGGCGAAGTCAGCATCGCCGACGCCACCCGACAGCGCGTTGCAGGCAGGTCCGTGCAACAAACGTCCTTGGTCGTGTCTCTGGTCCGCGCCAAGGAAGCACCGATCGGCGAGCAGGCGACGGGATAGGCAGCCGAGCCGTTAGCACCTCTTCATAGAGACGAGCGCCAGATCAGCCCGGTCCACGATTGCTGTCAATATTGACACGAACGACAGAGAGGAAGACCGCCAGCACGAGCAGAACATCGTCAACGCTGACAGAACAGAGCCGGAATCCACCCGTCTTGATGCAGATCGCCCGCAACTCGATACAATCCCGGGATACGAAAAAGAGCAGGAGCAACTGTATGGACAAGCCATCAACGAAGAACCAGGCTGGCTCGACGACGGCGACGGCGACGGCGACGGCGACGGACGAGGAAATCAAGCAACTGGTGGCGGAAACGCTGCTAGCGAGAGCAATCAGGCGGCATCAAGCGAAGACTTCAGCCTCGACCAGCAAACCCTCTCCAACATCGACAGGCAAGAAGCCGAGCGAGTAGCGCACTCACTGGCTGCTCGTGCGGAACTGGTTCGGATTGCTCGAATCTGCTTACCAGATGCTTACCGGAAGGCCAGACAGCAAAAAGCCCACTCCGAAGAATGGGCTAAGTGCTTGAATTTTCTGGCTCCCCGACCTGGGCTCGAACCAGGGACCTACGGATTAACAGTCCGACGCTCTACCAACTGAGCTATCGAGGAACACGAGAGGGCGGATTCTAGCCACTCGCATGCGGTTCGTCAACTCTTCCGAACGGCAAACGGGCATTTTCCGAGACGCCGACCAGGGCCGCGCCGGCAACTCCGCGGCAGGCCGCTGGCATCGGCGCCAGCCACCGCCAGGCCGTCGACACGGGGCGCCGCCTGGTGCCCGACCACTGTCCAGCCGCAGGCTTGAAACCGGCACGCTAGCCATCTCCGACTTTCCGCGCACGGCAACAAGGTGCACAATGCGTTTGTGCGGAAAAGTCGAAAACCTTCAGTCGTTAGCCAGCACGACGCCACTGAGAACATGGAACCTGAACTGCCTGACTCCGAGCTGATTTACGCCAAGACGACGTCCGGCGAGGAAGCCATGTTGCAGCGGACGCGAGTCGTCCAGCGAAACCTCCGCATGGTGCTGATTCTGGTGGACGGCAACGCCACGGTGGCCGAATTGTGCGACAAGACGGGCAACGCGCAGCTGACGCAGAGCGCGCTGGTTGAGCTTGAGGCCGATGGTTTCATCGAGCGGCGGGTCGACGAGGACACGGTATGGAAGAATGGCCGCCGGCTGGCACAACAGATTCGCAGCAAGGCTGGCCAACCGGCTTCCGAATTCTCCCTATTTGGCAAGAAAGCCGCGGCGCCATCCGCTCCTCCCTCCCTGCCCGACGCCAACGCCGATACCGACGACGCGACACGGCTGGTTCCCGGCTCGGAAAACAACAGCGAGCGGTTCTCGAACGGCGCACGCTCATTTCTGCCGATCTCGCAACCATCGCCATCGATCTCGCCACCATCATCGCCGCCGACCGATTCGGTGACCGGTCCCGAGTCGCGCACCGTTTTCCTGTCCAAGGAAGAAGCGACGCCGGAGGTGCCAGCAGTCTGGCCGGCGAGCAGCGTCGCGCCGGCGCCGACTTTCCTCGCCCGGGTGAAGGCCTTGCTGGGCGGCACGGCCGATGACAGCAGTGCGGGCGACGGGCCCGACCTCAAGCCACTCCGCCGCCGCCGCATACACCTGACCTGGCCGCTCGTCGCCCTGCTCGGCGTCTTGACGATGAGCGTTCTGCTGGTCCTGATCACCCTCCTCTTTCCCTATTCGCGCTACCTTCCCGAGGTGGAAGACGCTCTCGCGCAAAGCACTGGCCAGAAAACCAGCGTCGAGAACATGAGCGTCACCTTCTATCCGCTGCCGGGCCTGCTGCTGGCCAACGTGCGCGTCGGCGACGCCACGGCCGGGGAGCAGATCCACATCGCCGAACTGCGTCTCCGGCCAGAGCTCGACACGCTCTTTTCAACAAAGATCGTTTTCCGGGAAATGGAGTTGCGCGACGTCGAGCTGACCGCAAAAGCAGTTGCCAGCCTTTCACGGATGTTCGAAACGGCCGCTCGGGAGTCTGCCGGAGCCCGCGTGCAGCGCGTGACCATCAGCAGGGCGAAGGTCAGCTTTGCAGGGCTTGGCTTTGCCGAGCTGAACGGCGAACTGGCATTGTCTGCGGATGGCCTGTTGCAGTCCGTGGCGCTGAGATCGGCGGACCGCAGCATGAAGGTCGAGGCCAAACCGGTCGCCGATCAGCTGGCGGTTACCGCCGAGGGAGTCGCCTGGCGGCCGTCGCCGAAGTCCCTGTATCGCTTCGACTCCTTCGCTTTCAAGGGCAAGGTGGACGGGCCGGTGTTCGTCATCGAGGAGATGGACTTGCGCATCTTCTCGGGCCGGGTAAGCGGCGCGGTGATCCTGCGTTCCGACGGGCCACCGGCGATGGCCGGCGAGATCGCCTTCGAGCGGATCCGGGCACAGGGCTTCGGCGCGGCGCTGGGCGTCGGCGATCAGTTCGAGGGCGATCTTGCGGGCGACCTGCGCTTCTCGGCAATGGCCAGGACCTGGCCCGCGATCCTTCAGGCGGTGCATGCCGAGGGCAACTTCACGATAGCCAGGGGAAGCCTCGGCGGGATCGACCTTCCCGAGGCGATTCGCCGTGCATCCGGAACGCCGGCAACGCTCGGCGGCGCCACCCGCTTTGAGCAGCTGTCCGGCGCGATCCGCCTGACCCCCGAGCGCTATCGCTTCTCGCGCCTGGTCCTCCAGGCGGGAACGATGCAGTCCACCGGTCAGCTCGAAGTGAGCAGCGACCTGCAATTGCGTGGCCGGATGGACGTCCAGATGCGCGGGCGGGCCGATGCGACCGTTCCGGTGGCGATCAGCGGTACGCTGAAGACGCCGCAACTGGAAAGCAGATAGGCCACCAGCAGGGGTGACGCGTGCAGTCACCGCGGAGAAACGCCGGCGAGGGGGTTTCAAGCAAGCGCTCCAGCTTGCTGCAAGTCGCGTCGGAAAGGCGTCGCCACAGCAGCCTGCACGTCATTGCGAGGAGGCGAAGCCGACGCGGCAATCCAGAGGTTTTGTTTTCCTCCTGGGGAATGCGGCACACCAGCAGTCAGAGAATGGAACTGGATTGCCGCGTCGGCTGCGCCTCCTCGCAATGACGGTGGCCGGGGAATGCTGGCCCGGATTTTGGCGACGAGGGTAGCGCTATGGAGCGGGCGAAATCCAGCCACCACACGGGGTTCGCGCTGCTATCCGGGTTGCGCAAAGTCGCGTCGGGAAGGCGGCGCCACGCCACCCGCACGTCATTGCGAGGAGGCGCAGCCGACGCGGCATTCCAGCGGTTTGTTTTTCTCCTGGGGAATGCGGCGCACCAGCCGTCAAAGAATGGAACTGGATTGCCGCGTCGGCTGCGCCTCCTCGCAATGACGGTGGCCGGGGAATGCTGGCCCGGATTTTGGCGACGAGGGTAGTAGTATGGAGCGGGCGAAATCCAGCCACCACACGGGGTTCGCGCTGCGATCCGGGTTGCGCAAAGTCGCGCCGGGAAGGCGGCAACACGCTACCCGCACGTCATTGCGAGGAGGCGAAGCCGACGCGGCAATCCAGAGGTTTGTTTTTCTCCTGGGGAATGCGGCGCACCAGCCGTCAGAGGATGGAACTGGATTGCCGCGTCGGCTGCGCCTCCTCGCAATGACGGTGCACGGGGCATGAGCGCCGGCAGTGGCCACGAGCACTATGAGGGCCACCGCGGCGGCGAACATGCGGATTTCAGCCAGCACAGGGTTTTCGTGCTGCTTTCAGCCGGCGCCGAAAACCTCGTCAAGATTGCAGCATTACATCAGAGCACCGCAGCGATGGCGTCGGCGACGTAGTCGATGTTCCTGGTGTTCAGCGCGGCCAGGCAGATGCGCCCGGTGCTGACCGCGTAGATGCCGAACTCGTCGCGCATGCGGTCCACCTGTGCGACTTCGAGCCCGGTGTAGGAGAACATGCCCCGCTGCCGGGTGACGAAGGAAAAGTCGGTGCTCACTCCCCTGCCCTGCAGTTTTTCGACCAGGCTGACGCGCATGGCCAGGATGCGCTGGCGCATCTCGGCGAGTTCGACTTTCCACATCTGGCGCAGTTCGGCGCTGGCCAGAACGGCGGCGACAATGGCGCCGCCATGGGTCGGCGGGTTCGAGTAGTTGGCCCGCACGACGCGCTTGATCTGCGACAAGACACGTGCCGTTTCGTCGCGACTGGCGGTGACCACCGACAGCGCACCGACCCGCTCGCCGTAGAGCGAAAAGGACTTGGAGAACGAGCTGGCGACGAGGAACTGCAGGCCCGATGCGGCAAACATCTGCAGCGCCTGCGCATCTTCCCGGATGCCGTCGGCGAAGCCCTGGTAGGCCATGTCGATGAAGGCCACCAGGCCGCGGGCAGCGATCGTCTCGATCACTTCGCGCCACTGCGCGTGACTGAGGTCGGCACCGGTCGGGTTGTGGCAGCAGGCGTGCAGGACGACGATCGAACCGGCCGGCAGGGCGTTCAGGCCGCTCTTCATGGCGGCGAAATCGACGCCACGGCTGACTGCGTCGTAGTAGGGATACGAATCGACCTCGAAACCGGCGTATTCGAAAATCGCGCGGTGGTTCTCCCAGCTCGGATCGCTGATGAAAACCTTGGCCGTGGGCAGCAGTCGGCGCAGGTAATCGGCACCGACCTTCAGCGCGCCGGTGCCGCCGAGTGCTTCGATGGTCGCGACCTGACCCGCTTCGAGCAATGCCGAATCGGCGCCGAAGAGCAGCTTCTGGACGATCTGGTTATAGGCGGCAAGGCCGTCGATCGGCTGGTAGCCGCGCGGCGGCATGGCTTCCAGGCGGGTTTTCTCGGCCGCCTTGACAGCCGCCAGCAGCGGGATCTTGCCGTTGTCGTCGAAATACACGCCAACACCGAGGTTGACCTTGGTCGACCGGGTATCGGCGTTGAAGGATTCGGTGAGTCCGAGAATCGGGTCGCGGGGAGCCATTTCAACGGCGGCGAAAAGCGAGGCGGTCATGTCTTGTTCCTAAGTTGGCCGGTAGCTGGGCGGTGCCATTTCCGGTCGGGCCTGCCAGGCAGGCCGCGGGTGGCACAAGCCGTCGCGGGAAAAACGAAGCGTCGAAAAAAGCATTGTTTCCGGACAGGTCGGGCAAACGCCGCGCACGGCGCCGAGCGTTCCTGAAACAACGTAAAATTCTAGCATGTCAGCCGCCATCCAATCGCCCGAAAAGCAGCACCCGGTGGTCACCTTCCCGGGCAGCCCCTTCCGCCTCCATCAGCCCTTCCTGCCTGCCGGCGACCAGCCGGCGGCGATCGAGCAACTGCTCGCCGGACTCGCCGACGGCCTCTCGTTCCAGACCCTGCTTGGCGTCACCGGCTCGGGCAAGACCTACACCATGGCCAATGTCATCGCCCGCAGCGGCCGTCCGGCGCTGGTGCTGGCGCCGAACAAGACCCTGGCCGCGCAACTGTACGCAGAGTTCCGCGAGTTCTTTCCCGACAACGCCGTCGAGTATTTCGTCTCCTACTACGATTACTACCAGCCGGAAGCCTACGTTCCGGCGCGCGATCTGTTCATCGAGAAAGACTCGTCGATCAACGAGCACATCGAGCAGATGCGTTTGTCGGCGACCAAGAGCCTGCTCGAACGTCGCGATTGCGTGATCGTCGCCACCGTCTCCTGCATCTACGGCATCGGCGACCGCGACGAGTACCACAAGATGATCCTGACCATGCGCGTCGGCGACCGCATCGATCAGCGCGAGGTGATCCAGCGCCTGGTCGCCATGCAGTACGAGCGCAACGAGACCGACTTCCGCCGCGGCGTCTTTCGCGTCCGCGGCGACGTCATCGACGTCTTTCCCGCCGAGCACGCCGAGCAGGCGATCCGCATCTCTCTGTTCGACGACGAGATCGAAGGCCTGCAGCTTTTCGACCCGCTGACCGGGCATCTGCAGGGCCGCCTGAAGCGCTTTACCGTCTTCCCGTCGTCGCACTACGTGACGCCACGGGCGACCGTCCTGCGTGCCATCGAGGCGATCAAGCGCGAGCTCAGCGAGCGTACCGCCTTCTTCCACGCCGAAGGTCGCCTCGTCGAGGCGCAGCGCATCGAGCAACGCACGCGTTTCGACCTCGAAATGCTCGACCAGCTCGGCTTCTGCAAGGGCATCGAGAACTACTCGCGGCATCTCTCCGGGCGCCAGCCCGGCGAGCCGCCGCCGACGCTGATCGACTACCTGGCGGCCGACGCGCTGATGTTCATCGACGAGTCGCACGTCGCCATCCCGCAGGTCGGCGGCATGTACAAGGGTGACCGCTCGCGCAAGGAGAACCTGGTCAACTACGGCTTCCGCCTGGCCTCGGCACTCGACAACCGGCCGCTCAAGTTCGCCGAGTACGAAGCGCTGCTGCGGCAGACGATTTTCGTTTCGGCGACGCCGGCCGACTACGAACAGACGCATCAGGGTCAGGTCGTCGAGCAGGTCGTTCGCCCGACCGGGCTGATCGACCCGGTGCTCATCGTTCGCCCGGCATCGACACAGATCGACGACCTGCTCTCCGAGATCGGCCTGCGCGTCGGACGCGGCGAGCGCGTGCTGGTGACCACGCTGACCAAGCGCATGTCCGAGGATCTCACCGAGTACCTGAACGAACACGAGGTGCGCGTCCGCTACCTGCACTCGGACATCGACACCGTCGAACGCGTCGAGATCATCCGCGACCTGCGCCTCGGCAAGTTCGACGTCCTGGTCGGCATCAACCTGCTGCGCGAAGGTCTCGACATCCCGGAGGTCTCGCTGGTGGCCATTCTCGACGCCGACAAGGAAGGCTTCCTGCGCTCCGAGCGCTCGCTGATCCAGACCATCGGACGCGCCGCCCGGCACATCAACGGCACCGCCATTCTCTACGCCGACCGGGTCACCGGCTCGATGAGTCGCGCCATCGCCGAGACCGAACGCCGGCGGCTCAAGCAGATCGCTTTCAACGCAGCGCACGGCATCGTCCCGATCGGCGTCAACAAGCGCATCACCGACATCATCGACGGCGTCTACGACATCGACGACGCACGCCGCGAACGCAAGGCCGCACAGCTGCAGGCCAACTACGAGGCGATGAGCGAGAAGCAACTGGCGCGCGAACTCAAGCGACTCGAGAAAGCGATGCTCGACTACGCGAAGGACCTCGAGTTCGAGAAAGCCGCCGCCGCCCGCGACGAGATCTTCCGTCTTCGCCAGCAGGTCTTCGGCGTCAGCGGCGAGCAGCCGAATATAGAAACGTCCTGAAGCCGCGCTGCCGGCCAGGGAACGCCGACGCGAAATCGCCCGATGAATCGGGCGCTCACCGAGAACCGCGGAAAGCCCCCGGCAAGGCAGGAAAAACCCTTGCCGGAACATCCTTGAAGGAGCCCTGTGAATGAAAAAGCAACTCAAGCAGAACGACGCCCGCAATCGGCGCATCGTACTCAACTCGCGCCCCGTCGGCGCGCCGCGTGACGACGACTTCCGTCTCGAGGAAGCGGAAATACCGCAACCCGCGAAAGGCCAGTTGCTGCTGCGCACGCTCTACCTGTCGC
Source organism: Candidatus Accumulibacter sp. ACC005 (assembly GCF_907163215.1). Lineage (NCBI taxonomy): Bacteria > Pseudomonadati > Pseudomonadota > Betaproteobacteria > Candidatus Accumulibacter > Candidatus Accumulibacter sp. ACC005. Next base: position 180,609 of record NZ_CAJQUB010000005.1, on the reverse strand, counting down.
TCGATCCCTACATGCGCGGCCGGATGAGCGACGCGCCGTCGTACGCCGCGCCGGTCGGCATCGGCGAACCCATGCCCGGCGGTACGGTCGCCCGCGTCGAAGCGTCGCAGCATGGCGACTACAACGCCGGCGACCTGGTCCTTGCCTACTCCGGCTGGCAGGACTACGCGCTCTCCGACGGCCAGGGGCTGGTCAAGCTCGATCCGGCCATGCCACAGCCCTCGCTGGCGCTCGGCGTTCTCGGCATGCCCGGCTTCACCGCCTACATGGGCTTGCTCGACATCGGCCGGCCGCAAGCCGGCGAGACGGTCGTCGTTGCCGCGGCGAGCGGCGCCGTCGGCTCGGTGGTCGGTCAGATCGCCAGACTCAAGGGCTGCCGCGTCGTCGGCATCGCCGGCGGCAGCGAGAAATGTCGTTACGTCGTCGACGAGCTCGGCTTCGACGCGTGCCTCGATCACCACAGCGCGACGCTGCCGCAAGCGCTTGCCGACGCCTGCCCGCAAGGCATCGACGTCTATTTCGAGAACGTCGGCGGCGCGGTATTCGACGCCGTGCTGCCACTGCTCAACGTTCGCGCGCGCATCCCCGTGTGCGGCCTGATCGCCCACTATAACGACCAGTCGCTGCCGCCCGGCCCGAACCGCCTTGGCCTGCTCACCCGTACCCTGCTGGTCAAGCGCATCAAGATGCAGGGCTTCATCATCTTCGACGACTACGGCGATCGCTACGGCGAATTCTTCGCCGCGATGTTCGGCTGGCTGACGGCCGGAAAAGTCAAGTTCCGCGAAGACATCGTCGACGGTCTGGAGAACGCGCCCCAGGCTTTCATCGGCCTTCTCGAAGGGCGCAACTTCGGCAAACTACTGGTCCGCGTCGCGCCCGCGTGAGCAGGACCTTGCCGTGCCATCGGCCCGCCGCGGCAGTACCCACTCCGGACGCGGGTAATGGCAGGTGTAGCCGTTTGGCAAGCGCTCGAGATAATCCTGATGCTCGGGTTCGGCCGCCCAGAAATCGCCGACGGCTTCGACTTCCGTGACGACCTTGCCCGGCCACAGGCCCGAGGCATTGACGTCGGCGATGGTGTCGAGCGCGACTTGCTTCTGCGCGTCGTCAACGTAGTAAATGGCCGAGCGATACGACGCACCGCGGTCATTCCCTTGCCGGTTGCGGGTCGTCGGATCGTGTATCTGGAAAAAGAATTCCAGAATGCGGCGATACGAGATCGTCTCCGGAGCAAAGAGAATTTCGATGCCCTCGGCATGCGTGCCGTGGTTGCGGTAGGTGGCGTTGGGGACATCGCCGCCGGTGTAACCGACACGGGTCGCCTCGACGCCCGGCAGCTTACGAATCAGATCCTGCATGCCCCAAAAGCAGCCACCCGCCAGAACTGCGCGTTCCTTTGCCATTACCTGTCCTCCACTTGATCAAGGTACTCGCCATAGCCGGCCGCTTCCATGTCGTGGCGATGGATGAAGCGCAGCGAAGCCGAGTTTATGCAATAGCGCAGACCGCCACGATCCCGCGGTCCGTCGGGAAACACGTGCCCCAGATGGCTGTCGCCATGGACCGAGCGGACTTCGGTGCGCAGCATGCCGTGGCCGGCATCGACCCGCTCGTTGATATACGCGCGCTCTATGGGTCGGGAAAAGCTCGGCCAGCCACAACCCGATTCAAACATCTCCGACGAGGCGAACAGTGGTTCGCCGGACACCACATCGACATAGATGCCGGGCGCGCTGTTATGCAGATACTCGCCCGTTCCCGGTCTTTCGGTGCCGCTTTCCTGAGTGACGTGAAACTGTTCCGGAGTCAGGGCGGCAATCGCGGCATCGGTTTTCCTGTAAGACGTCATTCGCTTCTCCTCGATAGATTTCTCTCGGCCAGGCTCGTCCAGGCCTGCTTGCCCTACCCTTCCCGTTTGCGGGCGCGGCGGCAACGGATTCCCCGGAAAGCGACTTTCTCGGCAACGCGAACGGCATCACCGAGTGGGGTTGGACAGCTGCGCGGAGCAGAGTTCGGCGCGGCCGTCTCGCGGCTCGTCGATGGGCGCCGGCGCCGGCGCTGGCGTTCTGGCGCGATCGGGTGAGGACGCTCTTGCGCTGATTGAATCGCATCGCCGCGGTCCCTTCGCTCGCGGAAGGATAGAATAGATAGCTTCCCGGTGGTAAAAGGTCGTTTCGCGGAGGCTGGCGTCGCCATGCCCAAGCCGCGAGGTGCCGCCAAGACAGGGGAAGCTGATGGTCAGCCAGCCACTCCGCTCAAGCCTTGGCCGCCTGCATTTTCGGAGCAAGACGGCATGAAAACAGACGAGATCGCCCAGTTGCAGGGACAGATCGAGCGTGAGCGCGCTGCGCGCAAGCAGGCCGAGGCGTTGCTCGAGGAAAAGATCCGCGAGCTGACGCTGGCCAATCGACTCCTGCAACGCTACCTCGACTCCGTGCCTTGCATGGTGGTCGCCCTCGATACTCGCGGTTGCATCGTGATGATCAATCGTGCCGGATGCAGCCTCCTCGGCCAGCCGGAGAGCGCGCTGCTCGGGCAGCCCTGGTTTGAGCGTTGCCTGCCGCAGCCCGCCGGCCGCTCCCTCTTTCCCTCGTATCTGCAGCTCGTCGCTGGTGATGTTCATGCCCGCGAACGACTGACCGAGTATCCCGTCCTCGACGGCGAAGGGCGGCAGCGCGAGATGGCCTGGCACACCGGAATGCTCACCGACGCCACCGGGCAGGTCGTCGGCACGCTGAGTTCCGGCGAGGATGTGACCGAGCGAGAACTGGCGGCAACCGCGACCGCCGAGTCGCGCGAACTGCTCCTGAAAATCATCGATACCGTGCCCGCCCGCGTCTTCTGGAAGGACACCGACTTGCGCTTTCTCGGTTGCAACACGGCGTTTGCCAGGGACGCCGGGATGGCCAGTCGTGACGACATGGTCGGCAAGGACGACTATCAGATGGCCTGGGCGGCGCAGGCCGATCTTTACCGCGCCGACGACAAGGCGGTCATGGCGTCGCGGATCCCACGGCTGTTCTTCGAGGAGCAGCAGACCACCGCGAGTGGCGAGACGGTCTGGCTGCGAACGTCCAAGGTCCCGCTGATCAACGACGACGGTGAGACCTTTGGCGTGCTCGGGGTTTACGAGGACATCACTGAATACCGCCGTATCGAAGCCGATAACCGGGTACATGTCGCCGAGTTGACGGCCCTCAATACGATGCTCATCGAGGCACAGAACCAGATGCTGCGCTCGGTGAAGATGGCTTCCGTCGGCCGCCTGGCCGCCGGCGTGGCGCAGGAAATCGACAATCCGTTTGCTTTCATCCACTCCAACCTGGTCGCGCTCAAGGAAAACGTGGCGGATCTGTTGAGCGTGGTCGCCGCCTACGAGAAGCTTGAACCGCTGCTGGCCAAGGATCCCGATTCCCTGGCCAGCGTGGTGCAGGCGAAATCGACGGCCAATCTTGAATTTCTGCAGCACGACATCCTGAACCTGATCGGCGAATCGCTCGACGGGGTGCAGCGGGCGAGAAAGATCGTAGACACGCTCAAGGATTTCTCGCGCGTGGACACCGCCGAGTGGCGGCTGGCGAACCTCGAAACCGGCCTCGAGAGTACGCTCAGCATCATCTGGAACGAAATCAAGTACAAGGCCAAGATCAAGAAGGACTACGCCGGCATCCCGGAAATAGAATGCCTTGCCCCGCAGCTCAACCAGGTCTTCCTCAACCTTCTCATCAACGCCGTGCAGTCGATTGACGAGCGCGGCGTCATCATCCTGCGCACCGACTTCGACGAGCATGAGGTGTGGGTGGAAGTCGGCGATACTGGCAGGGGCATCGATCCGGAACACCTGGAGAGGATCTTCGAGCCATTCTTCACCACCAAGCCGGCTGGCAAGGGAACCGGCCTCGGCCTGTCGCTGGCCGACAACATCGTGCGTCGGCATGGCGGACGGCTCGAGGCGCGCAGCAAACCGGACAAGGGAAGCGTCTTTCGCGTCACCTTGCCGCGCGACAGATCAGCCATCAAGAGCGATTCCTGAATCCGCGGCGGCGAACGTCGCCGCGCTTTGGCGTTAGACTCGCGCTCTTCTCCCTCTGCCCCCGCCACCATGGACGCCAGTCTGATTGCCACCTACGCCTTGCTCGCCAGCGCAGCTTTCGGCGCCGGGGCGATGAACTCGGTTGCCGGCGGCGGCACCTTCCTGTCGTTTCCGGCGCTGCTCGCTGCCGGCGTACCGCCGGTGATGGCCAACGCCAGCAACTCGGTTGCCCTGTGGCCCGGCAGTCTGGCCGCCGCCTGGGCCTTTCGCGCGGAACTGAAGCGCTTTCGCAAGTCGCTGCCACTGCTGACGCTGGTGGCCTTCCTCGGCGGCATCGCCGGTGGCCTCCTGCTCCTCGCCACATCGAACGCCGCCTTCGCCAGCCTGATTCCCTGGCTGCTGCTCGTCGCTACGGTCCTGTTCGCCTTCAGCACGCAGTTGTCGGCCTTTGTCGCCCGCCTGCGCCAGGGCGCGAACAGGCCCGATGACGCCTCCGCCAGCCGGCAGGTTGGCGCCGCAGGCTTCGCCTTTCAACTGCTGGTGTCGATCTACGGCGGCTTCTTTGGCGCTGGCATGGGTATCCTGATGCTCGCCGCGCTGGCCATCCAGGGCTTCGACGACGTGCACGAGATCAATGCCCTGAAGAACTGGCTGTCGGCGGTCATCTACTCGGTCGCCGTGGTCACCTTCGTCGTCGCCGACGCCGTCTCCTGGCCCCACACCACCGTCATGCTGGTGACCGGAACGCTTGGCGGCTACGCGGGCGGGCGCGTCGCGCGGCGAATTCCCGGAGTCTGGTTGCGCCGCTTCATCGTCGTTCTCGGCAGCTTGCTGACCCTCGCCTATTTCTACAAGGCGCAGGCGAATTAGGGTCATGCTGCGTTCCTGATGCGACTTTCAGCGACCCGGACAGGCGCGTGCAACCCTGTCGTCGCTGGCCAGACGCACACGATGCCCGGCCGGCCAGCCTTCCCGGCTTGGCTATCAGAAACCGCTCTCACGAACCAGCACCGCGAACAGCGGGCGCAGCCATTGCTGCCACAGGCTCTGCGGCTCGGCCTCGATGCGCCCGTGGCGGAGCGCGCCGCCCACCGGCCGGGCGCCCGGGTCGAGGGCAATACTGACCCGATAGAGCGCGCTGACCGCGACGTCGCGCTCGCCGTCGCGATGGGTGACGATCGGTCCGCCACTGTTGGCGTCGAGCATCGGGTGTGGCAGCCGGGTCACGCGTAGCGGATCGATGGCCGCCACCTTCCCGGTCAACGGGGCGCTGGCCAGGTCGGTCTGATAGAGCTGCGCCGGCTGGCCAGGCGCGATGCGCGCCAGCGCCTGTTCGTCCACCAGCAGCTCGCCTCGCCAGGCGCTGGCGTCGACGACCCGGCCGAGAGGCAAGCGGCTGTTCACCCACGTGCCCGGGTGCAGGCCCTCGGCGAGATCGCGCACGCTGCCGCTGAACGGGGCGGTCAGCAGCAGGCGTTCGGCGGCCTGCGCTTGCGCCGTCGCCTGTTGGCGCAGCTCGCGCGCCTGTTGCATCGCCTTGGCCGACTGCGCCTCGCCGCGCTGGTTGAGTACCGGCAGGCTGGCCGCCTGGCGGGCATAGGCCCTGGCCATGATGGTTGCGCGCAGCGCTTCGTCGTCGAGCTCCGGCGCCTCGAGTTCGAACAGCAACTGTCCGCGGCTGACCGTCTCGCCGTCGCGAACATGCACCGCCACCAGCCGTGCCGGCTGCGGGCTGTAGATGACGCGCTGGGCGTCCGGAAAGACCCACCCCGGCGCATGCACCGCACTCTGCCACGGCCAGAAAAGCAGGCCGAGCAGGAACAGACCGAGCAGCGCATAGAAGCCCTTGCGCCACGAGGACATCTGCTTGCGCAAGGCGGGCCATTCGCGCAGCTCGCGCCAGATCGGCAGAACGATGAACCAGGCAATCTCGACGGCGAAAAGGAAAATCCCGAGCGCCTTGAAGAAGAAATGGTAAACCGCCAGGGCGATGCCGAAGAAGATGAGCAGCCGATAGACCCAGGCGAGGACGGCGAACGCGCTCAACAGGCGTGCCTTTGCGGCCGGGAAGTGTTCCGGGTCGGGCGAGGCGCTGGCGAAGAGCAGGCGGCGCAGCCGCTGCCTGGCCAGCGCCGAACTGCGCTCGTGCAGGTTCGGCAGATCGAGGGCGTCGGCGAGAATGAAATAGCCGTCGAAGCGCATGAACGGGCTGACGTTGATGAACAGTGTCAGCACCCAGCTGGTGGTGGCGAGAAAGAACATCGCCGCGCGTAGCTGACTGTCCGGCAGGATCGCCCAGGCCAGCGTCGCCCATACCGCGAGAATCACTTCGGCGGCCATGCCGGCGGCGGCAATTCGCAGGCGGGCGTGGTGGTCGGTGACCTTCCAGCTTTCGCCGGTATCGGTGTACAGCATCGGCGCCAGGACGACCATGGCCACGCCCATGTGCGCGACGCGTACGCCGTAGCGGGTCGCGGTGATGGCGTGTGCCAGTTCGTGCAGCGACTTGGCGAAGAGCAGGGCCACGACGAAAGCGAAGAAGCCGTGCACGCTGAACGACTCGCCGAGGCGAACGAGAACGCTATCCCACTGGCGGGCAGCGAGCAGGCCGCCAACGACACCGGCAAGCGCAGTCAGGACGAGGAAGGCCGGGCTGAACAGCCAGCGCGTCATGGCTTCCGCCCTGACCAGGAACTGCCGCGGATGGATCAGTGGCAGGCGAAAGAACAGGTAGTTGTGCAGCACACGCTTGAGCCAGGCGCCACGCCTGGCCGTGCTGCGCCGGGTCAGCTCCGGCGCGACGGTGCCGACCGCGCCGCAAGCACCGGACGTGCCGCATGCTCCCGATTGCGGCTGCAGCAATTCGTTGTGCTGCAGGAAGCGCGCCAGCGCGTCGACGTCTTCGCTGCCCGCCGGCAGGGTGGTTTCGGCAGCGACGGCGGCGGCAATGGCCGCGGCATCGCCCAGCGACCAGCGCAAGAGGAGCTCGAACTCGAGCCAGCCGATGCGGAAGAAGCGGTTGCGAACCGGATCGAGGATGTTCCACGCCGGCGATCCGTCGGGCTGCGCGCTGGCCGGAAGCAGGCGCAGCTCCTCGCGCAGCGGCGCTACCCGGGCGGGCGGTGCCGGCGCAGCAGGCGAATCCGGCAGCGTGCGCGAGGGGATCAGCGCCGCCACCGCCGCAGCTCCGGCACTGGCCACCCGATCAACACCCGCACCAGGTGCGCAGGCTGGCCAGCGGCCGGCGCAGCAGCAGGTAGATCACCGGCATCCGCTGGCCGTAGATCTTGGCGGTCCCCTTGAGGCCGATGCGGGCGCCTTCGCGCTCGTCGAGTCGCGCCTTGATGCGGTAGCTGACCACCCCGTCGGGCCCGGGCTGGGCAGCGAAGCTGGTTTCACTGAGCGTGGCGGCGAGCGAGTGCAGCGGCGCGACGTGCAGATAGACGCGCACTTCGGCCCCCGCCTGCAGGTTGATGGCGTCGGCGACCGGTACCCAGACGGTGGCGTTCATCGCCTCGGGGTCGGCGAGCAGGCCGATGCGCTCGCCGGTCTGCAGGGGTTTGCCGGCCCAGTCGAGCTGGTCGCCATAAATGAACACACCGTCGCCGGGCGCGCGAATCTGCAGGCGTTCGCTCTGGCGGGCAATGCTTTCGAGCTCGGCCTGCTTTTCGCCGAGCTTGCCGCGCAGGACGGCGAGCGCCGTGCGACTCTCGTGCTGGTCGTCGAAAGCCTGTTGCTCGGCCTGCAGCAGGTCGGCACGGCTGGTTCGTGTCGCTTCTTCGAGCACCTGCCGGCGGTTGACCAGCAGCGTGTCGTCGAACTCGACCAGCACCTCGTCGCTGCTCACGCGCGCCCCCGGAGCGACCGGGATGCGCTTGACGACGCCGTCCATCGGTGCGGCGACGATCTGCGGATCGATCGGCGTGATTTCCGCCGGCGCGAGAACCGACAGGCGTACCGGCAAGGCGCCGAGCAGGAGCAACAGACCGACGCCGATCAGCAGCTTGCGCCGCGACAGCTTGAGCGCCAGCCACGGTCGGCGCGGTCGCAGCCAGGCCCACAGCGCGTGTCCATAGACCGACTGCAGCTCGACCAGCCACAGCGCCGCGTCGCCAGCGTGCGCCGGCCACTGCCAGGGCTGGTCACGGGCCAACAGCCACCAGGCCACCACCCCGCCCTGCGGCCCGGCGAGGGGCAAGGCGAGCAAGCCTTCCGGCAGCCACTCGTGCCAGTCGACGCGCAGCGTTTCGGGCAGCTCGGCCGCTTCGATCACTCCCGCCTGGCGGCCGTCGTCCCCGGCCTGCCCCTCGCGCCAGGCGACGACGGCTTCGAGCCACAGCTGGTACGGGCTGGTTTCGTCGACCACGCTCAACCCCGAATGACAGACCAGTCGCCAGCGTCCGCGCGCGTCGCGGCGCAGCAGCATCGCCTGCCGGAAGGGCAGCAGCGCACGGCTGTCGTTGCAGATCAGGAATTGCAGTTCGGCCAGGCTGGCGGCGGCGCGAGCACCGCTCGCCAGGGCGAAATAGATCTGCAGCGGGGTTGCCGGGCCGGCCCCGGGATTGGCCTCTCGAGCCGCCGCTGCGGCGCTCGCGGCAGCGGCCCCGGAGCCGCTCATTTCGGTTTGGCGAAGACCGCCGTGCCGCTCATTCCTGGCAACAGATCGGGGTCGTTCCTGAGCAGTTCGGCCTCGACGGCGACGGTCTGGCTGACCGGATCGACACGACCGTTGATCTGCTTGAGCTGTACCGCATAACGCTTGCCCGTTTCTTCGATATCGACTGCGAAGCGCGTTCCTTCCTTCAACCACGACAGCCACAGCGAAGGTACATTGAGCCTGAGCCGCGGCGCACGGTTGCTGACCAGCTCGATCAGCGGCGCGCCGACGTTCACCCCTTCGAAGGGCTTGGCGTGCCACTTGACGACCCAGCCGGCGAATGGCGCGACGACGCGGCACTGCCCCAGCTGCGCCTTGGCGACCGCCAATTGCGCCTGCGCCTTGGTCACTGCGGCGGCGGCCAGCTCGACTTCGAGCTCGGACGCGGATTGCAGTCCCTGCAGGCGGATCTTGCCGTCGTGTGCCAGACGCGCGCTGTGCAGTTCGGCCAGAGCCATGTCGTGCCGCGCGCGCGGCTCGCTGCACTCGAAGCTGGCCACCACCTGGCCCTTCCTGACCGCTCCGCCGGGGCGTGGCTCGAGCTCGGTCAGCCGGCCGCTCATGCCGGCAGCCAGCGTCGTTTCCTGATCCGCGACGAGCAGCGCCCGCACTGGTGTTTCGGCGTTTGCCGGTCGACTGGCTTCCTCCAGCGGCGGCGTCGCCTTGCTGGCGGCAGCGACGGCCGGATCGGGCTTGCCCGCTGGTGCGGCCGACCAGGACGGATTGCAGGCCAGCAATGCGGCGACCAGGAGCGTGCCGCGTTGCATTGCCTGCTTGCCCGGAGTCAGAGCCATCGATCTAGCGTGCCAGCGCCGCTGGCCGCGGGCCAGTCTCACCCGGCCTTGCGGCCGTGGTCGCCGGCGCAGTCAGTTGTTCGCGCAGGAAACTCACCTGCGACAGGGCGGCGGCTTCGGCGAACGCCTGCGCCGAACGTTGAGGCAGATCCGGTGTGAGCACGGTGCTGTAGCTGTGCGTGGCGACGTGCTTGCCCGCTGCATCGTGCAGACTCATCTCCCATGCGCTGCGTTCGACGCCGTTCCTGACCGGGCCGCGCTTCAAGGTCATGCGAAAGACGGCGCTGCCGCCGGCTTCCCCGCCGATCAGCAAGCGGCTCTGGCGCAGACGCTCACTGACCGCCTCGACGATCGCCGGCGCGGCCAGACTTGCCGGCAGGCCGGCGACTTCGACGCGCAAGCTCTGCGGCTTGGCCACGTCGGCGCTGACGAAGGAGAAGACCTCGCGTTCGCCGGCGACAAGCCTGTGCTGCAGTTGTTTGGCGACAGTGGCCAGATCGCGGCTTTCGAGTTCGTCGGGGAGGACGTTCTCGCCGACGGAGTTCAGGATCCGGCCGAGCGCCGTCTGCGCGTTGGCGTAGGCGGCGTAGCGCTGGAACTGGGTGACCAGCGAGCGCGCCTCGGTGCGCACCGCTTCCAGTTCGCTTTCCACCCGCGAGCTGACCCCGGCCTGGCTGATCTGCGCCAGGCGCTCATCGACGCGCGCCGATTCGTCGGTCTGCCGGTAGTCGAGCAGGGCAAGCTTGTAGCGCTCCAGCGCCACCCGCACCTGGGTGATCACCGCCATCGACAAGGCCAGGCGGCGCGCCTCGGCGGTCTTCTCGCGCGCTTCCTGGGTGCGTTTGACGGTCGGATAGGCGGCCAGCTTGAGCACGTTCCACGAAATGCGCACGCTGCCGTCGTACCAGTTGTTGTTGTACAGATACTTGTTGCTGTCGTACAAGCCACCGGCGACGAACTCGATCCCCGGCAGGAGAGCGATCAGTTGGCGGCGCGCTTCAAAACCGTCGATGCGCGCCCGGTAATCCTCTTCGCGCAACTCCGGACGGTTCTCGAGGGCCCGCATTTCGAGTTCGTCAACCCCCTGCGGTACTGGCGGCAGGCTCTCTTCCGGAGCGTCGGTGAGCTGGAACGGGGTGCCCGGCGCGATGTTCATCAGCGCCGCCAGTTCGTGCCGGGCGAATTCCAGTTCCTGCCGCTTGAGGGTGATCAGGGTCAGCGCGTCGAGCAGCGCCCGCTGGTAGGCAAGCGCCTGTGCCGGCGGCAGGACGCCGCTCGCTTCCGCCTGGCGCGACTGTTCGAGGGCGCGCTCTATGCGCTTGCTCAAGGCGTCGACCTGGAGCAGCAGGCGTTGCGCGCCCAGTGCGCGCCAATACGAGTTGCGCATGTCCTGGACGATGTTCTGGCGCACCTTGCGGCTGCGCTCCTCGGCGATGTTGTACTCGTCACCCGCCTGCTTGGCGCGGTAATAGCTCAGGCCAAAGTCGAGAATGTTCCAGCTCAACTCGGCGCTGCGCAGCTGGTGGCGCCGCTCCTGCGAAGTCGATGGACTGAGCGTTTCCTCGCCGGTAATGATGCTCACGCTGGTCCCGCCGGAATCGTTGTTGCGCGCGTTATAGCCGGCCGAGGCGGTCAGACGGGGCAGCAGCTCGAAAGCACTGCTGTCCGAAATTCCCTGCGCCAGGGCGCTTTCCATCAACTTCAGACGGTAGTCCAGGTTGTAGGTCAGCGCCCGCGCCACCGCATCGTAAAAGCTGATCGCCTGCACGATCGGCGCCTGCTCCTTGTACATCTCCTGCTGATCGCGCGCCACGCGCGCCTTGATTTCCTCGCGGCTGAAAGGTTCGGGGGCGATGCTCGCACAGCCGGCCAGCAGGGAAGCGCTCAGGACACTCAACAGCGGATATTTCATCACGGGTCTTTCGAAGAATCGGTTGGCTAGGCGAGCGGCAGGCGACGACGCTCGCTCTGGCTCTGTCGCAGTTGTTCGCTGAACGATCGGGCAGCGGCGCCTGGCGTCGGCCTGGTCGCCGCCGGCACGGGCGGGAGCAGAGCGTCTACGGCGATTGGATTGCCGCCGCCATCCCGGGCCCTTTCGTCCATCCCGTCGATCCCGTCGATCCCCTCGCTCACCTCCGCGCCTCCCGGCGCCTCGAACGCAGGCGCTGGCATGGCTGTCGTTGCCGCGTCGGCCTGGACGCCGCCCGAATTCGCGGCGATCCCGAGCGGAGAAAAAATGGAGAGATCGTCGTACAGGCTCTCGCCGCCGAGGGCCAGGCGACTATTTGCCCGCGCGCGCTGCGCCAGCTCGGCAAGCAGCTGCCGCGAGAACGCGACCCCCTGCTTGAGGACGAACTGGCCCGGCGTCAGCGTCTGATCCAAGTCGCGCAGCAGGGAGCGCAGGTCGCCTGTCTCGCGTGCATCGTACACGCCGAGCAGCGCGGCAACCCCCTCGGCCAGCGAGGCCTGGGCCCGATTTACCTGCTGCAGAACGTAGTGGGCAGGAGCGAAGGACTGTTCGATGCGCCGGATAATCCGGTCGACACGGTCGACCTCCAGCCACGGCGCCACGTCGTTATCCTGCAGGACGTACGGCGGAACCCTGAAGTCGGCGACCGGCGTGACCGTGATGTCGAGGGTGCTGCTGGCCGTGGCACCGGCGCCGTCGCCGTCGCGAATGGTGTAGGTCACCGTCGGCACCCTGCCGTTCCAGTCGGCCAGCGGCGTGAAGCGGTAATCCCCATCGGCCGTCAGGGTAAGGGTGCCCACGCCGGCGATCACCAGGCTGCCGCCGACGGCGCCGGGCGGCACGGCGACGACCAGGCCATTGACCGCGAACTGGGTGACCGCAAGGAGGCTGTGGCTGCCATCCGGGTCGCTGTCGTTGGCCAGAACGTTGCCGCTCAGCTCGCTATCCTCGGCCGTGCTCGCCGTGTCGGCAACGGCCACCGGCGCCTCGTTCCGGCCGTCGATGGTAATGGTCAGCGTCGTGGTGGCCGTACCTCCCTCGCCGTCGGAAACGGTATAGCTGAAGGTGTCGGTCAGCGTTTGTCCGACGCCAAGGGCCTGGACGGCGCCGTTGCCGTTGTCGATACGGTAGCTGTAGCTGCCGTCGCCATTCAGGGTGAGCGTACCGTAGCTGCCGCTGGTCCGGCCATTCACCGTCCCGGGAGCGCTGCCGGAAACGGCGACGACACTCAGCGCGGAGTTGCTGTCGACGTCGCTGTCATTGTCGAGCACGTTGCCGGTGGCCGTAAGCGTCGCGTCTTCGGCGATGCGGTTGACGTCGGCGACAGCGAGCGGCTGGTCGTTGCTGCCGGTGATGGTGATGGTGATCGTCGCATCGACCAGCGCGCCGCGACCGTCGCTGGTCGTATAGACGAAGCTCTCGCTGAGCGTCTCGCCTTCGTGCAGGCGCTGGACGGCGACGTTGGCGTTATCCAGGGCGTAGCTGTAGCTCCCGTCGGCAGCAATGGTGATGGCGCCAAAACTGCCCGCCAGGGGCAGGTCGATGCTTCCCGCGCTGCCGCCAGGACGCATGATCCCGACCACCGTCAGCGGGTCGCCGTCGGGATCGATATCGCGTGCGGCGAGGTCGATACTGCTCACCCCGCTGCCATTCGTCCTCGCCCCGCTGATCACGTTGCCACTGGCCGTGCTCTGCTCTTCGCCGAGGGTGTTGCTGTCGTTGCCGGCGCTCGGCGCGTCGTTGGTGCCGTGGATGGTGAAGGTGAGCGTTGCCGTACTGGTGGCGCCGTCGCCATCGCTGATCGTGTAGCTGAAGGTGTCGGTCAGCGATTGGCCGCGGAGCAACGCCTGAACGCTGGCATCGCTGCGCTCGACGGCGTAGGAAAAGCGACCATCGGCAGCCAGCGTCAGGGTGCCGAAGCTGCCGCTGGTGTCACCGCCGACCGACCCCGCACCGCCATTGACGGCCACCACTTGCAGGGTCGTTCCGGCGTCCGGGTCGGTGTCATTGACCAGCACATTGCCGTTGATCGGCGTGCCGCCCGGCGGACCGGCGGTATCCGTGGTGTCGTAGGCGTCGTCGTTGGCCAGCGGTGGGTCGTTCACGTCGCCGACGTTGATCGCCAGCGTGCTGCTCGCCGTCGCACCCGCCGTATCGGTCAGCGTGTAGGTGAGCGTCGGAACGCTACCGTGCCAGTTGTCCAGCGGCGTGAAGGTATAGCTGCCGTCGGCGCGCACGGTGACGTTGCCGACACCGGCGATCAGTGTACTGCCCCCGCTGGCGCCGGCCGGCACGCCGACGGTGACGCCGTCAACGACGAAGCGGGTCACCGTCAGCGTGTCGCCCGCGTCGCCGTCGGTATCGTTGGCCAGGACGTTGCCGCTGACGGGCGTGTCTTCCAGCGTACTGGCCGTGTCGGGATTGGCGACCGGCACGGCGTTGGTCACCGTGACGCTGATCGTCGCCGTCTCGGTGACGCCACCGCTGCTGACCGTATAGGTGAAGCTGTCCGCCCCGACGTAGCCCGGCGTCGCGGTATAGGTGATGGTCCCGTCGCCATTGAGCACGGCGTTACCGTGAGCGGGGCTGCCAATGGCCGTGATGGCCGCCGCCGGGTTCTCGAAATTGTCGGCGGTGGCGCCGTTGGTGCCGCTGAGCGGATTGAAGCGCAGCGCCACTGCGCTATGGGTGCTGACCGAGTCGTCGGTGATGTCCGCCACCGCGCTGACCGCAAACGTGATCGTGTTGGCAGTGGGATCGGTGTCCATGCCGCCGTTCACCCTGCCGCCGTCATCGACGACCTGGAAGGTGAAGCTCGCCACGGCGGGGCCATTGGCATCCAGCGGCGGCGTCCACGTCAGATTGGCGATGTCGGCGGCGGCGATCGATTGCCCTTCGGTGACCTCTATGCCGGACAGGCGCAGAATGCCGCTGCCGGGAAGCGTGGAGATCAGCACTGCGGCAAAGCTGTCGGGCGGGCTGTCGTGGGCGTCGATGAACGTGAAGTCGGCGGCCTGAAACGAGTACGCGGTGTCCTCGATCGCGGTAATCGTCCTGTCGGCGCCTGCCGGCGCATCATTGACCGAGGCGATGCTGGTGCCCAGCGAAACCGCGTTGGCGCTATCGCTGTAGCGCGTGGTCCCGCCCGAAAGCGCCGTGTCGTTGGCCACATTGACGCTGCTTCCGGCAGCCGGCAGGACGCCCGCCGAGTCGTCGACCAGGCGCACGGTCAGGCTGCCCGGGCTACCGTTCCAGTCGGCAGCGGGCTGGAAGCGCAGCGTGTACGTGGCGGGCAGAAAGAGACCGCCGGCGGCGGTCAGCGTCGTCGGGATATCGGTCCACGCGGGGTTGCCATCGGCCAGGTATTGCCACTTCCCTTCACTGCTGGCAGCCGCGTTGCCGGTGATGACGATGCCTGCCAGGCCGTTGGCCAGCGAGCCGCCGGTGAAAGCCCCCTGATTGTCCTTCGCGTCGCTGAACGCGGCGTTGAACAGATTGGCGATCGTCGCCTGGCTCGGGCTGGCGGCGTCTTCCAGCGAAGCCGGCAGGGCGACATTGGCGAGCAGGCGTGTCGGCGCGTCGTTCTGCGCGCCAACGGTCAGGGCGACGCTGTCGCTGGCCGTCGAAAACGGCGTGCTGCCGCCGTTGTTGCTACCGCTGGTGTTCACCTTGTCGCCGGGGTTGCCGGCGGTCCGATCCCAGGCGCGCAGCGTCAGGCCCGCGGCCACCGTGCCGTTGCTGTCGGGGTTGGGCTGGAAGTAGACGCGGTCGCTGTCGCGCAGGAGCAGGGCCTGGTCATCGCCAACGGCGCCGATCGGGATCCAAGACGTGCCCCCGTCAACGGTGTACAGCCAGGTGCCCAGCGTGTTGTCGGTCGCTATGATGGCGACGCCTCGCAGCGGGTTCATATCGACGTCGCTGACGCCGCCGGCGAGGTCCGCCACGGCGGCGCCCACCGCCCCGCCGAGCGGTAGCGGATCGTCTTCCGCAACGCTGATCGCGCGCACGGTCGCCGGGTCGAGCACGGGCGCGTCGTTGCGCCCGCGCAGCGTGATGCTGCTGCCGTTGCCGTTGCTGAGCAGCGAGCCCTGCTTGGGGCCGCCCTCGCCTTGCGCGCCGGCGAGCGCAGCGTTGCCGTCATTGACCGTCCACACCAGTTCGATGATTTCGTCCTGGGAATTGCCGAGGCTCTGGCGGCTGTTGCTGTAGGTCAGCCCGTCGGCCACCGCCTGGACCTGCACGCTGGTCGTGCCGGGGTCGAAGGTGACCGCAAAGACGCCGCCGGCGTTGGTGAAGCTGCCCACCTCGAGGGTACCGATGCGCAACCTGTCGCCGACAAGATTGACGCCGCCGCTGACGCCGAAAAGGTCGTCGCCATTGGCGCCACCGGCGCGATTGACCGAGAGGATCGCGCCGCCCCAGTCGCCGTTGCCGCCGCCGAAGGCCGACAGCTCCGGATCGCTGATCGTCGCCGGCGGAAGCGCCGAGACGAAAACCCCGTCGTCTTCGAAGAAGCTCGCTGTCAAGGGAGAGCCCGCGGCGGTCAGTACCGGCGCGTCGTTGTTGGCGGTGATGCCGACGCTGACCGACGCGCTGCCGCTGCGCGGGCCACCCGTTCCCTGCGGGTGGGTGCCGCTGTCGGTGTTGCCGTCGTCGATCGTGTAGCCGATGGTCACCTGGGTCGGCGGGTTGTCGTTGCCGTTGCTGTAGGTCAAGGCCTGCAACACCGTATTGACCTGCGCGGTGGTCGTCGCTTCGCCAAAGGCGATGCTCAGTACACCGTTGATCCGGGTGAAGCTGCCGACGACGCCGGCGCCGATGCGCACCTCGTTGCCGTTGAAGTTGACACCGACGTTGCCGCTGCCGGTCAGCCCGAAGACATCGTCGCTGGCGGCACCCGGATTTCCCGTCTCACCGGTGCGCTGCAGCGTCAGCACCGCGCCGCCCCAGTTGTCGTAGCCGGCAAGTTCGGGATCGGTGAGGCTGGCGAGCCCGTCGCCGAGCAGGTCGAGGACGACCGGCGTGCCGTCTTCGGTGAAGCCGACCGAGCCACCCAGGCCCGAAAAGAGCGGTGCGTCGTTGACGCCGCTGACCAGCAGCGGGATGGTCGCCGCAGCCGTCGTCGGATCGCTGCCGGTGACGCCGCTGTTGCCGGCGTCGTCGAACAGCAGGCTCAGCGTGTCGTTGCCCGAGAAGTTGCTGTCCGGCGTGTAGTTGAGATCGCCGGCGGCAATGGCGGCGTTGATCGCGGCGATGCTGCCGGTAAGGGTGATGCTGCGTCCACCCGGGCTACCGGAGGTGAACGCCGTCACGCCTGCTGGCGATCCGTCCACCGCGAGGGTGCCGTGCAGGGCGGTGATGACGACAAAGGTGTTGCTGCCGTAGCCGCCATCGTTGCTGTCCCTGGGATCGGCGAGAACGATGCCGTCGATCACCGTGGTGGCGTTCTCGTTGACCGTCGTGGTCACCGCCCGGGTGGCCTGGACGCCGGCCGCCGGGTCGACGTCCAGGGTCGGCGTGTCATTGACCGGCGTCAGGTTGATCAGCGTGCTGGCGCTGGCCGTGGCTGCCGTGGCCGGGTTGCCGGGGCTGTTGCCGAGGTCGCTGACCGTGATCGTCAGGGTGCGGGGCACAACGTCGCTGACGTTGAGGTTGTTCGCGTCGGGCGCGGAAGTGTAGCTGAGGGTCGCCAGTGCGCTGTTGATCTGGCTCACCGTGCCGCGCAGGGTCAGCGTACCGGTACCGAGCCCGGTGCTCACGGTGGCGCCCGGAGTCAGCGTGAGGCTCCCCGTCGGAATGCTCAGGACCACCTCGACGTCCGCGTTGCGGGCGTCGGGGTCGGCGATGCTGACGCTGTTGGCGAAGCTGAAGGCGACGTCTTCGATCGCCGTTACCGTCGCCGGCGTGCTGATCGTCGGCGCGTCGTTCACCGCGGTGATGCCGTCGATGCGCACGCCGGCGCTGACGCTGTGCACGTCGGAACCCCCGCCGGCGGCACCCGCCCCGGCGTTGTTCAGGTCGTCGAAGCTGACGCTGATCGTCTCGGAAGCGTCGGGGTCGTCTCCAGGTACGTACTGGACCGTATTCAGGGCGGCCTGCAACTGGGCCAGGGTGCCGGTAAAGGTCAGCGTGCTGCTGCCGCCGCCCCAGTCGCCGGCGCCGCGGTCGGTCGCCTGGCTGCCGGCGGTCAGCGTCACCCCCGTGGTGTTGAGGACGAAGGCGCCGTGCGGCACGGCGATGTTGATCTGCCCGAGGTTGCTGCCTTCCGCACGCGCCAGGTCTGCATCGCCAAGGGTGAAGATCGACCCCAGGGCGATCGGGGTGTTCTCGTTGGCGGCGCCGACGGCGGTGATGACGGGCGTGCCGTTGGTGATCGTCGGCGCATCGTTGAGCGCCGTCACGGTCAGCGCAACGCTGTCGGTGGCCGTCGAAAAGGCCCGCGTCGTGGCGCTTCCCGCAGTCGTGTCGACGCCGCTTGCGCCGTTGCTGTCACTGCTCTGGTCCCAGGCGCGCACGCTGAGGGCGGACGCCTGCACGCCGTTGTAGTCCGTGTTCGGCTGGAAGTAGAGGCGCGCGTCGGGGGCGAGCAAGACGGCGCTGGTCGGCGAAGGGTCGCCCAGCGGCAGCCAGTTCGCTCCGCCGTCGGTGCTGAAGTGCCAGCTGCCTGCGGACGCGTTGGCGCCGATGATCGCCAGGCCTTTCGGGTCGCCGCTGTCGACATCGCTGATCCCGCCGAGCAGGCTGGAGACCGGCGTGCCAACCGCGCCGAGCGGCGGACCGGCGTCCTCGCGCTCGCTCATGGTCAGCGTGGTGTCGGCCAGCACGGGCGCGTCGTTGACGGCGGTGACGGTCAGCGAGACGACGTTGTCCTCCATCGAGAAAGCGGTGGTGCCGCCGGTCAGGCTGCTGTTGGCGCGGCCACCGACGCTGCCGGTGGTCTGGTCCCATGCGCGGTAGGTGAAACTCGCCGTGGTCGCATTGCGGCCATCGGGAATGAAGCGCACCCAGGCGTTCGGGTCGAGAAGCAGCGAGCTGTTCGGCGAGACGCTGCCGATGGCGGTCCACGCGCCGTCGCTGCCGTTGCTCGAGTCGAGCGAAACCTGCCAGCTACCGTTGCCGGAAGACAGGCCGCTGATGGCGATGCCCTGCAGGAAGCCGTTGTCGACGTCGCTGCTGCCACCAAGCAGCGTTGACACCCGGAGGCTACGCCCGTTGCTGGTCTCGTCTTCGCTGATCGGCGCCAGGACGGTGTCGCCGGGGTTCATTACCGGCGCGTCGTTGCGCTGCTTGACGATGATCGAGGTATCGACAACGACCGTATCGACGCCCTGCAGGGTGGTGCCGGCATCGTCCTGACGACTGGCCGCGCCACCGCCATCGACGAAGGTGTAGCGCAGCGAACGCGTCGCCTGCGCGGTAAGCTGCGAGGCGTTGGCGAGGTCGGTGTTCTGGAAAGTCAGGTTTTCCAGCACCGCCTTGACCGCCGCGACGTTGGCGCTGGCGTTGAAGGTGATCACCAGCTGAGCGCCGTTGGCGCCGTTGGTCGCGCTGTCGGCAGGGTTGACCGTCGCAATCACGGTGCCGGCGTAGCTGACTTCGCCGCTGCCGGCGTTGAAGCCGACCTGGTTGGCGCCGGCACCCTGGTTGCGCAGCGAAAGCTGATCGCCAATGGTGCCGCTGCCCAGGGTATAGGCAATGGTCAGCGTCGTTCCGGCGTTGTAGCTGGCGCCGTTGGCCAGGTCGACGTCGTTGAAGTTCACCGCCGGGTCGATCAGCGTCGCGCCATCGTCCTCGAAATAGGTCAGCGGATTGAGCGCGGAAAGCTGCGGCGCGTCGTTGACCGGCAGGATGGTGATGTTGAATCGGGCGCTTGGCTCGTTGTCGCCGCTGCCGTCCGAAATCGTGAAGTCGAAATGATCGGTCAACGGCGTCTCGGAGCCGTTGTGGCGATACTTGAGATAGCCGTTCTGAATGTCCTCGAGGGTGAACGCGGCGCCAACGCCCAGGGCGGTGATGACGCCGGGCTTGTCGAGATAGAGCGTGCCGTTCTGAACCGCCGCAGTCAGGCGGAACTGCGCCTGCCGACTGGTGTTGTCGGTGTCGGTGTCGACGGGGAACTCGGAACCGAGCATCGAATAGGTGATATGGCTCACCCCACCCTCGGGGACTGTCGCGCCGGTGTTGTTGAAAACCACTGGCGGATCGTTCTTTGGCAGGATGTCGATGCTCACCGTGGCGACATTGCTGAAGAGGCCGGCCGGGTCGTTCAATTGCCAGGTGAAACTGTCGGTGAGGACGGTGTCCGAACCGTCCTGAACGTAGCGCAGCTTGCCGCCGCTGAGCAGCAAGTAGTCGAACTGCTCGCCGGCGATGACCGGCACGAAGCCAGCGCCCGCGCCACGATCGATTTCGAGCACGCCACGCTGCGGCAGGCTGACGATGGTGTACGTCGCAGTGGCCAGGTCGTCGTCGCTGTCGCTGGCCGCCAGGATATTGGCGTTGAGAACCTGGATCCGCCCAAGGTTGTCGTCGTGGCCGTCGCGATTGGTGTCGTAGCCCTCGTCAACGACGAAGTTGCGAGCGTAGGCAAGCGGCGCGTCGTTCACGTTGGTGATCGTGAAGCTCACCGTGCGACTCGGGCTGCGGGCGACCGCGCCCTTGTTGATGGCGAGCGAATTCAGGCCGTCGTTGACGGTGACGAAGCCCAGCTCGCGGATCGGCGAGTACGCAACGTCACCCACCTGCACGACACCGCCGTCGCGCAGGTGGACGACGATCGAGTCGCTGCGCAGTTCGGAGTCGGCGCTGTGAAAATAGGCGACGTTGCCCGCCGCCACTTCGGACGCCGCAAAGGTGCCACCCTGAGCAATCACCACCCAGGCCGCGCCACTCCAGTGGCGCAGGTCGCCACCGAGCGGAGCGCTCTCCAGGACATACGCCAGGGCAGCCGGATCGGTGTCCGGATCGACGTGCTGCAGATTGGTGCTGGTCAGCTTGACGGCGTTGGTTACCCCGGTCAGGTTGCGATCGTCGAGGCCGCCAACCGCACTCGCTTCCATGACGCTGCCACCGTTCGAGCTGCCCTGGGCAATCGTCGGTGCGTCGTTGACCGGCGTAACGATCAGGGCGATGGTCGAACTGCCGGCGACCGCGCCACCGCTGCGGGTGACCGTGAAAGCGTCGCGGTAGGGCGTACCGTAGCCTGCCGGTTCGGCTCCGTTATTGACATAGACCACCCTGCCATCGTCGAGCTGCGCCTGGCTGAAGCTGCCGCTGCCCGCAGCAAGGGCGGCGCCGTCGAGGTAGAGCGTGCCGTATGTCGGCACGGCGGAGAGCGTGTAGATGTCCGACCCGGTCAGGGTGACGTTATCGATGCTGGTGAACAGACCTTCGGCGGTGATTCCGCGCAGCGTACCCCCGGTACCAGGACCGGTGGGCGCCGTCGGGCTGACGTCGATTTCCAGCGTACCGGTACTGACACCGCCATCGCGATCGTTGACCGAAAAGTCGAAGCTGTCGTCGGCGATCGACGGCAGGCCATCGGTGGCACGCCCGTCATGCGTGTAGGTGAGCCGGCCCGAGCTCAGGTCGTCTTCGGTGAACGTCGAGCCGACGCCGATGACCTCCCCGTTCAGCTCCAGAAGACCGGCGCGCGGGAAACTGTTCACTGTATAGACGCGGTTGGCGGCGGCGCTGTCCGGATCGCTGCTGGTCAGGAACTGGGGCGTGATGGCCACCGCCGGCCCCCCCTGCGGCGCGGTAAGCAGCTGCGTCACCGGGGTCGGTGGGTCATTGCGGGCGACCACGGTCAGGGTGACAGTGGCCGCTGCACTGCTCGGGGTCGGCGCCTTGTTGTCGCTGGCCACGACCGTGAAACTGGCGGTCGGCTGGTACGGCCCCGCGAAATCACTGCCGCTGACGGCTGCCGGTTCGGCACCGCTGGAGATGAAGTGCAGCCGGTTGGCCAGTTGCGTACCGGTCAGTTCCAGCCCGGCGAAGACATCGACATAAATGCTGCCGTTCCAGTACTGCAGGCGACCAACCGCCGCCGCGGGCAGGCTGGTGATGGTCAGCGTCATGTCGTCCGGCACGCCATCGGCGTCACTCAAGCCGAGGTTGAGCACCGTGAAGTCGCTCGCCTCGCTGCCCACCCGCTCGGCAACCGTTTGCGTCGTCCCGGTGATGGCGATCTGCGCGTTGACGTCGCGAATGGCGATCGGCAGAACGACCGGAATCTGGCCGCCGGCGCCGTCACGCAGGGTCAGGGTGACGCTGTCGCTGTCGTCGGCAAATAACTCGCTGCCGGTATGCCGGTAGCTGATCCTGCCCTCCTGCACGTCCTTCTGGGTAAAGATGCTGCCGACACTGAGCGCAATGCCGTTCCTGAGCAACAGTCCCTTGCCGGCCAGCGGCGGCTCGACACGGTAGGTGAGCTGATCGACACCATTGTCCTGGTCGACGACCGGCAACTCGGTGATGGTGATCGTCCTCGTGCTGCCTTCGTTGAGCTCCAGCGCCACCGGCACCAGAGTGGGAATGTCGTTGCGCGCGGTGACGATGAAGTCGGCGGCCAGGCCGGCCGTGCTGAACGGCTGGGCACCGCCACGCTCGCTGGCACCGACGCTGGCCGTGGCGCCGGCGCTTGCCCCGTCGCTGCGGTCCCAGGCGTAATAGGAAATCCGGGCCACTCCCGATTCCTTGCCGTCGTCGGCATTGCTGTCGGCGACGAAACGCAGCCTTGCCGCCGCCGGCAGGAGCAAGGCGGCGGTGGGCGAAAATGGCGCCGCCGACGTCCAGCTGCCACCGCCATCGAGTGAATACTCCCAGACACCGGTCATTCCGTTGCTGACGTTGCTGTCGTAGATGGCGATACCGAGAACCGTCCCGGCGTCGACGTCGCTGACCACCCGATGACCGTCGACGTTGCTGAGCAGCGCACTGACCAGCGTACCGGGGTTCTCGCCGTTGGTCGCGTTCTCGGGAATCGAACTGGCAACCAGGATGGCTGGCGTGCCGACGATCCGGGGGGCGTCGTTGTTGCCGCTGACGGTCACCGTGATGTCGGCCTGCGCCGTACTGTGGCCGTCGCTGAGGGTATAGGTGAAGTTCTCGGTCAGGGTGTCGCCGGCGGCCAGCGCCTGCACCGTCGCCAGCGTGTTGTTCAGGCTGTAGCTGTAGGCGCCATCGGCGCCCACGGTCAGGCTGCCATAGCTTCCGAGCAGCGGATTGCCGACGCTGCCGGCGGTGCCGCTGCCGGCAGCGACCGTGCCGGTGCGCAGCGCGATGACACCGAGCGTATCGATCGGGGCGTCGACGTTGATGTCGTTGGCCAGCACGTTGCCCATGACGGCGGCGGTGGCGTCTTCGGTCACGGCGATCGTGTCTGCCCTGCCCGCCGGCAGGTCGTCGACCGGCGTCACGGTCAGCGTGACGGTCGTTGGCCCGACGCTGCCGCTCCCGTCGCCGCTGTCGTCGGTATACACAGCGATGCTCGCGGCGCCAAAGTAATCGGCAGTCGGCGCAAAACTCATGCCGTCCAGGGCCGTGTTGACCTGCGTCAGCGTGCCGGAAAAAACAAGGTTGGCGCTACCGTCGCCGGCAATGCTTGCCCCACTTCCAGCGTGCAGGGTGATCGTTCCTCCGCTCACCACCAGGGTCACGGTCTGCATGTCGCCGGCATCGGCGTCGGCGATGCTGATGCCGGTGACGGCCAGCGGCGTGTCTTCGCTGGTCGTTCGCGCGCCACCGCCATCGACGATGCTCGGCGGCGCCAGCAGGTGTTCGAAATCGGCCAGGGCAAGCGCGCGCGCCTCGATCGGACCGGCGGTCATTTCGAGAACCCAGTTGCCGCCCAGCGCGGCGCTGCCGGTGGCGTCGGAGGACGCGGCAACGTCCGCCTGCGTCAAGCCGGCCAGGGTGTCGATGAACGCGCGATTGTCGGCGGCGACATCGCAGCCATAGAGCAGGATGTCGCCGTCTGCGCTCAGCGCCGAACCGATACTCGCGAGCAGCGCGCCTTGCCGCTGCAGCTCGCTCTGATTGACCAGGCCCAGCCCGAGAAGCAGGCCCTCGCGGCTGCCGTGACTGAGAATGTGGATCGCAGCAAGGTTCTGCTCACCGTCGAGCGCGGCGGCGATTTGCGCCAGGCCCTCGGAGCGCGGGTCGAGTACCACCACTTTCGCCGGGCCGGCGAGCAACTTCTCGACATCGATGCCGTGCACCAGCCGGCTGTCGACGACGATAAGTTCGCGTGGCGGCGCTTCGACGGGCGCCGGCGCAGGCGCAGGCGCATCGCGAACGGCCGCAGCGCCGTCGTCCTGCACGGCGGCGGCGACTTCCACCGGCGCCGCGCCGTCGAACAGGTGACGAGGTTCGAGGGCCATCGTCAGACGGCGCGGCGACCAGGGCGGAAGCGAGGGACGATTTCTGGTCATGGCGATCCTCTACGGGCGTGCGGCGCTTGCCGCCGTCTGATGCATTCACCCGACGGCAGCACAGCCCGCATGCCATTCGGGTCCTCGGGGCAGGGACATGGTGCTACCCGTACCGCGACGATCAACCCGCCAACCACACAAGAACCAGCATTCTAGGGCACTTGGCGCCATTTCGAGGAAAAATCGAGCGCTGGCGACGACCTGCGGCAGTGCCGCCCTGCTCCCGCTGGCGCCGACAGGCGCCGCGCAAGGCGCTCGTGGCCAGCTGAACAGGCGAGCGTAGCGCCTCATCCGACACGAAGACCGTGTCGAGTTGCACGCAGGATGGGAGCCAGGAATTCCAGCGCCGACAGGGTTGCGAGCGGCTGCCCGGCGTGCTGAAAGTCGCGCCGGAAATACAGCGCCACAGCAGTGTCCACGTGATGGCGAGGATTCGGCGACGCGAGGACGCTGGTGAAGACGCCGCGGCGCAGTCGCTCGCCGGTGATTTCGCGGAAGAATCGCTCGACCATGTTCAACGAGGAGGCCGAGGTGGAGGTGCGCCGCGCGGCAGGTCGCGCTCGATTCCCGCCAGTCGCGACTGCGCGTGACGCCCCCGCCAACGCGAAACCTGTACGCGGCCAATCCCCAACGCATCCGCGACCTCCTCGTTTCGCAACCCCTCCGCGGCCAGCGGCACGATCTTCGCGGCGACCCAAATCTGGATCTCCATCTGCAGGCGACGCAGAGTGGCAAAGTCAAATCCAAATAGGGTCGCTCAAGAATGCAACACTAGTTCCCCGTCGGCAGCGTCAGGTTGAAGCCTTCCTTCTGCAGCTGATCGCGGACCCACTGGAAGCGCTGGTAGTTCGACAGCGTGATCGGCCCGGTGTAAACCTCGCTCTGCAGCTTGCGCGGCGGGTATTGCACGTAGGTCTTCATGAGTTTGCGCACTTCCTCGTTGATCGTCACCAGGGTCCAGGTGCGCTCGGTGTAGTTGTTCATGAAGATGTCGTAGCGTTCCTGCGGATCCTGCCACAGGTCGAAGATCTGCGGCACCGTCGCAACATACTTCTCCGCGCCCTTCCAGCCGAGGTTGCTGTCCACCGCCAGGCCGCCGGTGGCCTGGCCGTCATCACCGCGCAGGTTGAACACCGCCTTGTAGTTGCCCACGCGCGCTGCACCCGGGCTCAGCTCGTTCTCGGTGAAGTAGAACCAGGACTTGCGCTGCGACTTGCCGGTACCGAACAGCACCGGCGACATGTCGATGCTGTCGAAGACGATCGGCTTGCCCTCGCGGTCGTTCTTCGGCAACTCGACGCCACCGACCTTGGCGAAGGTGGCCATCAGGTCGAGGCCGCCGACGATGTCGTGGTTGCGCGCGCCGCCCTTGATCTTGCCGGGCATGATGACGATCGCCGGCACGCGGTTGCCGCCTTCGCGCACCGTTCCCTTGGTGCCGCGGAAGGGGGTGTAGCCGGCGTCTGGATAAACGTCCTGCCAGGCGCCGTTGTCGGTCGTGTAGACGACGAGCGTGTCCTGGTCCAGGCCAAGCGCGCGCAGCTTGTCCATGATGCGGCCGATGCGTGCGTCGAGCTCAACGACGGAGTCGGCGTACTTGCTCTTTGACAGCGACTTGTGCTCGAACTCCGGCGCCGGCATGTTCGGCTGGTGCACCTTCATGAAGTTCACATTGATGAAGAACGGCTTGCTCCTGTCCTTGGCCGCGTCGTCCAGGAACTCGATCGCCGCCTTCTCGACGTAGGCGTCGAAGTACGGGATACCGACCACGCCATTCGGGTAGTTGACGCCGTGCAGCGTGACGTTCTGCCCCGGTTTGTCCACGTACTGGCCGTTGATCTTGAAGTCCTCCTTGGCCTTCTCGCCGGCCTTGCCCGACAGCGAGCCGATCGTCACCTTCTGGAACATCGCCCGCAGTTCCGGATCCATGTCGGGGAACCAGGTCGGGTCGGCGTAGGTGTAGGCGTTCAGGTGGTACAGGCCGACGTACTTCATCTCGTCGTAGCCCTGCGCGTTCGGCAGCGCGTAGTCGGCTTCGCCGAGATGCCATTTGCCGGTGAAGTACGTCTTGTAGCCGCCCTGCTTCAACACCGAGGCCAGCGTCCACTCGGCCGCCGGCAGCCCGCCGCCCTGGCCCTGGAAGGCGACGGTGGTCATGCCGCTGCGGTTGGGGATGCGGCCGGTCTGCATCGCGGCACGGCCCGGTGTGCAGCTCGGCTGCGCGTAGAACGAGAAGAAGGTCATCCCCTCGTTTGCCATGCGGTCGATGTTGGGTGTGGGCATGCCGCGTCCCTCGCCGCCGCCGTAGGGGCCTAGGTCGCCGTAGCCGGTATCGTCGGAGACGATAAAGAGGATGTTGGGCTTCGCCTGGGCGGCGGCAAGGACGGGCGCGATTGCCAACAGGAATGTCGCCAGCACGGTGGCCAGGAAGGATCTGCTCTTGTTCATGGGATCAGTCTCCAAGGTCATGGTGGATCGTTAGAGGGCCTACGATTCTATTTCTTGGCCGGGTTCTTCGTCTCTGGCTGGAAAGAGAAAACCCGCTGCCAGTCGTTCTTCATGCTGATGACGATCCAGCCCTTCTGCTTGGCTTCGTCCATCGTCGACTGCGAGAAGGTGCCGAACTTGGTGGCGGGCAAGCCGTTGGCAGGGCCGTAGGCGTATTCGCGTTCGGCGTCGTCGTGCAGCACGAGCATCATCAGCCGCGCGCCCTTGCCGGCGCCGGTCCATTCGAGCATCTCGCGGTCGCCGTCGGAATTGCCGAAGGCCGCGACCGGTCGCCTGCCGATGAACGTATTGATGCCGATCGGCTTGCCGGTCTTGTCGTCGATGAAGTTGATCTCGGGCAGGCGCGTCAGCACCGGCTTGCCTTCCTGCATCTCGTACCTGGTCTTGATGCTCGAACCGATGACCTGCTCGGGCGGGATCCCGTAGACCGCTTCGGTCATCGGCCGCATGAACTCGATACCGCCACCGGATACGATATAGGTCTTGAAACCGTTGGCTCGCAGGTAGGCCAGCAGTTCGAGCATCGGCTGGAACGTCAGTTCGGTATAGGGCTTCTTGAAACGCGGATGGCGCGCCTTCTTGAACCAGTCGCTCACGATTGCCTCGAACTCGGCTGTGCTCATGCCGGCGTGCGAGGCCATGACCAATTCGAGCAGCCCTTTTTCGCCTCCCGCCGCCAGCGCTTCGAGGTCATTGTCGAGCACCGCCTTGAAGGGCTGCTGCGTCGTCCACTCCGGGTGCTGCGGTGCGAGTTCCCTGATCCGGTCCAGTGCGAAGGCGAGCTGGGTATACATCGGGTGCTCCGTCCACAGCGTGCCGTCGTTGTCGAAGGTGGCGATGCGCTCGGCGGACGGTACGAATCCGGCGCTCGCCCTGTCGGTGGCCGTTTGCACGAACTTGACGATCGCCTGCCTGGCCGGCCCCTCGCGCCAGGAAGGCAGAGGATCGGTGGTGGCCGCGGCTGCCAGGGTCGTCAATGCAAGGTGGCCAGCCAATGCCAGCAGGGCCACGAGAAAATTGCGTAGGCGGGTCTTCATTGCAGCTTCTCCCTGGTCATCCAGTCGTTTTCAGCACATGCGCGCGTCGCTTGGTTCTTCTGGCGCGAAGAAAATAGCACAAGCCTTTGCGCCACGGCAACCGCGTAACACGTCGTTCACGCGCCCGGAAGTGTTCTTCTGACTGGGTTGCCGCGTCGGCTTCGCCGCCTCGCAATGACGGTGGCAGGGGAATGCTTGGCCGGACTTGGCGACGCGGGCAGCGGTATTAGCCGGGCGAACTCCAGCCACCCTACGCTGCGACGCTGCTGTCCGCGTCGCCGGAAGTCTCATCAAGAACCCAGCCCTACGCTGGCGAGCTTCCCGGCCGCTACTCCTCGGGAAACCCGAGCAGCAATTGCTGCACGATCCACGCCGCCTCGGCTTCGCTGAGAAAGCGGTGCCACGGCGGCATCGGCGTCCCCGGGCGGCCACCGTAAATCGTCGCCACCAGCGAGTCAGCCGGCCGCTCGCGCAATGCCGCGGGCGTCAGGGCCGGCCCGAGGCCCCCTTGCAGGGTCATGCCGTGGCAGGAACCGCAGTCCTGACGAACCAGGTGCACGAGCTGCTTCTGGCGTTCGGGCGTTGGCGCCGGTGGCGCGGAAGCCGTCTCGGCGAAGGCGGAGGCCGAAGCAAGCGCAAGGGCGAGAAGAGGAAGGATTGGCATCGTGCGGCGGGAGTCGGTAAGGTTCGGGTCAATGGCAGCGCGGCTCACCCTTTTCGCGAGAACTTTGAAAAGGCGGGGAGCGGGCATTTTATCCGAAGATTGCAGTCGGCAGCGGCGCAAGCGGGGCGCAGGACAACAAGCGCTGGCAAGTGCTCCGGCACGGCAATCGCCGTTTGCGCACCCGCCGCCCACGCCCCATAATGCGCGCTTGCGCCGTCGGCTGATGGCGGCGGTAAGTGGCAACAGCGGGAGACAGGCAATGGATCTTTGGGCGTGCCCGGCGGTGGTCACCGGGGCAGCATCGGGTTTGGGTGCGGAAACGGCGCGTTATCTCGCCGAGGCGGGAGCCAAGGTGACGGTGATCGATATCGACGCTGTCGGCGTGCAGAAGGTTGCCGACGAGATCGGCGGCCTGGCGATCCCCTGCGACGTCGCCAATTCGCTCTCGGCGGAGAACGCGCTGGCAACGGCGCGCGACGCACACGGCGCGGCGCGCGTGCTGGTGCATTGCGTCGGCCGCGGCCACTCGGAACCGACGATTGGCCCCGACGGCCCGATGCCGCTGGAAGACTTTCCGCCAGCTCGTCGAAGTCAACCTGATCTCGACCTTCAACATGATGCGCCTCGCCGCCGCCGACATGGCGCGCCTGCAGCCGCGCTCCAACGGCGAGCGCGGCGTCATCCTATCCACCGCTTCGGTCGCCGCCTACGACGGACAGAGCGGCGAAGCGGCTTATTCGGCGTCCAAGGGCGGCGTCGTCAGCATGATCCTGCCGGCGGCGCGCGAACTCGGCCCGCTGGGCATTCGCGTCGTCGGCATCGCGCCCGGGCTGTTCGGAACGCCGACGCTGTTCGCCATGGAAAAGAACCTCGATTCGCGGCTGGCCCACCAGATCCCGTTTCCGCATCGTTTCGGCGATCCGGCCGAGTTCGCCATGTTGGTCCTGCACGTACTCAAGAACGTGATGATCAACGGCACCGTGCTGCGCCTCGACGGCGGGCACCACCGCTGAGGATCGGCCACGCCGCTACCGTCAGCAAAGGATGGCTGTGAGCAAGACTCTCGTACTGCACCTGGTCTCGCATGCTTCCGGCGAACTCGTCGAGTTGCTGGCGCGTAACGCCATCGTCCAGCTCGAGGGGCTGGAGGTCGAGCGCCGACTGTGGAAGATGGTCCGCCACCTCGGCCAGGTGCCCGAGATTCTCGGCGAGGTGGCGCAAAGGCCGGGCTACGTCCTGCACAGCATCAGCCACGCCGACGTCCGCCAGGCGCTCGAAGACGGTTGCAGCCACCTGCTCGTCCCCTGCCAGTTTGCCCTCGAACCACTGATCGCCCGTCTTGCCGAGTACTCCAGCACCGCCGTTCAAGTTCATAGCAGTTCGTCCGACGCTTTCGACGAGGACTACTACCGCCGCGTCGAGGCCATGAAATATACCCTGGCCCACGACGACGGGATTGCCAGCGACGATCTCGACGGCGCCGACGTGATCGTCGTCGGCGTCTCGCGGGCGACCAAGACGCCAACCTGCATGTACCTGGCCTCACGCGGCATCAAGGCCGCCAACGTGCCACTGGTGCCGTTCTCGCAGCCGCCGATGGGGCTGCTGACGGCAAAGGGACCACTGATCGTCGGGCTGACGGTGGACCCGACACGGCTGGCGCGCGTCCGCTCCGCACGCTTGCGGGCATGGGACAACGAAGACAGCCAGTACAACGACTTCAGCGCCCTGCGCAAGGAGGTCCAGGACGCGCGTCGCCTGTTCGTCGCGCGCAACTGGCCGGTGATCGACGTCACCCATCGCTCGATCGAGCAGGTGTCGGCAATGATCATCGATCTCCTTCGGGCACGCGCCAACGACGCCGGCTCATAGGGGACGCTGCGCGGCGGTGCGCCCGCCATCAGGAATCGGGCAGGGTCAGAATCCACTTGACCAGGATGCGGATGTTGTCCTTCCCGGCGCGCTTGTTGGACGACATGTAGTCGTTACCCCAGACGCCACCGCCCCCCGTGTAGACCTTTTCCACCAGCACTTCCTCGACTTCCGGTTTGCCGCGATAGCGTTTCGCGACATCGCGCCAGGCAGGGCCGCGTACCGTCACATCCACGTCGTGACAGCCCAGGCAACGGCTCTGGTCGGCAAGCTCGAGCATGGCCGGGTCGACTGGCGGTGGCGCCGCCAAGGCCAACTGCGAGCACATGGCAGCCGACAGGAAGAGAATGTTCACTTTCATGGTTGATTCCTTGCGGCAGTTGAGGTGCAGGGGATTATGCCGGCAATCGCGGCAAAAAAAAAACGGGGGGCACAAGCCCCCCGCTTCGGATCAGACGCTTGACAGCGATCAGTAGACGTCGTGCTGCGTGTTATAGACGTTGAACTTGCCGGTCGGCGTGACCAGACGCTTGTCCTTGATCACTTTCTTGACCGTACGCGTCTTGTCATCGACGACGACGATCGCCGACGGCTCGGTCTTGTTGCCGGTCCAGACGGAGAACCAGATTTCGTCGCCTTTTTCGTTGTACTCGCCATGCACCACGCGCTGCAGACCCTTTGTCTTGCCAAGATCGGCAGCGGCGGCCAGGTTGATCACCTGCGACTTGGCGGCAGGATCACCCAGTTCGTCGATAGTTATAGACGGTGACCGAACCGGCCAGCTCGGGATCGGGGTTCAGAGGTGCGTCGGCCCACAGGTTCTTGGACTTCGGATGCGTCTTCACGAACAGCGAGTTGGCACCATGGTTCTTGAGTTCCTGAACGACTTTCCACGCCTGTTCCGGATGGCCTTTTGGATCCGTACCGATCAGGGTGATCACGTCGGCACCAAGGTGCGACGTTGCCCAGACCGGACCGTACTTCGGATGCGTGAAGTTGGCGCCACGACCCGGGTGCGGGATCTTGGCGGTATCCACCAGCGCGGTCAGCTTGCCATCCTTGGTGTCGACCACGGCAACCTTGTTCGACGCGTTGGCCGCAACGAGGAAGTAGCGCTTGGTCGAGTCCCAGCCACCGTCGTGCAGGAACTTGGCCGAGTTGATGGTGACTTCCTTGAGGTTGGCGATGTCGGAGTAGTCAACCAGCTTGATCATGCCGGTTTCCTTGATGTTGATCACCCACTCCGGCTTGTCGTGCGAGGAGACGATCGAAGCCACCCGCGGTTCCGGATGGTACTCACCATCAACGGTGACGCCGCGCGTCGAGATCAGCTTCAGAGGCTCGAGCGTTTCGCCATCGAGAATCGCGTACTGCGGCGGCCAATAGGCGCCGACGACAGCGTACTTGTCCTCGTAACCCTTGTACTTCGAGGTGTCGACCGAACGCGCTTCGTAGCCGGCCTTCATCGTGGCAACGATTTTCGGCGTCTCGTACCACATGTCGATCAGGTCGTAGCGACCGTCGCGACCAATGACGTGAACATAGCGCCCGGAAGCCGAAATACGCGAAATGTGAACCGCGTAGCCGGTCTTCACGATACCCCAGATGTCCTTGGTGTCACCGTCGATCAGGGCCACTTCGCCGGAGTCACGCAGGGTGACTGCGAAGACGTTCTGGAGGTTGACCTTGTTCATCTGCTTGGTCGGACGCTCGGCGACCGGCACGACCAGCTTCCAGCTCTCCTTCATGTCCTTCATGCCCCATTCCGGCGGCACGTCGGCCGGCATCTGGACATATTTGGCCATGTCGGCGAGTTCCTTCTTCGACAGGATGTCGTCGAAGTTGGGCATGCCGCCCTCCGTACCGTAGGCCATGATCTTTTCAAGGCGCGAGGAACCGAGCTTGGTGGTGTTCTGCGGCTCGAGATTCTTGCCGGTCGCGCCCTTGCGCAGCATGCCATGGCAGCCGGCGCAACGTTCGAAATAGGTCTTTCCGGAAGCCGCTTTGGCCTCGGCGGACAGCGTCGCCGAATCGGCTGCCGGCGCTGGCGCAGCGGCCTTTTCGGCCTTCGCCGCGAAGGCCACATTCATGGCCAACGGCAGTGCTGCCAGCATCAATACGTTACGAATTACCTTCTGCATGCTCTTTTCTCTCCTCTTGAAGTTTCTCGACTGTCGCCCGGGTCACATCCGTGTCAGACTCGGCGCAGGATGACACGCCTGCACGGGTCCCTTCCTTGACCTCCATCAAATATGATCGGTGCGAGAAAGCATATCGTCGCGTCCGAGTTGGAAAATAGCGCAACGGGCGTTTATGCTTGCACCTCAGCAAAAAACCGGAAAAAAGGAATGATTCAAACGCCCTCGTCCCCGCCTGTCGGAACCGTCTATATCGTCGGCAGCGGGCCCGGTGACCTCGACCTTCTCACCCTGCGTGCAGCGCGTCTGGTCGGCGAAGCGGACGCCATCGTCTACGATCATCTGATCGCCGAAGGGGTCCTCGAACTGGCTCGTGCAGACGCCGAGCAGATCTACGTCGGCAAGAAAAGCTCCAATCACACCGTGCCGCAGGAGCAACTCAATCAACTTCTGGTTCGTCTGGCGCGTGCCGGCAAGAAAGTCGTTCGCCTGAAGGGCGGCGACCCCTTCATTTTCGGGCGCGGCGGCGAAGAGATCGAGACCCTCGTCGAGTCGGGGATCCCTTTCGAGGTCGTTCCGGGAGTGACCGCCGCCGCCGGCTGCGCCGCCTACGCCGGCATTCCGCTGACGCATCGCGATCATGCGCAGGCGGTGGCCTTCGCGACGGGTCATCTCAAGGACGGCACGATCAATCTCGACTGGCCGGCCTTGGCCCGTCCGAAGCTGACCGTCGTCTTCTACATGGGTGTCGGCGGGATCGCCGAGATCTGCCGCCAGATGATCGCCCACGGCCTGCCGGCCAGCCATCCGGCGGCGGTCGTGCAACATGGTACGACGCGCCGGCAACGGGTGTTGACCGCCGATCTGGCAACCCTGCCCGAACGCGTACACGCTGCCGGCATCGCTTCGCCGGCGCTGATCATCGTTGGCACCGTCGTTCGCCTGCAGGAGAAGCTGACCTGGTTCAAGCCGCCGCCAGGCAGCCCGATCTGAGCGCGCCGTCCGCAGCCCCGCTCAGACGACCATCGCCAACGCCAGGAGAAGCGCGTAAACGAGCTGCAACCTGGCCGTGCTGGCCAGCAATTCGTTGAAGAGCGGACCCGCGGGCTCACGCCGGAAGCGCTGCAGCAGTCGCAACGCTGGCAGCAGTACCAGCAGCGGCAGTGCCAGCCATGGCCCGCGCCCGGCCAGCGTCGCCAGCAACGGCAAGAGGAGGAGCGGCAGCAGCAGTTCCAGCGCATAGACCCATTGCGTGGCTCGCCGGCCGACCACCACCGCCAGAGTCCGCTTGCCGGCCCGGGCGTCGGTCTCCAGATCGCGGTAATTGTTGACCGTGATCACCGCCGCAGCGAACAGCCCGAGCATCGCCCCGGCCAGCAGCGCGGCCGGGCTTATCGACAGCGTCTGCAGGTAGTAGCTGCCGCCAACCGCGGCCAGACCGAAGAAGAGCACGACGAACAATTCGCCCAGCGGCGTGTAGGCAAGTGGCCATGGGCCACCGGTGTAAGCCCAGCCGGCGAGCAGCGACGCCAAGCCGATGGCGACGATCGGCCAGCCGCCGTGGTAGACGAGAAAGATTCCGAAGTTGAACGCCAGGGCGAACGCAAGCCACGCCGCGCGGCGTACGGCGGTAGCCGGCAGCCAGCCCATTGCCGTGACCCGCGGCGGTCCGAGGCGATCGGGCGTGTCCGTGCCGCGCTCGAAATCGCCAACGTCGTTGTGCAGATTGGTGCCGATCTGGATGAGCAGCGCGGCGAGCAGGGCAACCAGCGCCGGCTGCCAGAGCAGCCAACCGGTCTGCGACCAGGCGACAGCATGGCCAACGATCAGCGGAGCGACCGAAACGGTCAGTGTCTTGGGTCGGATGGCAAGCCACCAGGCGCCAAGAGGCGATGGCGGCGCGACAGGTTCAGCCATTGCGGGGAGTCATCGGAGGTCGTTGGATCCTGAGGCCGGGGGCTTTTGCGCGCCCTCTGGGCAGCGCCTGAATGCCGGTCTCGGGCAGCGCCGGGGCGGCGTGCTATGATGCGCAGCTTTGCCGGCCGGGAGTGTGACTGGGTGCAACTGATTGGTGCCGAGAGGGGGAATCGAACCCCCACGATGTCACCATCGGCGGATTTTGAGTCCGCTGCGTCTACCGATTCCGCCATCTCGGCCTCGGCCGCGAAGTTCGCGGGCCAGAAGAGCTGCGAATTATCGCTGATTCTCCGGCCGTCGACAAGCCGCAGGAGGGCAGCTCGACAATGGCGCACTTGCCCCGCCACCCCTCGAGCGCTCACCTTTGGCCAGCCACCTTAGCCCGCTATGCTCACCCTAGATGACTTTGACTTCGACCTGCCGGGCGAGTTGATCGCCCAGCACCCGACGGGCGAACGCACCGCCAGCCGGCTGCTGCAGGTTAAGGGCAGCGCGCTCGCCGATCAGCGCTTCAGCGCCCTCCCCGGTTTGCTGGCTGCCGGCGATCTGCTGGTGTTCAACGATACGCGCGTGATCCGGGCCCGCCTCCTGGGCCGCAAGGAAAGCGGCGGCCAGATCGAGGTGCTGATCGAGCGCATCGTCGATTCCCGTCACGCGGTGGCGCAGATTCGCGCCAGCAAGTCGCCGAAAGCCGGTAGCCGGATCGTTCTCGAAGAGGCCATCTGCCTGATCGTCGAAGGCCGTA
The DNA here is from genome assembly GCF_907163215.1 of Candidatus Accumulibacter sp. ACC005. Classification (NCBI taxonomy): domain Bacteria; kingdom Pseudomonadati; phylum Pseudomonadota; class Betaproteobacteria; genus Candidatus Accumulibacter; species Candidatus Accumulibacter sp. ACC005. The sequence continues at coordinate 145,838 of NZ_CAJQUB010000005.1, read as the reverse complement.
GCGGCGAACACGGTGAGTTCTTCGCGCTGCAACTGGCCGATGACAGCGCAGAGCGCGGGGCAGACGAAGGCGACCTGTGGACGCTGATCGAACGACACGGCCGGTTGCCGCTGCCGCCGTACATCACGCACCCCGCCGGCGTCGACGACGAGGCTCGCTATCAGACGGTTTTCGCGCGCCACCCTGGCGCCGTCGCGGCGCCGACAGCCGGCCTGCATTTCGACGATGCGCTGCTCGCCCAAATCGCACAATGTGGCGTCGAAGTGGCGTGGTTGACGCTGCACGTCGGCGCCGGCACCTTCCAGCCGGTGCGCGTGCATCACGTCGCCGAACACCGCATGCACGCCGAGCGCTTCGCGATTCCCCAGGCCACGATTGCCGCCATTGCGCGCACCCGCGCCCGCGGCGGCAAGATCGTCGCCGTCGGAACGACCAGCCTGCGCGCACTTGAAGCTGCCGCGCAGCGCGGGGAACTGCGCGCCGGCCCCGCCGAGACCGATATTTTCATCACCCCCGGCTACGAGTTCCGTGTCGTTGACCGGCTGATCACCAATTTCCACCTGCCAAGGTCGACGCTGCTGATGCTGGTTTCGGCGTTCGCTGGCGTCGACGCCATTCGCTGTGCGTATCGGCACGCGATTGCCGAGCGCTACCGCTTCTTCAGCTACGGCGACGCGATGCTGCTCACCCGCGGCAGCGCCTGACCGTCTCCCACAGAACAGCAGCAACCATTTCCGCAGCCACCCGATGAACAGAACTGCCCTGAACGCCCCGGCTCTAGAAATGCTCGACCGCCACGGACTGACGCCAGACCAGCACAGGGTCGCGCTGGCCAGCGCGCTGCTGTGGACTTTTCGCAGCAACACCGACCTGCACCGGGCGCTTTCGCTGAGTGGCCTGCAAAACAGCTCGGGAAAGGCCTTGACTGCCGCCGACGTCAAGGCGGCGACCCAGAAACTGCGGGAAAACGGCCTGCTGGTCGACGATCCCTCGCGGGCAGCCACGTTTCACCTCGTCGATGCGCTGCGCACCGCGCTTTACCGGCAGTTGCTGGAAAGCAGCCAGGGCGACTCGCTGCCCCGCCTGATCGCCGACGTCGACCGCTTTGACCCCACCCGATCGGCGTACTACTGGCCTACGGGGAGCATCCCGACGACCATCGCCTACGTTCGCGCCAAATTCCTCTCGGGCGCTGCCAGCGAAGAGCTGTCGCACCTGCGAAGCGTCCTGGGCCGGTCGCTGGACTGGAACGTGATCGTCGGCGAAGCCATCCTCTGGCCCTTTGACGGAGAGAGTTTCCAGCGCATCGAGCCGATCTGGCGCTCGCGGCTGGCCTATCAGGCGATCGCCAGCGTCTGCATCTTCTCTGCGCAGGCCTACCTGCCGGTCGCCGACTGGGCGGTAGAGGCCTTGGCCGACGATCGCGAGGCCTTGTCGACCGATCTGCGCCTGGTCCTCGGCGACCTGGCCATGCAACGCGGCGAAAGCGCCCTGCTGGAAGCCGCGCTGGAGGGACTCGACGACGGATTGAGCGCCGCGATTCGTGCCGCCAGGCTGGTCATCGACGGGCAGTGGGGTGCCGGGCAGGCGGCATTCGAAGCGGCGCTCAAGCAGTGCAAGAGCGAGCTCGGCGGTGCTGGCAAACACCTGCTGCCGGACAGCGTGGCCTGGTTCTATCCGCTGTCACTTCTGGCGCAGGCGACGCCCCGGCACCTCGAACTGGCGCGCAAGTTCTGCGTCGCGGAGTCCGGCAAGCGGGCGCCCAGCCCTTACGCCGGCTGGGGACGCTGGGTGCATGCGATCGACGTTCGCCTCGGCAAGGCGCCGCTCGAACGAGCCGCTTTCCGGCCCACGCGCGACGTCGAGGCGCGCTGGGTGCTCGACTCCCTGTGGGCAGTGCTGCTCGCCGCCTGGCTGGGTCGCGAAACGATCGCCGAAAGGAATCCGCAAACGGTAGCGGAGCAGTGGCGGGCATCGATCGACCTCCTGCGCCAGGACCTTGACAGTTGCCGACTAAGAACGCTGACCCACATCCTCGACGGCAGCCAGGCCGTGCTCGAAGGACGCGATCCGCCTGAGCGTTTTTTCATCGCCAGTGGCGGCGAGCAGTGGCAGGAAATCCTCCTCGCGCTGCAATCCCTGGGCGGCAATGCAGCGGCCAGCGGCAACGGCGAAACGACGCGCCTGCTGTGGGAACTCGAGATCGGCAGCCAGGGTGACCTGCTCGCCGTCACGCCGCTCGAACAGAAGCGCGGCCAACGCGGCTGGGGACGGCCGCGGCCGCTGAGCCTGGCGAGAATCGCCGGCAACCCGCAGCTGGCCGGCGCCGATCTGAAAGTCGCTCGCGCCGTTCGCCTCGAACACGGCTACCGCAATCGCTACCGCATCGATCTGGCAGCCGCCATCGCCGCCCTTCCCGGCCACCCGTGCATCGTCCTGCCGGGCGCGGCAGAGCAGTTCGTCGACTTGAGCGAAGCCGCTCCGGAACTCGAGCTCCTGCGCGTCGACGGGCGCTACGTGATGCGCGTCGAGCCGCCGCTGCGGGCGCCGGTCGCGGCCAATCCATACTCAGTGCCAGACGCCGACGAGCGTCGTCAAGCGGAGGCCCTGCGGCTCGTCACGCTGGTCGCGGATGGGCCACAGCGCCTGCGGCTGGTTCGTTTTTCGCCGGCCCAGCAGCAGGCTGCGCAGCTCGTTTCGGGTCGTTTTTCAGTTCCCGCCGACGCGCCGAACGCGCAGGCAGAAGTGGCCAAGACCCTGCAGGCACTGGCCACGCATTTTCACGTTCATGCCGACCCGGCACAGGCGACGCGGCAGGTGCCCAGCTACTCCCGCCTGCGCGCCGAACTCTCGCCGCTCGGGGACGACCTCTCGCTGCGCCTGCTGGTCGCACCGCTCGGTGCGGACGGTCCACGCCTGCCAGCTGCCGCCGGCAGACTGCGCCTGATGGCGGTGCGCGGCAGCGAAACGGTCGGTACCGAACGTGACCTGAAGAGCGAGCGCCAGCATCTGGAAACGGTACTCGACGCCTTGCCCTTTCTCGACAGCGGCGACGGCGGCAGCGAGTGGCTGATCACCGACCCCGAAAACGCGCTGGCGGTGGTCGAAGCACTGCCGACCCTGCCGGCAATCGCCGCGGTGGACTGGCCGAAAGGCAAGAGCGTTCGCGTGCTCACCCTCGACAGCCATCAGCTGGGCGTGAAAATAGCCCGTGAGCGCGATTGGTTCCGCGTCTCCGGGCAGGCGACTCTCGACGAAGGGCTGGTCGTACAGCTGGAAACACTGCTCAGCGCGAGCCGCGCCAGGAGCCGTTTCGTGCCCATGGGAGACGGCGTCTACGCCGCCCTGACGCGCTCGCTGAAACAGAAGCTGAACGATCTTTCCGCAGTCCTGGAAACCGACAAGGAAGGTGGCAAGGTGCCGACGATCGCCGCCGCCTGGCTCGACGAGATTCTCGACGGCAGCGAGGTCGACGCCAGCAAGGACTTTCGCCAGGCGATCGACCGCCTGCGCCAGGCGCAGGCCCTGACGCCGAAACTCCCGAGCCTGCTGCAGGCCAGCCTGCGCCCGTATCAGGAAGACGGCTACCAGTGGGCAATCCGTCTGGCAACGGCCGGTGTCGGCGGCTGCCTGGCCGACGACATGGGTCTCGGAAAGACCCTCCAGGCGCTCGCTGTGCTACTCGAACGCGCCGCTGGCGGCGCCGCGCTGGTCATCGCGCCGACCTCCGTGTGCGGCAACTGGCTGGCAGAAACACTGCGTTTCGCACCCAGCATCAACGTCCGGGTCTACAGCGAGGCGGGTGAAGGCGAACGCGAGGAACTGCTTGCCAAGGCCGGGCCACAGGACCTGCTGATCGTCTCCTACACGCTGCTGCAACTCGCCCAGGAACGCTTTTCCGGGCGTCAATGGCATACGCTGATCGCCGACGAGGCGCAGGCGATCAAGAACGCCGCCGCCAAGCGCTCGCAGGCGGTGTTCGCGCTCGACGCCGACTTTCGCCTGGCGCTGACCGGCACCCCGGTCGAAAACCGCCTGTCCGATCTGTGGTCGATCATGCGCTTCGTCAATCCCGGCCTGCTCGGCAGTCACCGCCGCTTCGACGAGCGCTTCGCCGGCCCCATCGAACGTAACCGCGACCGCGAGGCACAGCACGTCCTCAAGCGTCTGGTGGGTCCCTTCGTCCTGCGCCGCACCAAGTCCGAAGTCCTGCAGGAGCTGCCGGCGCGCACCGAACTGATTCTGACGGTGACCCCGGAAGCTGCCGAAGCCGCCCACTACGAAGCGCTGCGCCGCGAAGCGGCCAACGAGATCGACGCCAGTCTCGACAGTGCGCCGCAGGCGCAGGCACGCTTCAACATCCTCGCCCAGCTGACGCGTCTGCGTCGTGCCGCCTGCGACCCACGCCTTTGCAGCCCCGAACTCGGCATCGTCGGCGCCAAGGTGCAGGCTTTTTCAGAACTCGCCTCCGAACTGGTTTCAAATGGCCATAAAGCGCTTGTTTTCAGTCAGTTCGTCGACTTTCTTGCGATATTACGCGAATACCTGGATGGGTGCGGAATTGCTTGCCAGTACCTTGATGGCTCGACCCCCGCCGCCGAGCGAACGCGGCGCGTCGCAGCTTTTCAGGCCGGCCAGGGCGATCTCTTCCTGATCAGCCTGAAAGCCGGTGGCTTCGGGCTCAACCTGACCGCTGCCGATTACGTGGTCATTACCGACCCATGGTGGAACCCGGCCACCGAAGACCAGGCCATGGGTCGCGCGCATCGCATCGGGCAACTGCGACCGGTGACCGTCTATCGCCTGGTCAGCAAGGGTAGCGTCGAGGAGCGCATCGTCGAGCTGCACCACGAGAAACGCGCGCTTGCCGAGAGCATTCTGGACGAAGGCGAAGCCAGCGCGCTGCCGTCGACCGAGGATCTGGTCGCGCTGATTCGCGGCGCACGCTGATTTGCGACGCATACCGGTTCGCGGCGCACGCTGATACGCGGCCCATGCCGGTTCGCCGCGCATGCGGCGACCACTCGCCGAGAATAGTTATTGGCCTTGACCGGAAGCCCCGATTTTTCTATCCTGCCGGGGTACGCGCGGGGCGGCGAAGCCGCCCGGGTGCCCGCACTCTGCACCAACCACATACTGACAGCGAAAGAGAAAAGGGATAGATCATGGCTGAAGAGACGACGAACGGCACGACCACGAAGAAACCCGCCCCCAGGAAGGCGGCGACCAGCAAAGCTGCCGCAGCGCCCAAGGCAGCAACCACGGCAGCTCCGGCAACAGAAAAGCCCGCCGCGGCCGCGGTGAAAAAGGCTGCAGCGAGAAAAGCGGCGCCAACAACGGTCGCCGAGGTCAATACTGCGCCCGCCGCCGCACACGCGCCAAGCGCTGAAGAACGCTATTGCATGATTCAGTCGGCAGCGTACTTCATCGCCGAAAATGACGGATTTCAAGGTTCTTCCACCGAGTACTGGATTCAAGCCGAGCGTGAGGTTGCCGGACGACTCGCGCAAGCCGAGGCCAACGTAGCCGGCTAGCAGGTCTGGCCTGCCGGTTCCGCGTCGCGGAGCGCGGATCACTGATGAGGGATTGAGCGAATGCGCAAGCGAGTAATCTCCGATAGTCAACCGGCCGGCGCGGCGCCGACTGGCGAGTGGCTCAATCTCGAAGATCTGGCCGAGGTGGAAATCAGCTCGGAAGACGCCGCCCATCCCATCGAGTCTGCCCTGGCACCTGGCGAGGGCAGCGGCTGGCGTGCCGCAGTTCCCGGCAAACAGACCATCCGCCTGCTCTTTGCCGAACCACAAGCGCTGCGCAGGATCCACCTGTCGTTCGTCGAAACGTCGGCGCAGCGCACCCAGGAGTACGTCCTGCGCTGGTCGGCCGATGGCGGGCAGTCGTTCCGGGAAATCGTCAGGCAGCAGTGGAACTTCAGCCCGGATGGCGCCACTGGCCAGAGCGAAGACCATCGCGTCGACCTCGCCGCGGTCAAGGTCCTCGAACTGATCATTACGCCGGATATCGGTAACGGGGCTGCATTCGCTTCGCTGGCCAAGCTGCGCGTCGCCTGAGGCGCTCGCCACACCTCCTTCCTTGCTTCGTCCGATTTTCTGCACAGCGACCGTCGGCCGGCACGTCGCGCCGCCCGGCGCAGGGGTGCACGAATGGCCATCAGGATGCACGCGCGCGGACGCCGGGCTCGCCAGCTTGCTACAATGTCGGATTGACTCTGCCGCAGGCTCCCGACGATGAAACGCAACCGCTTCTCCTCCCGCAAGCGCATTTCTGCCGACGCTACCGAACTGGGCCGCCTGGCCATCGGCCTTGCCGAGTCCGGCAGCAAGATCGAAGATCTGTTCTGGCAGAAACGCCTGGCCGAGCTCGTCGACCGCCTGCTGCATGATGGAGCCGAGGAGGACTTGAACGCCTCGCTCGACCGCCTCTTCGACACGCACGCGATGGCCCATGACGATCTTGCCGACATCGTCGAGTCACAGGCCGAATCGTGCACCATGCTCGATCGCGGCCAGGATTTCGATGTCCTGCTGATTGCCGTTCCGGTACTCGGGTGGTCGCGCTTCTCGATCCCCGCGACAGCGATCCCGCAAAGCCTCCTGCAGACCTTGAAAGTCCAACTCGGGGCGCACGTGTTTGCCGCCGGCGCCCGCGTCGCGCTCGCTGATTACCTGTACAGCCCGGACCAGCTACCGCACAGTTTTGTCGACACCTGGCAACTCCTGCAGAAGCTCGGTGCGGCCGCGCTTGCCGGTTGTGATCTCGGCGTAGACGCGTCGAGCATGCCCGAAACGAACCGTTTTCTCTCCGACACCCGCTACCTGGTCGGCGCGCTGGCCGTGCCGCGAGGCATGCCGCTTTTCCGCTGGAACGAAGAAGACAAGAGCACCCGCGAGGCTGCCCTCAAGGAGTGGGTGCGCCAGGGTGCGCCCTGCTTCGAGCCGCTGCTTACCGGTTGTGCCTATCAACCGCTGCTTGCCGACGCCTACCATGCCGCCTGTCGCGCCGCCGACAGCGCTTCGCGCCCCTACTCGCTGAACGCGTCGGTGGCCTTCCTGCAGGCGACGCTCGGCGACAGCGCCGACAACCTGCGGGCCATCGTTGGCGGCTTCCACGACAAGCGGCTGGAAGAATACCGGATCGGCTTTGGGCCGCGCGATGAGGACGTCATCTACCACGGCGTGGTCTGGCCTCTCCTGGGCATCGAGGACGAAACGACCGATGTCGCCGGAGAAATCGAAGGTGTCCTGCGCAAGACCGGCCTCAAGGAAGTCACCCTCCTCGACCAGCAGTTCCCCTATGAGTTCTGCGACGACTGCGGCGCCCCTCTCTATCCCAACATCGAAGGCGAGACGGTACATGCCGAGATGCCCGAGCAGGACGACGCTCCCTCGCAGACCCTGCACTGACGTGCAGCCGCTGACTCGTCACCCCGCGCCGCTGCCCATCGCTGACCACCGCCAAGGCACATGAGCAATAGCGACCTGCTGCAACGCAGCCTCGCCGCCGTCTGGCACCCGTGCACCCAGATGAAGCAGCACGCGGCTGGCGGCGCCCTGCCGATGATTCCCATCGCCAGCGGCAAGGGCGTCTGGCTGCACGACTTCGATGGTCGGCGCTACCTCGATGGGATCAGCTCGTGGTGGGTCAATCTGTTCGGTCACTGCAATCCGCGCATCAACGCCGCGCTGCGCGAGCAGCTCGAGCAACTCGAACACGTGATCCTTGCCGGCTGCACGCACCGGCCGGTCATCGAGCTTTCGGAGCGCCTCTCGGCGCTGACCGGCGGCGAGCTCGGCCATTGTTTCTACGCTTCCGACGGCGCTTCGGCGACTGAAATCGCGCTCAAGATGTCGTTTCACTCATGGCGTAACCGCGGACACGCCAACAAACACGAATTCCTTTGCCTGCGTGGCAGTTATCACGGCGAGACCGTCGGCGCACTGGCGGTGACCGACGTGGCCATCTTCAAGGACGCCTACGCGCCGCTGATTCGCCCGGCGAGCACCGTGCCGACGCCCGACGCACGCCGGGCGGAAGACGGAGAAACCGCCGTTGACGTCGCCCGGCGCGCCGCCGCAGCGCTCGAGAAGCATCTCGACGAGCACCACACGCGCATCGCCGCGCTGATCGTCGAGCCGCTCATTCAGTGTGCCAGCGGCATGGCGATGTACGACCCGGAATACCTGCGCCTGGCCCGCGCCCTGTGCGACCGCTACCAGGTGCACCTGATCTGTGACGAGATTGCCGTCGGCTGCGGCCGTAGTGGCACCTTCTTTGCCCATGAGCAGGCGGGCATCCGGCCGGACTTCCTGTGCCTCTCGAAGGGCATCTCCGGCGGCTACCTGCCGCTGTCGATGGTGCTCACCACGGACAGCGTCTATGCGGCGTTTTACGACGACAGCGTCAGCCGCGGCTTTCTGCATTCGCACTCCTATACCGGCAACGCACTGGCCTGCCGGGCGGCCCTGGCGACGCTCGACATCTTTGCCGAAGATCGGGTCATCGAAAGCAACCGCGTCCTCAGCGCGCACCTCGCCCGCTGCCTCGAGCCCCTGGCCGATCACCCGCGTGTCCGTCATCTCCGCCAGCGCGGCATGATCGCCGCTTTCGACGTGCTCAGCGACGACGCACAGTTTTCCGAACACTTCTACCGGCAGGCGCTGACCAGGGAAATCCTCCTGCGCCCGATCGGCAATACCGTCTATTTCATGCCGCCGTACGTGATCAGCCACGAGGAATGCGAGTTCCTCGTCGCGCGCGCCATCGCCGCACTGGACGCCGCGCTGCGCTGATGATCTGGGAAGAACTGCAAAGCGAGGTCGATGCCCTGCGGGCGGCCGGCCTCAAACGCGAGCGCCGCACCCTGGACTTTCCCTGCGGTCCGCAGGCGCGTGTCGATGGGCGCCCGCTGATTAGCTTCTGCAGCAACGATTACCTGGGACTGGCCAACGACCCGGCGTTGATCGAGGCGGCCAGCGCCGGTGCCAGAACCTGGGGCGTCGGCAGCGGCGCCTCGCATCTGGTCAGCGGGCACCTGACGCCGCACGCCGCACTCGAGCAGGAGCTCGCCGATTTCACGGGTTTTGCCCGTGCCCTGCTCTTCTCGACCGGCTACATGGCCAACCTGGGGATCGTTCCGGCGCTGGTCGGGCGCAAGGACGCGGTTTTCGCCGACCGCCTCAACCACGCTTCGCTGATCGACGCCGTGCAGCTCTCGCGCGCCGACAGCCAGCGCTACGCGCACGGCGACCTGGCCGCTCTCGAGCGCCTGCTCGCCGCCAGCCCGGCACGGCGCAAGCTGATCCTCAGCGACGCGGTATTCAGCATGGACGGCGACCTGGCACCCTTGCCGGGATTGCTTGAACTGGCAGAACGCTTCGATGCCTGGCTGGTGATCGACGACGCCCATGGATTCGGCGTCCTCGGTGCACAGGGCCGTGGCAGCATCGCGCATTTTCAACTGCCAGCCGCCCGGCGCCTGCTCTACATGGGTACCTTCGGCAAGGCGGCCGGCGCTGCCGGGGCTTTCGTCGCCGGTGACACGACGGTCATCGACTGGCTGGAACAGCGCGCCCGCACCTACATCTTCACCACCGCCGCCAGCCCGGCCATCGCTTGCGCGCTGCTCGCCAGCCTGGAGCTGATCGCCAGCGGCGACGCCCGGCGCAGTCGCCTGTGGCAACTGATCGCACAATTGCGCGACGGACTGGCCGGCACACGCTGGCGCCTGTTGCCTTCGCCGACGGCAATCCAGCCTGTGCTCATCGGCGACAATCACGAGACGCTGCGCGTCGCCGGCGCGCTCTACGAACGCGGCCTGTGGGTACCGGCTATCCGGCCGCCGACGGTGGCCGCGGGGACTGCACGCCTGCGCGTATCGCTGACGGCAAGCCACAGTGACGAACAGGTCGCGCTACTGGTCGACGCACTGCGGGAACTGGCATGACCTCGATCATGGGCAGCGGCCCGGATCTGGCCCTGATCCACGGCTGGGGGCTGGGCAGCTGGGTTTGGCAGGCCGTGCTCGACCGCCTGTCACGAAACTGCCGGGTACACGTGATCGACCTGCCCGGCTACGCCCGGAGCCCCGCCGATGGCGACGCGCGCGAGACCTTCCCTGACTTCTCGGCGACGGCGCAGACGCTGCTCGACGCGCTGCCGGAGCGGATCACCCTGTGTGGCTGGTCGCTTGGCGGACTGCTGGCGATGCGCGCTGCGCTGCTCGCACCAGAACGGGTGTCCGGGCTGGCACTGGTCGGCAGCACGCCGTGTTTCATGCAGCGCGCGGACTGGCAGGCAGCACAGACGCCGGCGCTGCTCGGCAGCTTTTCGGCCAGCGTACAGGCTCAACCGGAGCAGACCCTGCAGCGTTTCGCCGCCCTCCTCAGCCAGGGTGACGCCAGGGCGCGGGAAATCACCCGTACGCTCCTCGCCGGTCTGCGCAAGGCACCCGTTCCCGACAGTGAAGCGCTGCGCTGCGGCCTGGAGTGGCTGCGCGAGGTCGATCTACGGCCGCTGCTGCCGACCCTTGCCACGCGCTGCCTGCTGATCCACGGCGAAAACGATTCGCTGAACCCGCTGGCCGCTGCAGTTGGCGCTTCTCGACAACTGGCCAACGCGCAGCTGGACATTTTTGACGGCGTCGGACACGTCCCCTTCCTGGCCAACCCGGAGCGCTTTGCGCGACTGCTGGACGACTTCTGTCATGCCCCTGTTACCGCCTAAGCCACGCGTTCGCGAGTCCTTCGAACGTGCCGCAGGCTCGTACGACGACGCGGCAGTCCTGCAGCGTCAGGTCTGTGAGCGGCTGCTGACCGATTTCGCGCCGCTTCCCGAACCAGGCGCGATCCTCGATGCCGGCTGCGGAACGGGCTATGGTTGCCGCCTGCTGCGCACGCGCTGGCCCGGCGCGCACATCACCGCCGTAGACTTCGCGACGACGATGCTCGCCATCGCCCGAAACGACGCCGATACCTGTCTTGCCGCAGACATCGAAGCGCTGCCCTGCAGCGACGAGAGCTTCTCGACCTGGTGGTCCAACCTGACCGTGCAATGGTGCGACAGCGGCAAGGTGTTTGCCGAAGCACGGCGTGTTCTGCGCCCAGGCGGACAACTCGCGCTGAGCACGCTCGGACCGGAGACCTTTTCCGAACTCAGCGAGGCTTTCGTCGGCATCGACCGCTACCGACACACGCTCCCCTTCAGCGAGCCAGCGGCAATCCGCTCAGCGCTGACCCTGGCCGGCTTTTCCGAAGTCCGGCTGCAACGCCAGACGATCAACATGCACTACCCAAACCTGAAGACACTGCTGCGGGCGATCAAGGCGATCGGGGCCAGCTCGGTCGGTGAAGGCGCACGCAGCGGCCTGCTCGGCCGTAGCGCCTGGCAGCGGGTGCAGGACGCCTACGAGCAACACCGCACGCCGGCCGGCCTGCCGGCGCGTTACGACGTCATTCTTGCCTACGCCAGAAAATGAGAGAGTACATGCAATCTGATCACCCGCCACACAAGCCCGCCTGGTTCGTCACCGGGACCGATACCGAAATCGGCAAGACCTTCGTTGCCTGCGCACTGTTGCATACGCTGCGCCGTGCCGGGCTGAGCGCGGTGGCGATGAAGCCGATCGCCGCCGGCTTCGACGACAGCGGACGCAACGACGACGTCGAGCGCCTGCTCGCCGCGTCATCGCTGCAACCGCCACGGGAATTGGTCAATCCTTACGGATTCAAGGCGGCCATCGCGCCGCACATCGCTGCCGCGGAGGAAGGTCGCCACATCGAGCTGACGCAGATCGTCGCCGCTTTCGCCCAGCTGCAGACGCTCGCCGACGCGGTTCTGGTCGAGGGTGTCGGCGGCTTCTGCGTCCCGCTCGATCGCACCCACGACACCGCCGACCTGGCCGCCGCGCTCAAGCTGCCGGTGATTATGGTCGTCGGCATGCGCCTGGGCTGCATCAACCACGCGCTGCTGACCCAACAAGCCATCCTGGCACGCGGCCTGCCGCTGGCCGGCTGGGTCGCAAACCGCATCGACCCGGCCATGTTGCGCTGCAGCGAAAACATCGCGGCCCTGCAGGAGCGACTGACGGCTCCTCTGCTCGGTGTCGTCGAACACGGCACGACAGCTAAGAACGCTGCCCTCGGACTGCGGCTTCCAGGCCAAGCCGGATGAGTTGTGCGCCGCGCCACCACTGCACCACCGCGAAAAAAAAGCCCGACCGCTTCACGGTCGGGCTTTCTTACTTGCGTGCGCCGCTTGACAGCAACGGCAATCAGAGGCGTTCGAAGACCACCGCGATACCCTGGCCGCCACCGATACACATGGTGACCAGCGCGTACTTGCCGCCGATGCGCTGCAATTCGTAGATCGCCTTGGTGGCGATGAACGCCCCCGAGCAGCCGACCGGGTGACCGAGAGCGATGGCGCCGCCATTCGGGTTGGTCTTGACCGGGTCGAGCCCAAGCCCCTTGTTGACCGCAATGGCCTGCGCCGCAAAGGCTTCGTTGGACTCGACGACATCCATCTGGTCGAGCGTCAGACCAGCCTTCTTGAGGACCAGCTTGCTCGCCGGGATCGGGCCTTCACCCATGATCTCGTTCGGCACGCCGGCGACGGCGTAGGCAACCAGACGCGCGATCGGCTTCTGGCCGGCGGCAGCGGCGACATCGGCAGCAGCCAGCACCATGAACGCGGCGCCGTCGTTGATACCCGATGCGTTGCCGGCAGTCACCGTTCCGTCCTTGATGAAAGCGGGCTTCATCTTGCCCAGCGTCTCCATCGTCGTCGTCGCCTTGATGTGCTCATCGGTATCGAAGATCACGTCTCCCTTGCGGGTCTTCATCACGATCGGAACGATCTGCGACTTGAAGCGGCCCTCGGCGACGGCAGCCGCGGCACGGCGATGCGACTCGACGGCAAGCGCATCCTGCTCTTCGCGGCTGATATCCCATTTCTTGGCGAGATTCTCGGCAGTCACGCCCATGTGACCGACACCGAAGGGATCGTTGAGCGTCGCCACCATCATGTCGATGGCTTTGGCGTCGCCCATACGTGCGCCCGAGCGCATAGCCGGCAGCATATAGGAACCGCGCGACATGACCTCGACACCACCGCCCACGCCATAATCGGAGTCACCGAGCAGGATGTTCTGCGCGCTACTCACGATGCCCTGCAGGCCCGAGGCGCACAGACGGTTGACGGCCATGGCTACCGAATCCATGGGCAGTCCGGCCTGAATCGCCGCCACACGAGCGACGTAGGCGAAGCGTGAATCGGTCGGAATGACGTTTCCGACCGCGACGTAGTTGATCTGCTGTGGATCAACACCCGAGCGGGCGATCGACTCTTTCATAACCGCGCCGGCCAGTTCATGTGGCTCCATGTTGGCCAGGGAACCGCCAAAAGTGCCAATGGCCGAACGGGCTGCGCTTAGAACAACGACTTCTCTGCTCATGAAGAAACTCCTGTAAAAAATCGATCAACCGCCTACCAGATTGGCAAGCCCAAACAACAACAACCACAGTAGCAGTGCCCGCCAGATCAAACCGACGACACTCTCCATGAAATCAACGTCAGCTTCGTCACCGATACCGGTGTCGGCCTGGCCGGTCGCATCGCCGGATGCGCAGAACGGCAGGCCAAGGCGCCCTTCACGCTCCCGAGCCGCCGGCCGGCAAGAACCCGCACCGGTCACCGGATTTCTGCCCGATCAGCATTCGCCAACCGTGCAGCGCAAGGTCGAAGTGCCCGCAAATGGCGAACGCGGCAGCAGTGGCCGACAAGGAGAGCCAGTCAATAATAGCAAAGCTTCGCCGTGCACAGCTTCTGAAGTCGCCGATTTCTCCATCGCTGCGCTTTCCCCGGGGAAGCGGCGAAGACCAGGTAGCACGAAAAACCAGAAAAGCATTTCATGAAAGTGGCGACGCGCGGCGTGCAACGCCTCGTCGACGGCAAGCCGGGCGCTCGCCGCGTCCACTGCGCGAGCAACGGCCGTCTCGCTCCATCCGGCAGGCGGTTTGCACGCCGGGCTCGGCTCACTCATGCCAAACGCCTGTCGAATGTCCGTATAATGGTTTGCGAACCGGACACATCCCGTCGTTGCATCGCGCACGGGAACATTTGAGCTCCAGGCGGGCAACGCGTTGCGGTGACCAAGGGCAGCCGCGATGACACCGCTGAGCAGCAGGCCAGCAACCGCGATCAGCAATGCGAAAAGTCCGCTTCGGCGTCCTGGCGGCTTGCGACCCACTCGCTAAGGCGCACGAGGGGTGATCGACAAGGCGGCGAGAGACTGGCTGCCGCATCTGCTCACTTCGCGGCGACGCCGTCGTCAAATGAGGACCTTACCCTAATTTTTGGGGGACTTGCAGAAGCGCGCCTCTTCTCGCAATATCGCACCAGGGCTTCAACAAGGCTTTTCAGGATGGAACTATCGTCTGTATTCAGCAAGACCGAGAAGGGACAGGATGAGGTCTCCACCCGCGCTCATCGCTTGCCGTCGCGAGTGCGTGCCATGCTGATCATGATCGACGGGCACCGCACGGGAGAGCAGTTGCTCGCGCTATGCACATCATCGGCGGAGGGCAAGCGGCAGCTCGCACAGTTGCTCAACGGCGGCTTCGTGCAGCAGTTGTCGGCGTCCACAGCAGCCACAACTCCGGCGCTACTGCCCGACGAGGACATCAGCCTCGCCAAGAGCTACGTCATTCGCACACTGTACGAGTTACTCGGTTCCGAAGCGCTCGCTCTGGTGAGCGTAATCGAGAAGGCGGAAACCGTGGACGAACTGCGGCGGCACTTTGGTCAACTCCACGTGGCGCTCAGCACGGTCCCTGACCGGAAGAAGGTGGAGCAGTTTCTCGAGAAAGTCGAGCTGGTTCTCGATTAGCGGGAGGCTATCTCGAGCGCCCGGTAGAGCGACATGATGATCCCTGCCGTGGCACCCCAGATAAAGTAGTCGCCGTAGGGCATGGCGTAGTAGTGACGCAGCTTTCCCCGGTAGTGAAGCGAATGCTGTTGGTGATTGGCGGGATTCATCAGGAATGACAAGGGCACCTCGAATGCTTCCGCCACCTCGAAGGCGTCGAGCTGCAAATCGAAAGGTGGCGTCACCATGGCCACCACCGGGGTGACCCTGAAGCCGGTCGAGGTACGATATTCGGGCAGATAGCCAACGATTTCCACGTGCTCCGGCGCCAGGCCGATTTCTTCACTGGTCTCGCGCAGCGCCGTAGCCGCCGGCGATGCGTCGCTCGCTTCGCAACGGCCTCCCGGAAAGCTTACCTGCCCCGGATGATCCCGCAAGTGCGTCGTGCGCTGGGTAAGCAATACGGTCGGCTGGCCATTACGGCGAACAATCGGAAAGAGTACGGCAGCCGGCAGCAGTTCCTCGTCGCCGACGCCGTCTTCGAGAACACAGGGAGTGCGCGCCGGCTCCGCAGCCAAGACCTGGCGCAAATGATCGAGGTCGAGGGCGCTACCGCTGAACTCGGTCGCTGAGCCGGCCAAGGCCTCAGTGGCTGACAACACGCTCGCCTTCCCGCTCGCCGTCGTCGTCCTCGATCTCTGCGCGCACGGCGGCAAGTGCGTCGCGCAAGGTCTCGTCCGACAAGGCATTGATCGTCGTCGCCACGAGATCCGCCGATCTGACCGCAGTCGGCGGCAGCGTGCGGCTGTCGAGCGATGCGATCAGCGCGGCGGCGGCACCAACGACTTCCAGCAGCGTCTGCCGCTCGCTCATCAGGATATCGAGCTCACGGCTCAACATGCTTGCTTCTTCGCTGCGCACTCGCATCATCGACTCCTCCTAGTAGCGCTTTCTGAGGGTCATCGTCTGACCGTCACGCTGCATTTCCATACGGTTCAAGAAAGTCATGCCGAGCAACACAACCGGCATGTCCTGTTGGTGTACCAGTGCATCAATACCGTGCAGGACAATCTCGCCGACACGGACGCTATCCAGCTGGACACGAGAGACGCGGGCCTGCCCGTTGGCGGTGTTCACCACCGCCGGCTGGCCTTTGCTGGCGTCAATGCCGATCCGCCGCGCATCGCTGGCACCGAGCGAGATCATTGTGGCACCGGTATCGACCAGAAAACGCACCGTCGATCCGTTGATGTTTCCGGTAGTCAGGAAATGGCCATTGCCGTCGGCAGTCAATACCACGCGGCCACCGCCCTGCTGCGAAGAGCTGGACACGACGTTCTGCCCAACGCGCAGGGTGCGCTTCTTTCCGTCGCTCTCGATGGTCGCCGACTCACGGTCGACAGCCAGTACGCGAACACCTTCGCTGGTCTCTGCGCCGACGACCACGGTTCGCGGTGCGCCACCGTCGATGGTCAGTAGCGCCTTGCCCGGAAATACGCCGGCCAGCCCGACATCAACCGCCTCGACTGCGCTCCAGCCAACGGCGAGGCAGCAGGCGAAAATCGGCCCCCCGCGGCGCCAGCCAAGCACTTTCCTGAAGCACCGCATGCTCGTTCAACTCCTTCCGTCGCTAGCCACATTTGGCCAGCGAACGCGCCAGCGCCCAAGGCATTTTGCCACACTCCGACGGCCCTCGTCGCGGCGGGCCAGTGAAGCGGCGGCGCGCGCTTGCGCGCCTTCTCGGTAAGCGCGCTGATCAGCGATAGACGAGGACGGGAATGGTCGAGTGCGTGAGCACCTTGTGCGTCTCACTGCCAAGCAACAGAGCGCTGATTCCGCGGCGGCCGTGCGACGCCATGAAGATCAGGTCGCAGCCCGACTGCGTGGCTGCGTCGATGATCGCCTGGTAGGGGATGTCACTGGTCAGCGAGAGCTTTTCGACCGGGACAGCAGCGTCCTTGCACAGGCCAGCGACGAAGTCGAGAACCTGTTCGGCTTGCTGCTCGGCAAGTTCGGCAAATTTCTCCGGGGTCGTCGGATCGATCAAAGCTCCTTCACCGTAGTAACTGACCGGATACTCCGGTTTGGCAAAAAAAGCCGTAATGCGCGCTCCGGCCTCCTTGGCGAACGAAACCGCGCGCCGGGCCGTTTCCTTTGAAAGATCGGAACCATCAGCAGGAACAAGGATGTGTTTGAACATGGCGCTTCCTCCACAGTGACGTCGATTGACAATCGACTATAGGCGGTAAAGGTCACACCAATCCTGACGGAAGTCAAACTATGGATCGACTCTCAGTCCCCGTCGAGACCTGGACACGGCCGGTCCCGTGACTGGAAAGCAATCTTCCACTGGGACGGTTTGCAAAAAGTCAGGAACAGCGAGAACTTTTTGGCCAGGTGACCGCCTAAGTGCCGGCCGGTAAATGTGCTGCTTTGGGCGGATGCCTGTCGTTGCCTGGCCGTCGAAGCAAATCAGGTCGTGTCTCAACACACGACATGTTCAAAATTATTGTTTGATGTCGATCAACGCTGGCGCTACGTCTGCCGCCGACAATGGCACGACTAACCTTACGAGGCACCTCATGCGCGAAATCAGCGAATTGATGACCAGGGATCATCGCTCCTGCGACGACCTTCTGGCAACGGTCGACAACGCCGTGGCAAACGACAAATGGGCACTGGCGGAAGGCGAATTCGCCCGCTTCCAAAAGGCCATGCTGAATCATTTCGAGGCCGAGGAAGCGATTCTCTTCCCGCTCTTCGAGAAGCGTACCGGCATGCACCAGGGGCCAACGCAGGTCATGCGCAGCGAGCACGTGCAGATGCGCCAGCTGCTCGCCGCCGCGGAAGCAGCGCTGGCTGAGCGCGCGGTCGACGACTACAGCGGCAACGCCGAGACGCTGCTGATCATGATTCAGCAACACAACGTCAAGGAAGAAAACATCCTCTATCCGATGTGTGACCAGCAATTGGCCGACCAGCTCGAGGCCCTGCTGCCGAAGCTGCAGAAGCAGCTCTCTGCCAACGCGAAGACGCCAGCATGACACGGACGAAAACCCCAATCGTTCTCGACGTCCGCGACCTGGAACCACCGGAACCGATGGTACGCACCATGGAAGCACTCGACACGCTCGCCGCATCGGAAGAAACTCCTGGTACTCCTGCCCCGTGAGCCTTACCCGCTGTACAGGGCTCCTCGAACTCAACGGTTTCACCTGGAAGAGCGAGCGCCAGGCTGACGGTACGGTGCAAGTCCTGATCCAGCATCAAGAGTCGTAATGCAGGCGCTGCTGTCGTTCGAGCAGGCACCCCCGCTTGCCGCCCCGCTGCGCTTTTTTCTGACGGCTCCCCTGTTTGCCATCCTCGCCGCCCTGCTCGTGCTGTGGAGCGGTCCCGAGCTGTTCGCCTCGCGCTGGACAGGCGCAGCCCTGGCGCTGACGCACCTGATCACCGTTGGCTTCATGCTGCAGGTGATGCTCGGCGCGATGATCCAGATTCTTCCGGTGGTCGCCGGAGCGAACATTTCGCACCCGCGGCTGGTCGCCACCCTGGTGCACGCAGCGATCGCTCCGGGCGCGCTGCTTCTGGCGACAGGCTTTCTGAGCTACCAGCCGCTGGCATTCTGGCTGGCCGCGCTTTTTATTGGCGGCGGTGTTGCGCTGTTCATCGCCGCCGCTGGCCACGCCTTGTGGGGTGTGCCTGCGACCAACCCGACCATTCGCGGCCTGCAGTTGTCCTTGCTCGGCTTGACCGTAACGGTTTGTCTCGGCGTCCTGCTGGCGCTGGCACTCAATGGATCGCTGGCCTTGCCAGTGATGCAGCTGACGACGATTCATCTCGGCTGGGGCTTGGTTGGCTGGAGCGTTATCCTGCTGGCTGCCGTCGCCTTCGTGGTGGTACCGATGTTCCAGATGACACCAGGCTACCCTGAGTGGTTCGCGCGCCGCTTTTCGTGGTCGCTGCTCGCTCTGCTGGTCGTTTGGAGTGTCGCCGATACGACGGACCGGCGATGGCCAGTCGCTCCTGCTCGCGGCCATCACGGTCCTCGCAGTGGCCAGTTTTCGCGGCGCTGACGCTGCACCTGCAGAGCCGCAGCAAGCGTGCCCGTTTCGACGCCACGCAACAGGTATTGGCGCGTGGCAATGCTGAGCACCCTGGCCGCCTGCTCGCTGTGGCTTGCAGCCAGCAGCTGGCCGACGCTGGCCGAGCGCCCCGAGTGGCCTCTCCTGTGCGGCGTCCTGGCACTATTCGGCGGCTTCATGTCGGTAATGATCGGCATGCTCTACAAGATCGTTCCCTTTCTGGTCTGGTCGCACCTGCAGAATCTCGGACGCGGCCGGGCGAATTCCTCCGAACATGAACAAGGTCATCGCCGGGCCTCAGGTCCACCGGCAGATGCATGCGCACTTTGCCGCCCTTGTGCTGCTGCTGGCTGCCGTACTCTGGCCCCAGTGGTTCACCTATCCGGCGGGACTGACGCTGTTGCTGGCTAATGGCTGGTTGCTCAGCAACCTGCTCGCCGCCGTCGCCTTCTACCGTCGACATCGGCTGGAAATCGAAGCCCTGACGCGTACGCCTGCTGCCGTCGCGCAGGCCCAGCAATGACTTATCTGACGTTGAAATACCTGCATGTAGGCTGCGTCGTGCTCAGCGGAATCGGCTTCTTCGTGCGTGGGATCTGGATGCTCGAGAGGTCGCCGCGGCTGCAGCAACCACTGGTCCGAGTCCTGCCGCACATCGTCGATACCGTCCTGCTGACCAGCGCCATCGCCATGGCCGTGATCAGCGCCCAGTATCCCTTCGCTGCCCCCTGGCTGACAGCGAAACTGGTCGGCCTGCTGATCTACATTGGCTGTGGGACGATGGCCCTGAAGCGCGGCCGCAGCCAGGGCCAGCGTGCGCTCTTCTTCGTCGCTGCGCTGCTGGCTTTTGCCTACATTGTTGCGGTGGCTGTCAGCCGCAGCGCACTCGGCCCCTTGGCTGGAATCGCTTGAAACGGAAGCCAACGCGGGCCATTATTCGCACCGCATCAAACGCGCTGGTGGGACATCAGTTTCTTCAGGCCGGCGGTGTTGAGAATGCGGATTTTTCTCTGGTGAACGGAGAGCAGCCCTTCGTCCTGAAAGCGCGAAAAGGCACGGCTGACGGTTTCCAGTTTGAGGCCCAGATAGCTGCCGATTTCGTCACGCGACATGCGCAGGTTGAATTCGGCCGGCGAGTAGCCACGCGCCTTGAACCGCTGCGAAAGGTTGAGCAGGAAGGCCGCCAAGCGTTCCTCGGCGCGCATCGTGCCGAGCAACATCATTACGCCGTGATCACGGACGATCTCGCGGCTCATCACCTGGTGAAAGTGGTGCTGCAGGGTATGAATTTGCCGCGACAGGCTTTCGAGATGCAGGAACGGAATGGCACAGACCTCGCTATCCTCGAGAGCGATGGCGTTGCAGGTATGGACTTCGCTGCTGATCCCATCAAGGCCGAGCAACTCGCCGGTCATTTGGAAGCCGGTGACCTGATCACGACCGTCTTCGATCAGCACATCGGTCTTGAAGAAACCGCTGCGGATCGCGTAGATAGACTCGAAGCTCTGCCCGGCACGGTACAGATGGTCGCCCCGCTTGAGGCGTCTGCGCGTCGACACCAGTTCGTCGAGCTTTCTCAGTTCGGTGGCGTCGAGACCGATAGGGAGACAGAGCTCGCGCAGATTGCAGTTCGAACAGGCCGTCTTTACGACCTCAAAGGCAAGTCTCGCGGTCGCATCGTTCGTCGACATCTGCGTCCTTTTCACTAAACCCGGCGTTTGATCCACGTCAACCCGATCACTTCAGGGCAAACCGATAATGCACCTAATCAACAATGTAGTGGAAACATGAACTCTGTCGCCGAGAACCTCGTTTTTGATCCGCAGATCATTCGCCGCTTCGACATCAATGGCCCGCGCTATACGTCATACCCAACCGCGGATCGCTTTGTCGAGGCCTTTGGCCCGGATGCGTACCAACTGTGGCTCGGCAAGCGCAACATTGGCGCCGTCAGCCGGCAATTATCATTGTACTTCCACATTCCGTTCTGCAACACCATCTGCTATTACTGCGCGTGCAACAAGATCATCACCAAGGACCATGGCCGTTCAGCCAAATATCTGAAGTATCTGGCGCGCGAACTGGCACTGCAGAGCAGCTATCTTGAAGGTGGCGATCAGGAAGTGGCGCAACTGCACTGGGGTGGCGGTACGCCGACCTTCCTCTCGCACGATGAAATGCGCCAACTGATGGCAGCGACACGCCATCACTTCAAGCTGATTGAAGACGGCGAGTACTCGATTGAAGTAGACCCGCGCAAGGTCGATGGCGCAACCGTCGAACTGCTTGCCGAACTGGGTTTCAACCGCATGAGTGTCGGTGTCCAGGATTTCGACCCGGCAGTCCAGCAGGCCGTGAATCGCGTCCAGAGCGAGGAAGAAACCCTGGCAGTCATGGACGCGGCGCGTAGCAGCGGCTTCAAGTCGATCAGCGTCGACCTGATCTACGGCCTGCCGAAACAGACAGTGATCGGCTTCAGCCGTACGCTGGACCGGGTAATTGCCGCCAGCCCCGATCGCGTTTCGATCTACAACTATGCGCACCTGCCAAGTCTGTTCAAGCCGCAGCGGCGCATCCTCGACGCGGACATGCCTAGCGCCGACGCTCGCCTGCAGATTCTCTCGCTGGCCATCCGAAAAATGACCGAAGCCGGCTACGTCTATATCGGCATGGATCATTTCGCCAAGCCCGACGATGAGTTGGCGACGGCCCAGCGGCAGGGCCGCCTGCATCGCAACTTCCAGGGCTACTCGACGCATTCGGACTGTGACCTGCTGGCCTTCGGCATCTCGTCGATCGGCAAGGTCGGACCGACCTACAGTCAGAACGTGAAGACGCTCGACGAGTACTATGACCTGCTCGACAGCGGCACCCTGCCCGTCTACCGCGGTATCGAATTGAATGCCGACGACCTGCTGCGACGCTCCATCATCCAGTCGCTGATGTGCCACTTCGAGCTGTCGATCGAGTCGATCGAGATCGCGCACCTGATCGAATTCCGGAAACACTTCGCCACCGAGCTCGACGACCTGCGCGAGATGGTCGATGCCGGACTGGTGCGTATCGATGACCGCTGGATTACCGTTCTGCCGAAGGGACGGATGCTGGTACGCGCGATTTCGATGGTTTTCGACCGTTATCTGCGCGCTGATCGACAGCGCACCCGCTACTCGAAGGTCATCTGAAACCCGCCTCCAGCTGACCCGCAGCTGACTCGCCGCCGACCACCGCCGAGGAAGGAGTAGAATCCAGGCTCCCTCAGCCCGTCGGCGCGCGCGCTAGCCCCAGATGCCAGAATCGACGTATCTTGCTTTGTTGTTGATCGGTCTGCTCGGTGGGACGCACTGCGTCGTCATGTGCGGCGGCATCGTCGCTGCGCTGTCGATGGGGGGGCCCGCACGCTCCTCGCTGCACCTCGCTTACAATGCCGGACGGATCGTCAGTTATGCTGCTGCCGGCGCTATCGTCGGTGCACTCGGCGAAGCGAGTCTGGCCTTGTCCGGGCAGCTACCCCTGCGCAGCGCCCTTTTCCTGCTCGCCAACCTGATGCTCATCGCGCTCGGCCTGTATCTGATGGGCCTGACCAGGGCACTGGCGTTCACCGAACGCTTCGGCCAGAAACTGTGGCGACATCTGCAACCGCTGACCCGGCATTTTCTGCCCG
This sequence comes from Candidatus Accumulibacter sp. ACC005, assembly GCF_907163215.1. NCBI lineage: Bacteria > Pseudomonadati > Pseudomonadota > Betaproteobacteria > Candidatus Accumulibacter > Candidatus Accumulibacter sp. ACC005. The sequence continues at coordinate 123,211 of NZ_CAJQUB010000005.1, read as the reverse complement.
CACACAGCATCAGGCAGGCTTTTCCACTCGGGCTGCTCTGGGGCTGGTTGCCCTGCGGCCTAGTGTATAGCGCACTGGCAACGGCCTTGACCAGCGGCTCGGCGCTGCACGGCGCCGGGCTGATGCTGGCTTTCGGCGCCGGCACCTTGCCCAACCTGCTGCTTGCCGGCCTGCTCGCCGCGCGCCTGCAGGCCTATGCGCGCAATCGCACGCTACGCCTGGCATCGGGAACGCTGATTCTCGGCTTTGGCGTCTGGGGCCTGATCGGGCTGACGCGCCTGCTGATCGGTCGTTCGCCGTTCGCCACTTGAGGGGCTCTTGATGCAAACCTGCGACGCTCGGCCCCGGTGGTCGACATGAGAGAAGAAAAGAACGAGCGGCAACGCCTCGATCTGCCGGTCACGGGCATGACCTGTGCCGCCTGCGCGACGCGCATCGAGAAAGTCCTGAATCGCCTTCCCGGCGTCATGGCCACGGTCAACCTGGCCAGCGAACGCGCCAGGGTCGACCTTTCTTCCGGCGCCAGCTCGCCGCAGGAGGTCGTCGCGGCGATCGAGAAAGCCGGTTTCAGCGTCCCGCGACGAGCCACCGAACTGGCGATAGAGGGAATGACCTGCGCCGCCTGCTCGACGCGCCTTGAAAAGCTCCTCAACCGGCTTTCGGGTGTTGACGCGGTGGTCAACCTGGCCACCGAGCGGGCCACCGGTCCACCATCTTCCGGGCATCGTCGATCCAGCGTTGCTGCTCGCCACCGTCGAACGTGCCGGCTTCGTCGGGCATCTGGCCGGCGATCGCTCGCGCAGCGAGGAGAAGGCCAACAAAATTACCGCCGGGAAGGCGGAGCTGCGCCGCTTCTGGATTGCGGCCGTGCTGACCCTGCCCCTGGCCGCGCAAATGTTGAGCATGTTCGAGAGCGGCGCGCAAACTCACCACGACCTCCTTCCACGCTGGCTGCAACTCGGGCTGGCGACGCCGGTACAGTTCTGGATCGGCTGGCGCTTCTACTCTGGCGCCTGGAAGGCCTTGCGCGGTGGCGGCGCGAACATGGACGTGCTGGTTGCTCTGGGAACCAGCATGGCCTATGGTTTCAGCCTGTTCGTCACGGTATCGGGTGCGGCCCATCTGCACGTCTACTTCGAGGCCTCGGCGGCGGTGATCACCCTGGTACTGCTTGGCAAATTGCTCGAGTCACGCGCCAAGGCGAGGACCACCGACGCCATCGAGACCCTCGTCCGCCTGCAGCCGAAAACCGCGCGCGTCGAGCGCGACGGCAAGCTGATCGAAATCGACGTCGCGCTGCTCACCGCCGGCGATATCTTTGTTGTTCGTCCCGGCGAAAACCTGCCCGTCGATGGCGACGTGATCGACGGTGAGTCGACGGTCAACGAAGCGATGCTCACCGGCGAGAGCATGCCGGTGGACAAGCACCCGGGAGCGCGCGTCTTCGCCGCCACGGCCAATGGCGAGGGAATGCTGCGCTGTCGGGCGAGCGGCGTCGGTGAGCACACCCTGCTCGCCGGAATCATCCGCATGGTCGCCGAAGCGCAGGGCTCCAAAGCGCCCGTGCAGCGTCTTGCCGACCGCATCTCGGCAGTTTTCGTGCCCGTGGTCTGCGCCATCGCCCTATGCACCCTGCTCGCCTGGTGGCTGTTTGGCGGCGACTTCAGCGCCGCGCTGGTCAATGCCGTGGCGGTACTGGTGATTGCCTGTCCTTGCGCCCTCGGGCTGGCGACACCGACGGCAATCATGGTCGCCACCGGACAGGGCGCCTCGGCGGGTATCCTGGTCAAGAATGCCGAAGCGCTGGAACGTGCAGAGAAGGTCAGCGTGCTGGCGATCGACAAGACCGGCACGCTGACGCGCGGCGAGCCGGTACTGACCGATCTCGTGCCGCTGGCCGTGTCGGCAGACGAAGCCCTGTCGCTCGCGGCGGCCCTCGAACAGGGTTCCGAGCATCCCTTGGCCAAGGCGATCCTGCGCCATGCCCGGGCCAGCCAGCTGCCGCTACTGCCAGTAGCACAGTTTCGAGCCCTCCCCGGTCGTGGGGTCGAGGGCCGGGTAGACGAACGCCTGCTACGCCTCGCCGCGCCCAGCGAGTTCCTCGCCATGAGCCTGCCTCGAGAACAGATCGACAAGCTGCAACGCACGGGCAAGACGGTCGTGGTGCTGGTCGAAGGTGGCCAGGAAAGCAGCGCTGGCGACGGCAGCGAGGGCCAGACCGACGTCGCACTGGCGTTGCTGGCGATCGCTGACCCCTTGCGCGCGACCTCACGCGCCGCCGTGACCCGGCTCAAGGGAATGGGTATCCGGGTGGTGATGCTCACCGGCGATCACGCTGCGACCGCGGCGGCAATCGCCGGGGAAGCGGGAATCGACGACTTCCGGGCCGGCGTACTCCCCGGCGACAAAGCCGCTGCAGTCAATGCCCTGAAGACCAGCGGCGCGGTCGTGGCCATGGTCGGCGACGGGATCAACGACGCGCCTGCGCTGGCGGCGGCCGATGTCAGCTTCGCCATTGGCGCCGGATCGGACGCCGCCATCAATGCCGCCGACGTAACGCTGGTCCATGGCGACCTCAACGGAATTGCCGACGCGATCCTTCTTTCGCGTGCGACGCTGCGCAAAATCAGGCAGAATCTCTTTTCGGCGTTCATCTACAACGTGCTCGGCATACCGCTGGCCGCACTTGGCCTGCTCAATCCGGTCGTCGCTGGCGCGGCAATGGCGATGAGTTCGGTCTCGGTGGTCTCCAACTCACTGCTTCTCAAGCGCTGGCGTGCGGGCGGCAGCCGATAGCCGGTGCCGAGGATAGCAATGGGGCTGACTGCGGCGAGCAACCGCACCGGCAAGTATGACGGGGAAACCGCGATGGAAACGATCTGCATTGGCGTTGTCGGAATGCGCTGCCAGGCGTGCGTGAAAAGCGTCAGCACGGTCCTCAAGAACTTGCCCGGAGTCAGTCAGGTCGAGGTGTCGCTGGAGGCGAGCCAGGCCAGAATCACCTACGACCCGAAGGTGGCAAGCGTCGCCGACTTCGCCACGGCGATCGATGAGGCGGGCTTTGCAAACAGCTGAGCTCCTGCCTTGCCGGTAGCGACCTCGGCAGCTGCATCGCCACCTTGACGCCCCAAGTCACCCTAACCACCGGAATATCATGGCCAAAAACAAATCCAGGACGGACGATGCTGCCGCTCCGGAAATCGTCGACACAGAGCCCGTCAAACTGACGCAGTTTGCGCACGGTGGTGGATGCGGATGCAAGATCGCGCCGCACGTGCTCGAACAGATTCTCGCCAAGACCGCTCCGGCTATCGTCCCCAAGCAGTTGCTGGTCGGCATCGAGACCAGCGATGACGCGGCCGTCTACCAGCTCAACGCCGAACAGGCGCTGGTGGCGACCACTGATTTCTTCATGCCCATCGTTGATGATCCTTTCGATTTTGGCTCCATCGCGGCGACCAACGCTCTTTCCGACGTCTACGCCATGGGCGGCGTGCCGCTGTTGGCACTGGCCATCGTCGGCATGCCGATCAACAAACTCCCGCTTGAGACGATCAAACGCATCCTTGAGGGTGGCGAGTCGATATGTGCCAGGGCAGGTATTCCGATTGCCGGTGGACACACGATCGACTCACTCGAGCCGATATACGGACTCGTGGCGATCGGCCTGGTGCATCCCGACAACCTGAAGCGCAACTCCGGAGCACGGCCCGGCGACAAATTGATTCTCGGCAAGGGACTGGGCGTTGGCTTCTACAGCGCAGCGCTGAAGAAGGGCCTGCTTTCGGCCAGCAACTACGCGTCGATGATCGCTTCGACGACGCAACTCAACACGCCGGGACGGGCTCTCGGCTGCCTCGCCGGCGTACATGCAATGACCGATGTGACAGGCTTCGGTCTGCTCGGTCACCTCGTTGAAATCTGCAAGGCATCCCGGGTCTCGGCGGTGATCGACTACGCCGCATTGCCGATCTTGGCCAACGCTCTCGACTATGCGGAAAAAGCTTGCATCACCGGCGCTTCAGAGCGTAACTGGGTCAGCTATGGCGAGCACGTGGTCCGACCGACGAAGCATCTGAGCGAAGTCGAGCAGGCACTGCTCACCGATCCGCAGACCAGCGGCGGCTTGCTGATCGCCTGTGCGCCGGAAGTGGTCACCGAAGTCCTGTCGATTTTCCTGCAGGAAGGCTTTGATCACGCAACCGTTATCGGTGAGCTGAGTACCGGGAAAGCACGGGTTTCGGTCGTCGGGGGCAAGTCCGGGTCGGACTGAAGCCGGCGCGGCAAGGTGAACTGCACCAGGTGACCGACGCTGGCGAGCGTGAAACGAACCAGCCGCTTCCTGGCAGCGTCCGGACACCGACGCGCAGGGGCCAGCTGATTGCCCGCCCTGCCCGCCCCTTCTTCAGCTCAGCTGGCCGCGAGCGTTAATCGAGGACGTGCGACACCAGTCCGTCGGCGAGTTTCGGTTCGAACCACGTCGACTTGGGCGGCATCACCTCGCCCGCGTCGGCGACCGCCATCAGATCGGCCATCTGGGTCGGATAGAGCGCAAAAGCGACGGCCATCTCGCCACTATCCACGCGTCGTTCGAGTTCGCCCAGCCCTCGCATGCCGCCAACGAAGTCGATGCGCGTGTCTCGGCGCAGGTCGGTGATCCCCAGCAGCGGAGCGAGGATCTGTTCGGCCAGTACCGAAACATCGACTCGCCGCACCGGATCGGACGATGGCAGCAGACCGGGCAGCAATTCCAGACGGTACCAGCGACGACCGAGATACATGCCGCAGACGCCGCTGCGTTCCGGCTTCACCGGGCTGTCCGACGGCATGACGCGATAGCGCTGAGCAACGGCCGCCAGGAAGGCTTCCTCACTCAGACCATTGAGGTCGCGCGCGACCCTGTTGTAGTCCATGATGCGCATCTGTGAAGCGGGAAAGATCACCGCCAGGAAATACTCGGCGCTATCGACTGCATCCGCCTTGCCACGCCGAGCCGCAGCCACTCGTGAGGCCGCCGCCGAGCGATGATGACCATCGGCAATGTACAGTGCGGGCATGGCTTCGAAGAGCGCGCCGAGGTGCGTGATGGTCTCGCCCTCGTCGATCATCCACAGCGTGTGCCTGATGCCGTTTTCGCCCGTCACATCGGCGACCGGCTCGCCCTCGGAGGCCTGGCTGAGCAGGCGATCAACGGTCTCGTTGTGCGCATTGACCAGCAGCACTGGACCGGTTTGCGCATTCAGCGCTTCAATTTGCCGGACGCGGTCGTCTTCCTTGTCCGGGCGGGTGAACTCATGCTTGCGGATACGGTTGCTGTCAGTAGGCGGCGATCGAAGCGGCGGCCACCAGGCCGACCTGCACATGGTCGCCCATCACCAGTCGGTACGCGTAGTAGCACGCGCGCTCGTCGCGGCAGAGCACCCCGTCGTCGACCAGACGCTGAAAATTTTCGGCCGACTTCGCATACACCTCGGGTGCGAAGTGATCGACCTCCGGCGGCAGGTCGATCTCGGCCTTGGACACATGCAGGAAGGACAAGGGCTTGCCGCTTGCCGCCTCGCGTGCCTCTTCGCTGGAAAGAACATCATAGGGTGGCGCGGCAACGGCTGCGGCATCCTGGCGGCGCGGACGGAGGCCGGCAAACGGCCGAATGAGGCAATGATCAAAAGACAATGAACTCTCCTGTGGGAGTTTGGTTCGGGAAGCTAGGCTAACGAATTCTCATCGTTGCAGCTCCTGTATCCCTGGTTTGCAGGCCAGCGTACGGAGCAGTCGGCGCGAAGCAAGACTTGGCTACTGCTGTCGCGATTATAGTGCGCCCTCGGTTTCACCGACAGCAGCACCGGCACTGCTGAACACGACGAGCGCGGCGTACGGCGATCGGCCTTCAGATACTTCTGTACAGCGCTTCGTAGCGCATTGCCGAGTCATCCCAGGAAAAGTTCTGCGCCATACCGTGCTGCTGCAGGTGACGCCAGGTCGCGGCATCGCGGTACAGTGCGCATGCCCTGCTGACACGTCCGGCGAGCTTGCGGCTGCTGGCATCGTCAAACGAGAAGCCGTTGGCTGTACCCGCCTTGAGGGTCTCCGGCGTCGTATCGACCACCGTATCGGCCAGGCCACCGACTCGCCGCACCAGTGGCAGGGTGCCGTAGCGCAAGGCATAGAGCTGCGTCAGACCACAGGGCTCGAAACGCGATGGGACGAGCAGGATATCGGCGCCGGCCATGATTCGATGTGACAAGGCCTCATCGTAGCCAAGATGTACCGACACCGCAGCGGGATGGGCCGTGGCAGCGGTTCTGAAGGCGGCTTCGATATCCGCTTCGCCACTGCCAATGACCACCAGCTGCGCCCCCTCGGCCAACAGGGTCGGCAGGGCACCAAGGACCAGATCCATGCCTTTCTGCGAGGTTAATCGGCTGACAATGGCGAACAGCGGCGCCTTGGCACGGGGAGAAAAACCGAGATCCTTCTGCAATCTGAGCTTACCGGCCAGCTTGCCGCGCAGGTGCTCGGCACTGTAGTTCCTGGACAGGGCAGGATTGGTGCTGGCGTTCCAGACCGAATAGTCGACACCATTGAGTATGCCGGACAGATCGCCGCCCCGGCCACGCAGCACGCCATCGAGCCCCCAGCCGAATTCCTGCGAGCATATTTCCCGCGCATAGGTCGGGCTGACGGCGTTGACGCGTTTCGCATGCACCAGCGCCGCCTTCATGAACGACAACTGCCCGTGAAACTCGATGCCGCTCTGATTTGCGCCAGAAATCTGCAAACCGAGGTCGTGATGGTAGTCGAGAGGGAAAAGGCCGCGGAAGGAGAGATTGTGGATGGTGAACACGGTGGCCGTGGACAGCGCCGGATTCTGCGCGATGTAGGCAGGTGCCAGTCCGGCATGCCAATCGTGCGCGTGCACCACCTCTGGCCGCCAGAGCCGATCAAGCTCTCCGGCAGCGAGGTGGGCAGCGACCCAACCAAGGAGAGCGAAGCGTCGATGGTTGTCGCGCCAGTCACAACCGTCCGGGCCAAGGTAGGGATTACCGTCGCGCCGGTAAAGAAAGGGCGCATCAATGACGTAGGCCAGCAGGCCGCTATCTGGCAGGCGACCGAGCCGCAGGGTGATGACTGCAGCGCCAAACGCCGGACCGATGCGGATAACCCGCTTGAGATCGGTCACACCGTTGAGAATGGCGGGCATTCCCGGCAACAGGATGCGGACGTCAAGTCCGCGGGCGGCCAGCGCGGCCGGCAGGGCGGCCACGACATCGGCGAGCCCGCCGGTCTTGACCAGCGGGTAGATCTCCGCGGCAACGTGCAGGATGCGCACGGACTAGCGAACCTGCCGCCTCAGGTGAGTCGCTCCAGCATCTTCTTGGTGATCAGCGTAATGCCGTTCTCGGTATACCTGAAACGGCGCGCATCGTCGTCCGGGTCTTCGCCAACGACCATGTTCGGCGGGATGTGACAGTCACTGTCTACAACGCAACGGCTCAGGCGAGCCCGCGACCCGACGGAGGTGTTGGGAAGCATTACCGACAGGTTCACCCGGGCGTAGGAATGGACGCGGCAACTGGAGAAGAGCAGCGAACGGTTGACTTCTCCGGAAACGATACAGCCACCGGAGACGGTGGATTCGATGGCGGTCCCACGCCGGTCGAGATGGTTGTGCACGAACTTGGCAGGGGGCAGTTGCTGTTGGTAGGTCCACACCGGCCAGTTACTGTCGTAGAGGTTCAGTGCCGGCACGGTGCCGGTGAGATCGATGTTCGAATCCCAGTAGGCATCGATTGTCCCGGCGTCGCGCCAGTAGTGTTCCCTGACCGGTTCATCGGGCGCCACGACGCAACTGCGGGAGAACGAGTGTGCCACCGCGCAGCGGTTGGCGACGGCACGGGGAATGATGTCCTTGCCGAAGTCATGGTTGGAGGTCTCGTCGGCAATGTCTCGGGCCAGTTCGGCGTACAGGTACTTGGCATTGAAAACGTAGACTCCCATGCTGCACAGGGACATCTCCGGATTGCCCGGCATCGCCGGGGGATCGGCAGGCTTCTCGATGAAGTCGGTAATCATGCCACTGTCGTCGACGGCGACGATGCCAAACCCGCTGGCTTCCTTGCGTGGCACCTCGATACAGGCGACGGTGCATTCGGCACCGCTCTCGACGTGGTCGACCAGCATTATTCCGTAGTTCATCTTGTAGACGTGGTCGCCGGCCAGGATCACGACGTACTCGGGGGACGGCGTGTAGGTCTCGAGGATGTCGATGTTCTGATAGACGGCATCGGCGGTACCCCGATACCAGGATTCCTCGTCTATTCGCTGCTGTGCCGGAAGCAGATCAACGAACTCATTGACTTCGCCGTGCAGGAAACTCCAGCCGCGCTGCAAATGACGCAGGAGGCTGTGCGACTTGTACTGGGTCACCACACCGACGCGTCGCAGCTGCGAGTTGACACAGTTCGACAGAGCGAAGTCGATAATCCGGAACTTGCCACCAAAATGGACCGCCGGTTTGGCGCGCCGGTCCGTCAGTTCGTGTAGCCTGCTGCCGCGCCCGCCAGCAAGCACCAAGGCGATCGCCTTGCGTGACAATTGGAATGTCTTCCGATCAACCATTCTCTTATCCCCTTTTTCTCGCTTGATTCATGGCACCTGGCAGCGCCATCAGGTGGCGCCAGGTGTCCCGACTTCCTAGCTGATCACATCCGGCTTTTTCCGCCCGGTAATCCCGGCAATCTGCGCCACCGTCTCGGCGAGTTGCACCAGCGGTGCAAGCGCCTCCTGCGTCGGCACCTCGTGGCGGCTGGGATCGGCCACGAACCGCTCGAGATAAACGCGCAGCGTCGCCCCTTCCGTGCCCGTGCCGGACAGCCTGAAAACCACCCGCGAACCATCGTCGAGCATAATGCGGATGCCCTGACGTTCGGAGCGCGAGCCATCCACCGGGTCGATATAGGCAAAATCATCGGCAGCCTCGATGCGCAGCCCATTGCACAGCGAGCCTGCCAGCTGCGGTAGCCGCGCGCGCAAGCCGTCCATCAGGCGATCGGCCGCGGCGGTCTCGATGCCTTCATAATCGTGGCGCGAGTACACGTTGCGGCCAAAACGCTGCCAGTGCTCGCGCACGATGACGTCGGCGGGCGTATCGCGCACGGCCAGAATGTTGAGCCAGTAGAGGACCGCCCACAGACCATCCTTCTCGCGCACGTGGCTCGAGCCGGTGCCCGCGCTTTCTTCACCGCAGATGGTGGCTTTGCCAGCATCGAGCAGCGAACCGAAGTATTTCCAGCCGGTCGGCGTCTCGTAGCAGGGAATACCCAGCGCCTGGGCGACGCGGTCTACCGCGCAGCTGGTCGGCATCGAGCGCGCGACGCCGGCCAGGCCGGCCGCGTAACCAGGGACCAGCGCATGGTTCGCGGCGATGACGGCCAGGCTGTCACTCGGACTGACGACAAAACCGCGACCGACGACCATGTTGCGGTCACCGTCACCGTCGGAGGCCGCTCCGAACGACAGACCCGAGCGGCTGTCGGCCAGAGCAGCGACCAGTTCGGCGGCATAGACGGGGTTCGGATCGGGGTGCCCGCCGCCAAAATCCGGCAGCGGCGTGCCGTTCACCACGGTGCCCGCTGGCGCCCCGAGGCGGCTTTCCAGAATGGCCTTCGCGTAGGGACCGGTGACCGCGTGCATGGCGTCGAAACGCATGCGAAAGTCCGCACGTGCGAGGAGAGCGGCGATACGTTCGAAGTCAAACAGGGACTCCAGCAGTTCGGCATAATCGGCGACCGGATCGATGATGCTGACGGCCATGTCGCCCACCTGGAACTCACCCAACCGCCCGAGGTCGATATCGGCCGCCTCGATAGTGCGATAGGCACTGATCTCCTGCGTGCGCTGATAAACCGCGTCGGTAAAGGCTTCGTTCGCCGGTCCGCCATTGCCGAGGTTGTACTTGATGCCGAAGTCGCCATCGGGACCACCCGGATTGTGGCTGGCGGACAGGATAAGGCCACCAAAGGCCTGCCATTTGCGGATCACCGCGCTGGCGGCCGGCGTCGACAGAATGCCGTCACAACCGACCAGAGCACGGCCAAAGCCGGCCGCCGCCGCCATGCGCAGAATGGTTTGAATGGCAACATCGTTGTAATAGCGGCCGTCACCGCCGACGACCAGCGTTTTTCCTTGCTGGCCGCTCAGCGTGTCGAAAATGGCCTGCACGAAGTTCTCGAGATACCGCTCCTGCTGAAATACCGTCACCTTCTTCCGCAGCCCGGACGTTCCCGGTTTCTGGCCGGAGAACGGCGCACTGGAAACACTGATCACCTTCGTAGTCATGTCATGCCTCATGGCAAATTGAGCGCCCCGGCCGGATACCGGAGCAAAATCGGTTCAGGCAATATGCTGCCGGGTGAAGGCCAGCAGCCCTTGCGTTGATGCGTCGAGTTTTTTCGCCAGCTGCGCGTCGCTCACTGCAGGCAGAATGCTGTTGGCCACCGCCTTGCCAAGCTCGACGCCCCACTGATCGAAGGAATTGAGCCCCCAGATGGCGCCCTGCACGAAAACCTTGTGTTCGTAAAGTGCAACCAGGGCACCGAGCGTTTGCGGGTCAAGCCGCGACAGCAGCAGCGTGGACGACGGCTGATTGCCGGCAAAGACCTTGTGCGGCAGGAGTTCCGCAAGCTTCGCGGCCGACATGCTGCCGCTCAGCTCGCTGCGTGCCTCATCCTCGGTCTTGCCGAATGCCAGCGCCGCGCTCTGTGCGAAGCAGTTGGCGAGCAGCGCCTCCTGATGCCCGGGCAAGGGGTAATCCGAACGTACGGCGGCGATGAAATCGCAGGGCACCAATCGCCCACCCTGATGGAGAAGCTGGAAAAACGCGTGCTGGCCGTTGTTGCCGAGTTCACCCCAGACGATGGGATTCGAGGCATGGGCGAGCGGCTGGCCATCAATCCCGACGGACTTGCCGTTGCTTTCCATCTCGAGTTGCTGCAGGAAAGAGGGGAAGTAGCGCAGGGACTCGTTGTAGGGCAATACGGCGTTGGTGGTCGCCCCCAGGAAGTTGGTGTTCCAGATCCCGATCAGGGCCATCACCACGGGCAGGTTGCGTTCGCAGGGCGTGCTGCGGAAATGCTCGTCCATGCGCTCGGCGCCGGCCAGCAGTTCGGCATAGGCCTGCGGCCCGATGGCGATCATCAACGCCAGGCCAACCGCCGACCACAGCGAAAAACGACCACCGACCCAGTCCCAGAGAGGAAAGACCGAGCCTTCGTCAATCCCGAAGTCGACCGCACGCTCGGGCTTGGCCGTCAGGGCGGCAAAATGGCGGGCAACGGCGGCAGCGTCGCCAAGGTTGGCCACCAGCCAGTTGCGCGCGGTTTGCGCGTTGAGCATCGTTTCCTGCGTGGTGAAGGTCTTGCTAGCCACCAGGAAAAGCGTCGTGCGCGGATCAAGGGTTTGCAGGAGCGGCGCCAGCTGGGCGCTATCGAGGTTGGAGACATAATGCACGGCAAGCGCCGGATGCGAAATCGAACGCAGCGCGTAAGCGAGCATTTTCGGCCCGAGGTCCGAGCCGCCGATGCCGATATTGACGACCGTGCGAATCGGCATGCCGGTAAAACCAAGCGCCTCGCCAGCGCGAACACGATCGGCGAAGGCGGCCATGCGCTGGCGCGTTGGCAAGACCTCGGCCATGACGTCGAAGTCGGCACTGGGAAACGGTGCGCCGGATCGCCGCAAGGCGACGTGCAGCACCGAGCGATCTTCACTGACATTGATCTTCTCGCCGCCGAACATTCTAGCCGTCGATTCGGCAAGGCCGACTTCTTTGGTCAGCTCAACCAGTAGAGCCAGCGTCGTCGAATCCAGGCGCTGCTTCGAGAAATCGAAAAGGATCCCATCGAAGCTCAGCGAGAGGGTAGCGACGCGATCCGGATCACTGGCAAAGAGTTGTCTGAGATGCACTGGAGAGAACGATTTCCGGTGCGCTTCAATGGCCTTCCAGGCGGCTGAGGAGGTAATGTTCATGGTCGGTACGAGCTCATCAATGAGTGATCAGGTTAGCTACAAATGGCCGATTAAAGGGGCTTGCGATGAAATATGACAACATATGCTGTTCCGCTTATCAGCTTGCCAGAATGCTCGAAAGAACGCAAAAAAGAATCCGCGCCGAGCGCCTGTAAGAAGGCTTTCAAGACCATGCACAGGGCCATTTCCGGGCAATGTCGCAAGCCCCCTTGCGGTCGCCGCCGAGCGGCCGCAAATCACTCTTTCCAGGCGCTTGTCGATGCGCTGGTCGGGCAAGCGCTGCGCGCAGAAAAAAGGCGCCACAACGGCGAGCGGGAGAGGAAGCGGAAGGCTGGCAACGACGAGCTGCAAGCAGTGGAAGACGTCAGGTGGCGCACTCCCGTAGCCGAGCAGCGAAGGGCTTGTCTTCGTCGATGATATGACGCTCGAACCAGTATTCGGTATAGCGCAGGAAGGAATGAACATCGCGCGAACCGTCATGCACGGCGGCGAGCGCCTTGCGCAGCGTGCGCAGATTGTCATCGTGGACTCTGGCATGATCGGCGAAGTCGATGCCGAGCTGGCGCGCGACACGCTCTTCGCTGGCGAAATGCCACTCCAGATAGTCGAGCAGGCTGTGAAACTCGTCGAGTGATGCGGGTCCGTTGCCAAACGATGAGGTCTTGAGCATCTCGATACGGCGAAAAATCTCTTCGTGCTGAACATCGATTTCGGGCAGATCGATCAGAAGTGCCGTCGGCAACAAGCCAGTGAGGGTGTACTCCATGATCGGGCTCCGCAGTGAAACGGTCGATTGCGACAATAGTCACAGTATAAAAAGGGGGATCGAAAAGCACCAGTTAAATCGGACGCCGTCAGGCAAACACACCATGCAGAAACCACCCTGCCCGGCAACGAAAGATCCATAACCATTCCTGACGTATTGAAATGGCGACGAAGTAGTCGCGACGCACATCACCAAGCGCATCGGGCTCGGCAGCATCCCACCAGCCACTTTCGATGCGCTCTGGCCCGGCAAGCAGACGCAAGGAGCCTCCACACTGTGGCCGACCGACCTTTTCGCGCAAGGCCTGCGGTCTGGCCAGAAGCCATAGAGGACGTGGAGCAGGCTCGTCCAGCAACACCCTCGAGTCAGCAAACAACTTCGTCGCTATTTTCTCTCCGGCCAGCAGGGCGGGGGCGACTCGTCGCGAGGCGTTCTCCGGGCGGTGCTCGGCCACAACCGCAAGCACATGCACGCTCCCGCTGCCAAGACGCGCCTGCAGGCGCTCGACCAGCGCTGCCACCGAATCACCACCAGCGCCTTCACCATGCTCACCGAACAAGCTGCTCGTACGTCCTGGCAGCGCCTCCGGCGCCTCGGCTCGCAAGCGGATCGCGTCGACAGCGGCGGGCAGTTCGAGCCGCTGCAGGCGCTCGATAAGCACCCGGGAGATCCGTTCGGGATCGCGCGTGGCAGTGCTGAAAGCGAGGGCCAGAACAGTGGCCGATCGCTGCTTCGTGGAACGTTCGTGCACAAACTCGAAGCGGCATTCACTGACTCCCTCAGCGCGGGCAGCAAGCCAGCCACACAAGCTGGCGACCAGGCGGCGCCCGGCAAAACCGAGAGCGATCGCATTATCAGTCCGCATCGGCAGCTCCAGCCGCTCGACAAAGCGCTCCGGAAAAACAAAGCGCGCCCGCGGGTCAGGGAAATCGCCGAGCGCACGCGCCAGATCAGCGACAAAAGCGGGGCCGAGTCGACGTGCCAGGCCTGCGCGGGGCAGACAAAGCACGTCAGCAAGCAGGCGCGCGCCAAAACTGCCGAGGCGAGCCTGCTTCTGCGGCGAGAAGTCGAGAGCCGCCAGCGGCAGTCTGCCGAGGCGCAGCGGCAGTTCAGCGCTGTCGAGACAGGGCTCATTGTCGCCGGCAAGCGCCAGCCACTGCGCAGCGCGCGGCGTGGGGGCCAGCGCCGCCTGCGGAGCAAAGCCCTGCTCGGCGCAGCCGCTTACAATGCGTTCGAAGAGCGCCGTGACGCCGCCGAAAAGACGCAGGGAAGCGGCCACTTCGAGCAACAGCGTCTGGGGTGGCAGGCAGCAGATTTCCGAAGTGAAGCCGCCTGCCCAGTAGGCGAGCCGGGTCAAGGCTAGCTGCTCACGCTCGCAATCACGCTGCTGCACGGCCAGAGTGGGCAAGAAAGCCCACGCCTCGGCCAGACGCAATCCAGGCATCACGCCAGCCGAACTCGCCGCCCGGTCGGCGACGACGACACGTTCACGGCTGACGATGGCTTTAGGCGATGGCAGGCTGGGAAAGACTTCGAGCGGCAGGCGTGGCAGGTACAGGGCAAGCCAGAGCATGATTCCGAGGCAGTGGACGTTGAATGGCAATGGGCAATGATGCTGACTGCGTGCCGCCACGGCGCTTGAGAAGACGAACGATCAGTTGCTCACCCGCAGCTTCGAGCGCCAGGCGCAGCGGCGCCGGCGAGGATTGACTGGCACAGGCTGCCGGACGAAAAACGAACAGCAGCGTGCGACTGCTCTCGGCAGCAAGCTGCAGCCGACGCAACGTGCTCGTCTGTGCATCAGGCAGCCAGGTAACAACGGCGCCAACGCCATCGGCAGCGAGTGAGCGCTCGCAGACCCAGGCAGCATCGCGGCCGGAAGCGCTGGCGACCAGCAGGCGCGACAGGTCAAGACCGGATTCCCGCAACGCTGGTGCATGCAGCGGATGCGGCGAGGCAACACAAACGAGCCAGGCAAGCTCGTCGCTCGATAGGCGCGCCAGCGCTGGCAGTAGCAGACTCAGTTCACCAATCCCTCGATGCGCCGGCAAGATTTCGGTCAAGCCGCCGCGCGGCCAGCCACCGCCAGGCAACTCGCGGTCAAGTTCGGTGAAACCCGTCGACACGCCGGCTAATGGCGTTCTGGCCAGCGTATCACCACGCCAGATATCAGGGCGATCAAGAACTTGCGCAAGTGTCAGAGATGAAGGCATGGAAGGCTGGGCAAGGCCAACTCGCACTCACATCGTCTCACTGCCGCGGATCACCCCGACAGCAATGCCTTCGATAGCCAATGTTTGCGCTTCCGAATCGACGATGATCGGTTCGAAATCGGGGTTTTCGGCGATCAGTTCGACCGCCCCTCCCCGCTGGCGAAAACGCTTGACTGTCACCTCATCGTCAAGCCGCGCAACGACGATCTGGCCGTTGCGTGCTTCGCTGCTGCGGTGTACGGCGAGCAGGTCACCATCCAGAATGCCGGCGTTGATCATCGACAGGCCACGCACACGCAGCAGGAAGTCGGCACGTGGACGAAACAGGCTGGCATCGACCGTATAGCGGCGCTGCACATTTTCCACCGCCAGAATCGGGCTGCCGGCGGCAACACTACCGATCAGCGGCAAACCGAGTTGTTCGACCAGACGGATGCCGCGCGCCGAACCGGGTTCGAGAACGATGATGCCCTTCTTGGCGAGCGCCTTGAGGTGTTCCTCGGCGGCATTGTGCGAGGCAAATCCGAAAGCACTGGCGATTTCGGCCCGGGTCGGTGGTGCGCCAAGGATTTCCAGCGTGTTACGGATGAAGTCAAGGATTTCCTGTTGTCGCGAGGTAAGCGAGGCAACTCTGGTCATGGTCGTAGGCTCCTGTTGTCAGGACTGTATTTTTATACAGTTTTTAGCAAAGAAGCAAGCAGTACGAACACTATTGCGGCACCAACCGGCTTGACCGACGCGCCGCTTTCTTACAACAATCCAGTCCCCATTCCCCGAACCATTGCTCCTGAAGGAAAGCCATGCTCGACCAGACCGTCGCCGACTTCAGCCTGCCGGCCACAGGCGACCAGACCTTCACGCTGTCAGCCTGCCGGGGCAGCACAGTCGTACTTTATTTCTACCCCAAAGACAGCACGCCGGGATGCACCACCGAGGCACAGCAGTTCCGCGATCTCCACCCGCAGTTCGTCGAAGCCGGCGCCATCGTGGTCGGTGTCTCACGTGACAGCATCCGCTCGCACGAGAACTTCAAGGCCAAGCAGGAACTGCCCTTCGCCCTGCTCTCCGATGCCGACGAATCACTGTGCGCTCGTTTCTCGGTGATCAAGATGAAATCGATGTACGGAAAACAGGTCCGCGGGATCGAGCGCAGTACCTTTGTCATCGATGGCCAGGGGGTGTTGCGGCGCGAATGGCGCGCTCTGAAAGTACCCGGTCATGCTCAACAGGTGCTGGATTTCGTCGTTCAGCTCTGATCACCAACCCTGACCGACAATCCTTCATCCGGAAAATATGCGCATGAGCCGCCAAGCTGCCGTCAGCACCACCAGCGACGTTGCTGCCAAACCAAGCAAACTCTTCGTCCTCGACACCAACGTCCTGATGCACGATCCGACCAGCGTCTACCGTTTCGAAGAGCATGATGTCTTCCTGCCGATCATGACCCTGGAAGAACTGGACAACCACAAAAAGGGAATGTCGGAAATCGCCCGCAATGCTCGCCAGGTGACACGAACGCTCGATGAAATCGTCAGTAGCATGGACGATGCCATCGAGCAGGGCATCAAGCTCCACGAAGCTTCTCGCCGACTGGCCAGCGGCAGACTCTTTCTGCAGACCGAGGCTATCGCCAGCGAACTCCCGGCAGGACTCCCGACGGCCAAGGCCGACAATCAGATACTGGCGGTCGTCATCCACCTGCAACGCCAGCATCCGGAACGTTCGGTGATCCTGGTCTCCAAAGACATCAACATGCGCATCAAGGCCCGCACGCTCGGGCTGCAGGCGCAGGACTATTTCAACGACAAGGTTCTGGAAGACACCGACATCCTGTACACCGGGATGCGCGAACTGAGCGCGGAGTTCTGGGACGAGCACGGTCAGGGGATGGAGTCCTGGCAGCAGGACGGTCATACGCTATACCGCTTCAAGGGCCCGCTGTGCACGCAATTCCTGGCGAACCAGTTCCTCATCCAGGAGGGAGAGAGCCCGCTGCATGCGATCGTCCGCAACGCCTCGGGAACGAGCGCCGAAATTCAGACCCTGACCGACTATACGCACGCCAGGAACAGCGTCTGGGGGATTACCGCGCGCAACCGCGAGCAAAACTTTGCACTCAATCTGCTGATGAATCCGGAAATCGATTTTGTCACCCTGCTCGGCCAGGCAGGTACCGGCAAGACACTGCTCACCCTGGCCGCGGGACTCACCCAGGTACTCGAAACGAGGCGCTACAAGGAAATCATCATGACCCGAGTCACCGTGCCGGTCGGCGAGGACATCGGCTTTTTGCCAGGCACCGAAGAAGAAAAGATGGGACCGTGGATGGGCGCCCTCGAAGACAACCTCGAGGTCCTCAACAAGAGCGATGAGGAAACCGGCGATTGGGGGAGAGCGGCCACCCACGACCTGATTCGCAACCGGATCAAGATCAAGTCACTCAATTTCATGCGCGGCCGGACCTTCCTCAACAAGTTCCTGATCATTGATGAAGCGCAGAACCTGACTCCGAAGCAGATGAAGACGCTGATTACCCGCGCCGGACCAGCGACGAAGGTGGTCTGCCTCGGCAACATCGCCCAGATCGATACGCCGTATCTTACCGAAGGCAGTTCCGGTCTCGCCTATGTCGTCGACCGCTTCAAGGGATGGGCGCATGCCGGTCATATCACCCTGCAACGCGGCGAACGCTCTCGCCTCGCGGACTACGCTGCCGAAGTGCTATAATTCTCCCCATTGCTGGGCCGTGTCTAAGACACGGCCCAGTCGTTTGCAGCCACCGATCCGTGCCAACTGCTCCGTGCGACCAGGATCCAGTGCTCACCGGAGAGTCGATTGAAACGACGCAATTTCCTTGCTGCTTCGGCACTTCTTTCCTTACTGGCACCTTCGTCGGTGTTGGCGGCCAACAAGAAGAAAACAGCCGCCAAACCCACGCGCAGCAGCACCACGAAGAAGAGCAACAGGCACGGCGCAAAACCCGCCGTCCAGCATTCGGAAACACCCGCCGCGACCAGTCCCCCGCAGGCGGAAGCCGAGCAACGCGACGCAACCAGTCTGCCCGATGAGCCGACAACCCCGTGGCGAACCTACGACATCACTTCGACCATCGCGCTCAGCAACGCCAGCGGCAAGCTGCGCATGTGGCTACCGCTGGCGCTGTACAAGGACACGCCCTGGCAACGTTCGCTGGGCCACAGCTGGCAAGGAAATTTCACCAATGCCGGCATCTACCGCGACCCGGCGGAAACGATGGTGGTGTTCTACGCCGACTGGAACGAGGGTGTCGCTGCGCCGCAGTTGCAGATCACCAGCCAGGTCACCAAACGGGACCGTCATTTCGACATTACCCGACGCGGCAACGCCGCCGAGCGCAGCGAAGTGCTGCGCCAGAACCTGCATTCCAGCAATCTGCTCCCGACCGATGGACTCGTCCGCCGTACCGCCGAACGTGCAGTCGGTCGAATCAAGGATCCGGTCGCACGAGGCAAGGCGATTTACGACTGGGTGCTGGAAAACACCTCCTACGATCCCTCGCTGCCCGGTATCGGCAGGGGCGATATCGAGGCCATGCTCGACAGCGGCCAGTTGAGCGGGAAAAGTGCCGATATCGCGCTGCTGTTCGTCGCCCTGTGTCGATCGATCGGCATTCCGGCGCGGCCGATTTTCGGGCAGCGCATCGACAGCTCGCGCTTGTTCGCCGGTCTCGGCGCCACTGGCAACCTGAGCACGGAACAGCAATGCCGTGCCGAGTTCTATACGCCAGGGTACGGCTGGATTCCGGTCAATCCGGCCGACGTACGCAAGGCAATCTACGACGAGCACCTGAGCAGCAGCGATCCTAAACTGGTCGTCCTGAGCAAGCTGCTGTTCGGTTTCTGGGAGATGAACTGGGTCGCTTTCAACAGCGCTCAGGATGTCAAGCTGCGCGGCGACACCGGCAAGGCGCTGCCTTTTCTCGTCTTCCCGGAGGCGGAAATGGCTGCCGAACGCTTCAACAGCCTGGATACCAAACGCTTCAGCTACACCGTCCACGCCAGCCGCGTCGATGGCTGAAAAAGCAGGCCGATAGGACTGCGGTCAATACGAACCCGGTGTGGCGAAATTCTCGAAGCGCGTGTATTCGCCCAGAAATGTGAGGCGCACGGTACCGATTGGACCATTACGCTGCTTGCCGATGATGATCTCGGCAACCCCCTTCTCGGCCGTATCCTGGTTATAGACCTCGTCGCGATAGATGAACATGATCACGTCTGCGTCCTGTTCGATGGCGCCTGATTCACGCAGGTCGGACATCACCGGGCGCTTGTTCGGGCGTTGCTCGAGCGAGCGGTTGAGCTGCGAGAGGGCCATCAAGGGAACGTTCAGCTCCTTTGCCAGGCTTTTCAGAGAGCGGGAAATCTCGGAGATTTCGGTCGCCCGGTTCTCGCCGTGGCCGGTCGCCGACATCAGCTGCAGATAGTCGATGACGATCAACCCAAGCGGACCGCACTGGCGGCGAAGACGGCGTGCGCGTGCGCGCAGGTCAATCGGGTTCAGCGCTGGCGTCTCGTCGATATAGATCGGCGCTTCGTGCATCTTGCCCAGGGCAAACGACAGGCGTGACCACTCGTCGTCGTTAAGACGACCGGTGCGCACACGATGCGCGTCCAGCCTACCGACTGAAGAGAGCATGCGCATGGCGAGTTGAGTACCGCCCATCTCCATCGAGAAAATGGCCACCGGCAGACCGACTTCGATCGCCACATGTTCGGCAATGTTGAGCGCAAACGAAGTCTTGCCCATCGACGGCCGCCCGGCGACGATCAGCAAATCACCGCCCTGCAGGCCCGAGGTCTTGCTGTCGAGATCATGATAGCCGGAGGGAACACCAGTGATGTCCGACGGGTTGTCGCGGTCGTGCAGTTCCTGGATGCGCTCGACCACCTGCGTCAGCAGCGGATTGATGTGCTGGAAACCACTCTGGTGGCGAAAGCCGCCTTCGGCGATGGCGAAGACCTTCATCTCGGCCTCGTCGAGCAAGGTCTTCGGATCGCGACCGAGCGGGTTGAGCGCGCTGCCGGCGATCTCGTCACCAGCCGTGACCAGTTGCCGCAGAATCGCCCGCTCGCGAACGATTTCCGCATAACGCCGGATATTCGCTGCCGACGGCGTATTGGCGGCGAGTTCGCCAAGGTAGGCCAAGCCTCCGGTATCGTTACCCTCGCCCGCCAGGTCAAGGCTTTCGGCCACCGTAACCGCATCAGCCGGCTTGCCACGCTCCAGCAGCTTGCTAATCTGGCGGTAGATGCGCCTGTGCTCGTCGCGATAAAAGTCGCCTTCGCTCATCAGATCGGCGATCTTGTCGAAGGCGGCGTTGTCGAGCAACAGGCCACCAAGAACCGATTGCTCGGCCTCTATCGAGTGCGGTGGCACGCGCAGCGCCGATAGTGCAGGATCAATCTGCGGGCTACGCGGGCCGCTGTCTCGCCGCACACCGCGACTGCTCGAGCGTTCGACGCCTGCCGAGGGAGATGAATCTGCGGTGAAGGACTTGGCCATGAGCGATCAATGAGAAAACGGGACGAGCAAGGCAGCGAGTTTACCTCGCTGATGAGTGTTTCCCGATGCCAGAACGCAAAAAAGCCTTGCCCCGGGGCAAGGCTTCTTCCCTGGCGCCAACCGACGGCGCCGGATCAGAGCTAGATCTTGAACTGCTCGGCGACGACGGAAACCGTGATCTTTGCCAGAACGTCGCTATGCAGTGAAACCTCCAGCTCGGTCTCGCCGATCATCTTCAGCGGGCCGGCGGTCATGCGCACGTCGGACTTTTCGACCTCGAAACCGAGCGCACGCAGACCATCGGCAACATCGAAGTTGCTTACCGAGCCGAACAGTCGGCCGTCGACACCGGCCTTGCGCTCGATGCGCACGACCACACCCTCGAACTTCTCGGCATACGCCTGTGCAGCTGCCAGTTTCTCGGCTGCGGCGAGCTCGAGCTCGGCGCGCCTGGTTTCGAACTCCTTCAGCGCCATCGGCGTCGCACGCTTCGCTTTACCATTTGGAATCAGAAAGTTGCGCGCATAGCCGTCCTTGACTTTGACGAGATCACCGAGGCCACCAAGGTTGCCAACCTTTTCCATCAGAATTACTTGCATTTCCTTGTCCTCGCTTACTGGTGATTGTCGGTGTACGGCAGCAGGGCCAGGAAGCGGGCACGCTTGATGGCCACCGACAGCATCCGCTGGTAACCGGCCTTGGTACCGGTCAGACGCGCCGGCATGATCTTGCCGTTCTCGGCGATGTACTCCTTGAACAGATCAACGTCCTTGTAATCGATCTCTTCCATCTTCTCAGCGGTAAAGCGGCAGAACTTGCGCCGCTTGAACAGGCCACCACCGCGCTTCTTGACATTCTTGTCATCCTTCTTCTTGAAGAATCTTCCCATTTTGCTTTCCTTCGACAAATTCGATCATAGTTACATGCAGTCTCGGCTGCTTGCTGTTGCGGCTCCTGGCGGCAAGAAAGCCCGTCAGATGGAGGGCTGCGCCAGGTGTTGCCGCTTGCAGCCACTGTGCCGTCGCACCCACGGCAATTGCCGCGATCTCGCATTCGACACGCCGCGGGCTACCCGCTTCGACCTGTTCTGATTGATGCCCGATCAGACATTCAACGACCGGCACACCGGCCGGCGTAAAACGTAGCGCCTTGCGCTCGATCAGGACTCCAGCAAGCTCGACGCGGTTCAGCAGAGCCTCGACAATCAGGCGTCCGGCTCGGCGGCAGCTTCAAGCGGTGCTGGTTCACGGACTTCCAGCAGCGACTTGGATTTCTCGTCCTTCATCATCGGCGACGGCGCGCTGACCGCACTCTTGGTCTTGATCGTCAGATGACGAAGAACGGCGTCGGTGAACTTGAAACCGTGCTCTAGCTCGGTCAGCGTGGCGTCATCGCACTCGATGTTCAGCAGCAGATAGTGTGCCTTGTGCAGCTTCTGGATCGGGTAGGCGAGCTGGCGGCGTCCCCAGTCTTCGAGACGGTGAATCTGCCCGGAACGCGCTGCGATCACAGCCTTGTAGCGCTCGATCATCGCCGGCACCTGTTCACTCTGATCCGGATGGATGATCAGGACGATTTCGTAATGACGCATGAACACTCCTTGTGGTTGTAGCCCCCCGCCATGCAAGCGGTGGAGCAAGGTGGAAAACCGAGCATTGTAACGGCTTGACGGCGTTCTCGGCAAACTGGTTTCGCTGTGCGCTCGCTACGGGCCGCGGCCGAAAGGATATTCGTCTGACTTAACGCAAGTTTCCCTGGAATTCTGCACGACCAGTTCCTATACTCGCAAGATAACTAAAAGCCTTTGAACGTTACCAGAGGAGACATGTAATGGAGATTGCCCTTTCCCCGTTCCTGCCCGAAGCTCTGTTGGTCGGTTTCCCAGAGATCGACGCCCAGCACGAAGAGGTGTTTACCCGTATCGAGTCGCTCAAGGCGGGCTGTTTTGGCAACACTTACGTAGATATCGCCGAGTTCCAGGCCTTACTCGACTCCTTCACCTTGCATTTCGCCACCGAAGAGCGGATTGCTGAAGACGCCGGAATCGATTTCACTGCCCATGCCAAGATCCACCGCGACACTCTTGATCTGCTACGCAAGGCACTGGGCGATGTCATCAAGGGCGAACGTGACGCTCATGCCTTTCTGCGCTATGCCGAATACTGGTTTGAACGTCATATCAGGGAAGACGACAAGCGCTTCGTCGCCACGCTGCAGGAATCCCGCCACTTCAGGCTTCCGCGCAGCCGGCGGCCGGTCAGCAATCGCCTTTTCTCCGCCCGGGCCTGACAGCGTTGCTCATCTGCTGCCGCTCGGCGGCGGCTCCCCTGAATCGCCATCAAGCGCCATCACGTCGCGCCGATGGCGGCTGGTCGAGAGTCTTGATGACGGCCACCCTACACGGCAAGGACGCCCCCACCACGCCCGCGCTAGACATTCGCGCACCACTGGCGGGCAACACTTGCCGAGTGTGGAAAAGGGATCCGCTCCATCAGATAACAAAGGCAGTCCTGCCGCACCACACGGGCGTCGAGCGTCAGCATGGCCGGTGTCGATGTTCGCCGCAGGCTGATTGTGCCGTCGCTGCAGGTAAAATATTCCTCGCTCACGTCACGCCGTCCCTCGTCGCGAACGTCGAGGGGAAAAGCCACGCGTGTGCGCCCGAAGGCTGTACCAGGTTCAAGTTGCCGGAAGTTCATGTGATCGAGCCGCGGATCGAAATCGACATCGGCCAGCGCATCGCCAAAACCGAAGGAAACTGCTGAAGGCACCCTCACCGTCGCTACCGTGTGGTAAAGATCGATGTCGTGCTCGTGCACGTCGTGCGACGGAAACTGCGCCAGATGCAGGCAGCCATCGATGAAGCTCGCAGCGTGCGCCTCGTTCGCCGCTTTGCCGGGCTTGCCGCATTCCAGCGTCAGTGACGGACAAAGCGGCGAGAACGCCGTCGTCTGCGAACCGGCCAGGCCACGGAACCAGACCACCGTACGTGAAAACAGCAAGGCCAGATGCAGAACCGCCTGATCGAGGCTATTCACCACGCAGTAGAGCGGATTGAGACCGGTGTTGTTGTGAATATCGACGCTGGCGAAGACGCCGCGCTCGCGCATGATGCGATGCACCTCGCTCATCGCCGCGTGCTCCGGGGCGGCGGCGTGCAGCTCCGTGCCAGGCCAGACACGGTTGTAATCCGGTTGATGATCGAGCCGACGCAGGCCTTCTCGCGCCGCGGCAACGTTGCCGACGAGGATCGACAGCGCGCGTGGCAGGAGCCGGCCAGAGTGGGCACGCAAGACGCTCTGCAGCGCGACGACACCGCTGTCCTCGTTTCCGTGCAGCAGCACGGAAACGAGCAGCGGCGCCTCACGTCGTCCGGGAAGATGTATCAACGTCGGACCGCCGAGCAGACGATGCAGTTCACGGGCAGGTGTATGAAGAAAGCCTTCGGGCAAGGATTCAAGTACGGTCAGCATGAAGTGGGACTCATATCGGCCACTCGTGCACCGGCACGAGACGGCGTTGATGCTCAAGATAATCGGCGGTAAGCCGGAAGAAATCCTGGTACTTCGCGTAGTGGGCCAGTTGCCAGGCGGCGCCGTTCTGGCGACTACGCAGGCGGGCACCGATCACGTCCAGGTAGCGAGTGATGTCGGCGGCGGCGAGGTCGAGCTCGGCCAGTCCCTCACGAGCCAGCGGAAGCAGCTCGCGCAAGAGAAGTTCGGCAACATTTTCGCGGCGGCCGTCGAGCCAGATCACCTGCGCTTCGAGACCGTAACGCGCGGCGCGGTAGAAATTGTCGCGCGCGACGGCGAACGGCAACTGTGTTTCAGGAGCCTCTGTCCGCCTGGCCAGGCAGCGTACCGCACCATAGTACAAGGCAGCGTTGGCGATCATGTCGATCACGCTTGGCCCGGCAGGCATGACGCGTTGCTCGACCCGCAAGTGCGGCGCGGCGTCTTTCTCGAAGCCGATCAACAGCCGATTCCAGCGCCAGATGGTCCCGTTGTGCAGGCGCAAATGCGCATACGAATTCACGGGTCCGGTTTCTTCATACGGCAAAAGTACCGGATACGATGACAGATTCTCGGCAAAGCACGCCGTTGGGTCGTCGCCGAGATAACCCGAACCGAAAGTCACCCGCCTATGCTCGGGATGGCCAGGCTGGCAGCAATCGACAGCCTGCTCGAACAGGGGTATTCGCGTCTCGTGCCAGAGAGCACGCCCGAACAGAAATGGCGAATTGGCGGCCAGCGCAACCAGCGGTGCGGCGAGAACCTGCGACGCGTTGTAGGTACGCGCCGCCTCGCTGACCGGCGTCTGCAGGTGCACCTGAAAGGATGTCGTCGCCGCTTCAAGCATCACGTCGGCGTGGGTCGCGGTGAGCGTGTCGATACCGGCGATATCGAGCGTCAGCGGCCGTCCACCGCGCAGCCGCAGGACCTGCTCGTTGAGCGCCGCATAACGCTTCGAAGGTGACATGCTGGTCAGCGACAGGTCGCGCTCGCGCAGTGTCGGCAAGGTACCGATGGCAATCAGTGCCATGCCTTCGTCAGCGGCCACGCGTTGGCATTGCTGCCAGGTCGCCGTCAGTTCCCTTTCCAGCTGTGACAGCGCCGTCGCCCGCAGTGCCTGCGGCGTTCCGTTGATCTCGACGTTGAACAGGGAAAGCTCGGGCACCACCAGCGGGTTGGCCATGCGCTGCAGAAAGGAGACGTTGCGCGGCACCGGAAAGAAATGGTCATCGATCAGCCAGGCCTCGAGTTCGAAACCGGCGACCAGGCCCGCGTTGGCAAAGCCGCCGCTTAGGTAGGCGTCGTGGGCATGCGCCGTCTCCTGCTCAAGGCGCTGACCGAAGCGCACAAAGTCGTCGTCCGTGAAGCCGTCGCTGCCAATTTCCTTGCCCATCGACTCCCCTTCACTGTGTGCTACGCAAGCCTCCAATCGACAGCGGAGTTTATGCGCCGGCCCTTATGATTGCTTGCGGTAGATCAAGTTCTGGTCACAGCGCCAGACGGCAGCGATGCTCTCGGACCATCCGCAGCCCATGCCACCGACGACCCCGGCGATTGCATCGGCTCGGCAGCCAGGCCGCCCATTATGGTGTCGCCACCCGCATTTTGCGACCGACGGCCACCGTCAGACAGACCAACACGGCAATCACCAGCGCCAGCGCATCCACCGACTCACTCAGGAAGAGCGCCGCCGCGGCGAGCGTGAAGAAAGGTTGCAGGAGTTGCGTCTGACCCACTCGCGCAATGCCGCCCAGAGCGAGGCCTCGATACCAGGGAATGAAACCGAGAAACTGGCTGACCAGGCTGACGTAGAGGAAAGCCAGCCACGCTTCCAGCGGCACGGCAACGCTTACGGGCGCGAACACGCCCGCCGGAATCAGCAACACCGGCGCGGCTATGACCACCGCCCACGAGATGACCTGCACACCGCCCAGAGATCGGGTCAGCCGCGTGCCTTCGGCGTAACCGATGGCGGCGCTGGCGACTGCCGCGAGCAAGGCCATGTCCGCCCAATTGACGCTCCCGCCACCTTCTTTCAACGAGAAGGCGACAACCAGCAGACTGCCAAGCAGCGCCATCGCCCAGAAACCCGCCGATGGACGCTCACCGGAGAAGGCCGCCCCCGCGGCGGCGGTCGCCAGTGGCAGCACCCCGAGCATGATTCCCGCATGTGAAGCATCGACCTCGCGCATCGCCAAAGCGCTGAGCACAGGGAAACCGAAAGCGACGCCCAGGGCGACCACGACAAGCGACTTGAACTGCTTACGGCTGGGCCAGCCGCGGCGGTTGAGCAAGAGGTAAATCGCCGCCGGCAGCGCGGCAACAACGACCCTTCCCATGCCGACGAAAAGGGGGCTGAGCGAAGCGACCGCGACGCGTGTGGCCGGCAATGTCAGGCTGAACGCAGCGACTCCCAGCAGGCCCAACCACATTCCTTTCGCTTCGCCGGTCATTGATCAAGAAGGATCGACAAAGCGCTCGCAACCAAGAGCAGACCCGCCAGGGGGACAAGCGGCTGGCCACCGGGACGGCCGTTGGAAAGCGAAATGATTCTCATGGCCGCAGCTTAACAAAGCGCCGACGCCACAGGCAAGGAAGAAACTCCGCAAGTGGTTGGCAAAGCGTGCCCCCGAGTCGGTTCGAGACCCCATCGCGACACCCGCGGCTCCCCCGCAGCAGCCGGACGACCGCAATCCTCTGTTGGTGAGCGCCGCCCTACGATCAATCGCCGGACCCCGGCACTTCGCCTCCGGGCAGGCTGACCCAGAAGCGGATCCTGCCGGCCGCGCAGTCGACTCCGGCGGCTCCGCCATGCCGTTCGGCGACCGTGCGCACGAAATAGAGCCCCAGGCCGCTACCCGACGCACTCGCTGCCTCCTGCCCGCCACGGCTGAAGCGTTGGAACAGTTTGTCCTTTTCGTCGGCCAGCAAGGGCGGGCCGTCGTTCTCGACCCAGAATCTGACTTCATCGTCGCGCGGCCGATCGAGCCCGATGCTGATGACCGTCGACGCCGGCGCATGGCGTAGCGCATTGTCCAACAAATTGATTGCACAGCGTTCGAGCAACTCGAAGTCGCCCTTGATCCACAACGGCTGCTCCGGCAGTTGGCGAACGATTCGCCGCTTCCCCTGCCTGGCCAGTGCGAATATCTCATCGGCCGCCTGCTGGAGCAGCGCACAGAGATCGAGCTCTTTCAGCCGATCGGGATCGAGCGCCTCCGCACGTGCCAACGACAGAAAAGCCTGCGCCATACCCAGCGCTCGCCTGAGCGGCGGCAGCAGGTGTTGCGGATCGCCCGGCGCCTCACTTTCAAGCCGAGCGACCGCACCGGCCAAGGGTGCGCGCAGGTCGTGTGAAATGAATCCCAGGGCCTCCTTGCGCCCGGCTTCCAGTGCGGCCATCCTCCGCTGCGCGGCCTGCACCCAGGCGATACGCTGCTCGAAGCCAAGGCGCCGGATCTCGCCCGGCAAGGCGGCCGTCGTCGGGCTCTCCGGCAGAAGGGCCCGCAGCTGGCGGAGTTCCTGGTCGAGGTGGGCGCGTGCCGCCTCGAGCCGCCGCCAACTCCACAGAGGAAAGGCGAACAGGCCAGCGAACAACGCACCTGCGGGCGCAAACCACACTTGCCAGAGCACCGGCAGCAGGGCACAGGCAGCACCCAGAGCGAGCACCCACAAGCTGCTGACCAGCAAGCCCGACAGCGCCATCAGACGCGGCAACCAGAGCAGCGGAATGCAGGCCAGCAGCGCCGCCAAGAGTAGCGTCGGCAGCGTCGCCAACTCACTGATCAGACGTCCATCGCGCAGCGAGAGCAGCACGTTCGCCTGCACCTCGACCCCGGGCATGGGTTCACCTAGCGCCGAAACCGGCGTCGGCAGAAAGTCGCCCAGACCCACGGCCGTGGCGCCGATCAGAACGATCTTGCCGGCAAAGACCTGCGGCGCGATCAGTCCGTCCAGAACGCGGGCGTACGACAGGCGTTGCACGCTGCCCGGCGGGCCGACGAATTCGAAGCGACGCGCGTTCTCGCGGAGCAACTGATAGCGCTCGTCCGGGTGGCCCACGCTACCCGTTGCGTCAGCGAGCACAGCAGGCGGCAGCTGCTCGCTGACGCGCAGCACTTCCTCCGCCCACAGCGGCCATACAGCGGCGCCAAGTCCTTCGCGCAAATACACCGAACGTCCGATTCCATCCTCGTCGAGGTGTACACCGATGCGCCCAATCCCGGCGACCGCCGCAAGCAGCGGGGCGATCGGCGGCGACTCGAGCAACTGTCCGCCGCTACGCGTCGATTCGATGACCAGCGGCAGCACTACCTTGCCGCACCGCGCAACGGCGTCGGCGAGCAAGGCGTCAGCCGACGGATCGCCGCTGTGCTCGCTGAACGCGATATCGACGCCGACAGCCGCCGGCCTGCCGGCGCAGACGATATCCAACAGGCGAGCGTGCCGCTCGCGCGGCCACGGCCAGCGGCCAAGCCGATCGAGGCTGTCCTGATCGACGGCGATGATCAGCACGTCGGCCGCTGCCTGGCGCCAATTGATCCGCTGGCCAATGTCGAAAAGCAGATGATCGACCCTGACCAGAAGGCCGCTAGCGGTAATGGCCAGCGAGATCGCTGCCAGCAGCAGCGCGACGCGCAGCGCCTCTCTACCGGGCCAGCCGGGAAAGCGGGCCTGGGCGGACATCGGAACGGTGATTGCCGACTGAGGAATCCACAAATATCAAAGGGCAGCCAGCGGCAACAGCAACAGCAGCAGCCACAAGCGGCTGTACGGGACGTCCAGTTCCTGCACGTTGGCCGGACCCGGCGTGTTGTCGCTGCGATCCACCAGGCGAACACCGAGGTAATAGGAACCGCCGTCGGGGCGCGGCAGGCTCAAGGAGCCATCACTGGCTTGCGCCTGGGCGAGCACCGGAAGCAGGTCGGGAGCTGCCGAGAGGATCGCCTCGTAGTACAGCCCGTCAGGCGCTTGCGGGAGATTGAGGTCGATCGTATCGGCGGCAATCTCGATCGATGAGCGGCCGAGATCGACCTCGCCCGGAGCCGGCTTGTAGGTGAAGCCGGCAGCGGGACGCCATGGCCCCTGCTGATCCGAGGCATTGATACTGGCGGCGCGCCAGTAGAGTCGCCCGGCGGGCAGATCCTCGGGCACCTGCCAGGAGTTCTGTTCGCTGCTCGCATCGTGCAGCGGCTCTGCAAAACTCGGTTCGCTGGCGACCTGGAGGCGATAGCGGGCGACGTCAACAACCCTGCTCCATGCGAACTTCGGTCGTGCCGCGCGTATCGTGGCCGCCTCTCCCGGGCTGTTCAACCCCGGCGAGAACGGCCGCGCGAAGACCACGAAGCGATGCACGGCATCGAAGCCCTGCAAGCCGTTGCTGTCGGCAGCGCGCAAGCGCAGTACATAATCACCGTTGGGCAGATCGGCAAAGGTCAGCGCCGCGCCAGCCGCCGTCTTGCTGAGCAGCAGGCGATCGAATGACAGGTCAGGCGCGATCTCACCATGCCATGCGGCCGCACCCGACAGTGGCGGGACGGGAAAGCGCAGCGGCAACTGCTCGAAACGCGCCGGCAAGCCGGCGACATCTGGCGCTGCCAGCAACGGTACCGGCGTGCTGGGTGGCTCACCGACGCGGGCGATCGTCCCCAGACCGCGGCGCACGCTGACGCTCGCCCCGGCAGCGCTGACACCCACCCGCCCGCGCAGGGTTTCCTCGCGCGTCACCTCGCTGTCGACGCCAACGCGAAAGTGGGTGCCACGGACCACCGCCTGCGCCGACGGGGTCTTGATCTGCAGGTGCCGATTGGCACGCTCCTCGGGGTTGGCCGTAACCTCGGTCTGCCCACGCTGCAAACGCAGGCGTGAATCGACCATCAGACCGCCGGCAAACACACTCAGCGAGTCGAGCACGATCTGCGAATTCGGCGCCAGCAGCAGCGTGCTGCCATCGGCCAGGCGGAGCAGCACGCTAGCCTCGTCAAGGGTTTCCAGCGTACTGCCCGATGCCAGCCGCTGGCCGCCGACGGCGCGCTGCCATTCGCCACTGGCCGCACGCCAACGCGCGTCGCCGCTGGCAGTGGCAATCATCACCTCGGCAGGAGCCCGGCGCAACATCGCCGCCGGAATACGTAACACCGTCCCCGGCAGCATTCGGTACGGGTCATCGACCTTGTTGGCCGCCTGTATCCGTGCCCACTGCCAGGGCTTGACCAGGTAGCGCTCGGCAATGCCGATCAGGGTGTCACCCGGCCTCACCGTATAACGCCAGACCGCCATCTCCTCGCCTGGATCGACTGCCATGGCGCCACCCGCGAACGCGACGGCAAACAATACGATCAGCAACAGCTTCCGCCACAGCGCTGACTTCACGAGGAATTCCTTTCTCTCTCCAGACGGTAACCATGGCCGTAGATGGACACCAGCCGCCAACCCGATTCGGGCGTGAGTTTCAGTTTCCGACGCAGATTGCTGATGTGAACATCGACCGTTCGCGTGTCGACGTCCGACGTCAGCGACCAGACCACCTGAATCAGGCGCTCGCGGCTCAGGGCACGACCAACATTCTGGAACAGATACAGGGCAAGATCGGTTTCACGCTCGGTGAGCGCGATCAAGCGACCGTCAAGGGCCAGCTGTCGCCTGCCATGATCGACCGTCAGGCGGCCGAAGTCCTGTTGCAGCGATGCTCCGGCAACACCTTGCTGGCGCCGCGTCACGGCCTGCAGGCGAGCGAGCAGCAGGGGCCGCGAAAGCGGCTTGACGATATAGTCGTCCGCGCCCGCGGTGAGCACGCCGACCACGTCCTCTTCGCTGTCACGGCCGGTGCTGAAGACCACCGGCGGCGTCGCATGACGTAGCTTGATCTGCAGCCGAGCAAGCACTTCCAGCCCGGACAGGTCGGGTACCATCCAGTCCAGCAAGCAGACATCGAAGCGACTACTCTCGACTGCTCGCGCGCATGCCACACCGCTGCTGAAGCACTCGACTTCGTGGCCGGCCTCGCGCAGCCACGTGCTGACGGTAGCCGCCACGTCTGGCTCGTCTTCGAGGTAAGCTATTCTCATGACAGGAAGTCAGGCCAGGGCCCGACGAACCGCGTCACGGTCATACCATCTACCGGCAAAAATCATCCGCCAACACGCAAGCGCCGACACTCGCAAGTCGCTGACCGCCTTCTTGCCCTTGCGAATCGGATTCTGCATGCCAGCCTCCCCTCCTTTCCGAGCGATCTTACCTTGCGCATCAGCCATGTGCAATTTCCGCTCGCTCGGTCGCGGCGCCGAACCTCCCGTGCGCTGCATCAGCGGCACCCTTGCTCAGCGATCAAGGCCAAACGCCCGGAAGGAGCAGAGCCGTTCACTACCGCCTGCCCATCAGGCAGCACAAGTGGGCACCCCCTGAGCAAGGGCCCAGCATGACGAAAATGACACCTGAACCGGCATTCTTCGCGGTATATTGGCCCCCTCCGACCAAGCACCCTGACCGCGCAGCTGCACGCGCCTGCAGCCCGCTCCCGCAGTCACCCCCTGTGAAAGTGTCTGATGTCCGCTGCCCGCCCCGAAAACGCCGAAATCCTGCTCGCCGACCCGCGCCCGGCCTGTTTAACGACCAACTTTGACGAAGACCAGTTCGGACGCTCGCTGGTCTTGAGCGTCGGCCAGGCGCGGCAGGTTTTTCGCTGGATCGAAGCAGGACGGTTCCTGATGGGTTCACCGCCCGACGAGCCCGAGCGTGGGCACTCCGAAACGCTTCATGAAGTTGGCCTGAGCCGCGGCTTCTGGCTCGCCGACACCGCCTGCACGCAAGCCTTCTGGCTGGCGGTGTGGCCGGTCAACCCGAGCCACTTTCAGGAGCACGCCGATAATCCGGTCGAGAACATCAGCTGGCACGACGCGCAAGGTTTCATCGCCGAGCTGAACCGGAGATTACCAGGGTTGCACGCCCGCCTGCCAACCGAGGCCGAATGGGAATACGCCTGCCGTGCCGGCACGGCGACGCCATTCGCCTGCGGAGAGCAAATCACACCTGCGCAGGCCAACTACCACGGCGGCTATCCATACGCTGGCGGCCAGCAGGGGCCCTATCGGGAAAAAACGGTTCCCGCCGCGTCTCTGCCGGCAAATCCCTGGGGCCTGTTCGAGATGCACGGCAACGTCTGGGAGTGGTGTGCCGACTGGTACGCCGAATACCCCAGCGAGCGCCAGGCGGACCCGGTCGGGCCGCCGTACGGCAAGCAGCGGGTCTTGCGTGGAGGCACCTGGAGCGACCCCGGCCGCTATGCGCGCTCGGCCAATCGTAGCCGCATCGAACCCGCCTACCGACCGCGCAGCAGCGGTTTCCGGATCGCTCTATCGCAGCCGTAAAAAAAGGAGGACAGCGCCGTGATCCCACACGCCCCATCGGCGCGCCGAACACGACCGCTTAGCTGGTACTGTCGTGGTGGTTCCGCCTGGGGTGTTCGCTGCTCGCGCTGACCTCGTCAAGCAAACGCTGCTCGATGCTCTCGATCAGCCCATCGGCAGCATCTTCGACCATGTCGAGAACCAGATCGAAGCCGTGCCCCAGGCCGTAGTAGGGATCTGGCACTTCGTCGTCGTCGAAGTTCTTGGAATAACTCATGAACAGCCCGAGGCGATCGTGCTTTTCGGGCGGGCAGATGCGTTGCAGAACGGAGAGGTTGTTGTGGTCCATCGCCAGAATCAGATCAAAGTAGTCGAGATCCTGGGCCGCCACCTTGCGCGCCCGCATGTCGGAAAGGTCATAGTTGCGACTCGCAGCGGCACGTTGTGTGCGCTGATCCGGCGCCTCACCAACGTGATAGCCGTGCGTTCCGGCCGAATCCACCTCGACCCGGCCGTCCAGTTCCTTGCGGCGCAGCAGCTGGCGAACAACGCCCTCGGCCGTTGGCGAACGGCAGATATTCCCCATGCAAACAAATAGAACCTTGATCACCTTGCATCTTCCAGATACGTTCGTTTCACGGCCAAGTTCGAGCCCCGAGCGGGCGCCGAAAAGGCGTGTCAAACCGATTCTCCCCGCCTCGCCACAGCAACGGAGTGCCAAGAGTCTTTTTTTTTGATTCGCCTGCGGCCCGCTTTCACGCGAGACGCGCCCGGCCTTCATCATCGGTCGAAAAGGCGGCCAGTGCAACCAGACTGCAGCGATTGTACGGGTTCAGCGAGAAAAAGTCGCCAAGGTGCGGCTGCGGGCAGACGTCACTTCGCCGACGGCCATCGGCTTTCCCGCGGCGCGCGGCGCGCGGCACTCAGCGCCCCACGGGTCGCCTCTTCGGCTTCGCAGCGACGCCCGCCTTGAGTGTTGTCCCGGGTCGCGCCGAATTTCTCGCGGCAACTCTTGGCTTGGCAAGCAGCTTGGCCTTGAGGTGCCTACGGCCCTCGTCAGCCCCCTTCTTCTCGGCAAAGGGATTGCTGGAAACATTGAACTGGATGCGCAACGGCGTCCCCTGCAACTTGAAGACCTCGCGAAAGAGGTGTTCGAGATAGCGACGATACGATTCCGGAAGCTTGTCCAGGGCATTGCCATGGATAACGATCAGCGGCGGATTGCGGCCACCCTGATGCGCGTAGCGAAGCTTCGGCCGGAACAGCCCGTTGCGTGGCGGCGCCTGCCTGGCCACCGCGTCGATCAGTGCACGGGTCAGTTGCGGCGTCGGCAGGTCTGCCATGGCCGCCTTGTAGGCCGCATCGACCGAGCGGAAAAGGGGTTCCAGACCTTGCCCTTGCAGTGCGGAAACGTAGTGGAAGCGAGCGAAGTCAATGAACGCCAGCTGGCTTTCCAGAGCCCCCTTGATCTGTTCGCGAACGTAGGAGTCCAAGCCATCCCATTTGTTCACGGCAACGACCAGCGCGCGACCCGCTTCGCGGATGAAACCGGCAATGTGGGCATCCTGGTCACCAATCTCCTGGCGTGCGTCGACAACCAGAATGACGACCTGTGCGTCTTCAATGGCCTGCAGCGTCTTGATCACCGAGAATTTCTCGATGGTCTCGAAAACATTGCCGCGCCGCCGCAGCCCGGCCGTGTCGATCAGCGTGTACTTTCGGCCGGCACGCTCGAAATCGACGTGAATGGCATCGCGCGTGGTACCCGGCTGGTCGAAAGCAATGACCCGGTCTTCGCCGAGCAAGGCGTTGATCATCGTGCTCTTGCCAACGTTGGGCCGGCCAACGATGGCCACCCGCACCGTATCACTATCGGGCACGTCGTCCGCTGGCTCGGGGAAAGGTAGCAGCGCCAGGTCAAGCAGCGCCCGTACACCTTCGCCATGCGTCGCCGAGATGGCAACCGGCTCGCCAAGGCCCAGTTCATGGAAGTCGGCGATCACCAGGCCGTGCTGCATTCCTTCGGACTTATTGACCGCCACGAAAACAGGACGCCCGGACTGGCGCAGCCGCCTGGAGATTTCCTTGTCCAGAGGCGTGATGCCGATGCGACCGTCGACGACCAGTATCACCACATCGGCCTCGTCAATCGCCTGCTCGGTCTGGCGCGCCATCTGCAGCATGATGCCGTCCTTGGCGAGCGGTTCGAAGCCGCCGGTATCGATTACCAGATAGGGTTTGCTACCCAGTCTTCCGTGACCGTAGTGGCGATCCCTGGTCAAACCCGGAATGTCGGCAACCAGCGCGTCACGCGTTCTGGTCAGCCGGTTGAAGAGTGTGGACTTACCGACATTCGGACGCCCGACGAGAACGATGCTCGGCTTCATTGACGTCGGCACTGGTCGTCAAGCGGTGCAACACGGGGCAGGATGCACTGTGCTGGCAGTTTCTCGATCACTGGGCGTCAATCGCGTAGACGCCGCCAGCGCGGGTCTGCAAGAGCAGCTCGTTACCGAGTTTTTGCAGGGGTGCCCGTACCGGGCTGCCGTCGGTGTTCAGACGTGCAGCGAAAGAACCATCGTCACGACTCAGCAGGTGTACCACTCCCTGCACGTCAGCCACGGCGACCAGAGCGCCAATGGCCAGCGGCGCCGTCAACTGGCGCAGGAAGAGCTGATCCTGCTTCCAGATGCTCGACCCGGTTGCCTTATCGAGAGCGTGCACGGCGCCTTGGTCATCGGCAACGTAAACGTAGCGGCTATCGATCGACAAACCCGCCGAGCTCGAAATATCGCGCGCCCAGACCAGATTCCCGGAACCGAGGTCGAAACACGAGATGCGGCCCTGGAAAGCGACCGCGCAGATCATTCTTCCATCGATGACCGGCAGGCTGCTGACATCGGCAATGCGGTCAAGCTCGGTAGCACCCTTCGGCAAGGCTACCGTCCCCTCCCACAAGGGTGCGCCGTTGTCGGCATTGACGGCAATGAGTTTGCCGCCGGGGAAACCAACGAAGACATATTTGTCGACCACCACCGGGCTGGCCATCACGCGCACGGCAAGCGGTGGTGTCGGGCGCTGGTAGATCCACTTGCGGCTGCCATCGGCCGCCGCGTAGGCAGCCAGGCGATGATCGCCACTGCGCACGATCACCAGCCCGCCGGCAACCGCCGGCGGCGCCAACACCTCGCTGCTCGCCTTGGCCTCCCATAGCAGCTTGCCGTCGGTGGTGTCAAAGGCCAGAACCTCCCCCTTGGCAGTGCCCACCGCAAGCAGACGCTGATCCGCGCCCACGCCCCCCGCAAGCTGTTTCTCGGCCTTGATCCGCCACACTGGCCGGCCATCGTCGAAGCGAACGACCGTGCCGTCACGCGCTGCAGCGTATACGGTGGAACCGACGACCGCGGGAGAGAAGGTATAGGGATCGCCCTTGCCGACTCCGTCCTGCCAGACCACGCGCGCCCGAGCTGTCGCCTGTATCGGCTGCAACTCGGCCATTTTTGGTCCGCTGCTGGCAAACGGATTCAGCGCGTCGAACGTCGAGCAGCCCGCCAGCAATACGGGCAACAAGGCCGCGAACAGAACGCGCGTCATCAGCTGCCCTCCCCGAGTGTATCGAGCTTCAGCTGCAGCACTTCGCGGTAGGCGGCGTTGGCCTGCGACGCCTGCAGGGTATTTTTCCCCTTGCCGCCAGCGTCACCCTGATCGAGTCTGGCCAGGGCGCCCTGATAGGCTTCACGGGCCTCGCTTTTCTTGCCCTGAGCGCTGAACAGGTCACCCCGCATGTTCAGGTACAGGGTCGAGAAGCCGGCGCCGGCCCCCCCTTCGAGTTGGCGCAGCGCTTCATCGTAGGCCTTTTCATCAAGGAGCACCGCCGCCACCCGCAAACGTGCCAGATCGCGCAGCTCATGCTCGCCGTGGTCGACCACCCACAGTAACTGCAACTTGGCAGTTTTCGCATCCCCCGCGTCGAACATCACCTTCGCCGCTGACAGTGCAGCCAACGGCGCGTAAGCCGTGCCTCCGAACTTCTCGAGCAGTTCACCGCTCGCCGCCTTGACCCGCTGTAGGTCCTGATCAGCGACCGCCTTCTGCAGGACTCCGTAGACCATCGACGCCTTGGCCGCCTGACCGCGTTGATACCAGTTCCAGCCTTGCCAGGCGATAACCCCGATCGAAGCTGCGGTGACGATGGCCACCACCAGATTGCCATACTGTTTCCACCAGGCCTTGATCTCGGCGATCTGTTCCTGTTCTTCGAGGTCATAGGTAGCCATTACGTTTCGTCCCAATCCAAAATAGAACTCATGATTTCGTCGGCGACAGCATCGACGCTGACCCGCTTTTGTGGGTTCGGCTGTTCGCCGGTCGCACGCAGTGGCTTGAGCGTCACCGCGCCGGCCGCGGCCTCGTCGTCGCCGACAATCACTGCAAAGCCGGCACCCGATGCATCGGCCTTCTTCATCTGCGACTTGAAACTGCCGCCACCGCAGTGAAAAAGCACATCGATACCGCGGTCACGCAAACCCTCGGCAACCCGAGCCGCCAGACGCGACGCCGCAATACCCTGGTGCACGAGGTACACATCGACTGCCGCCGCCCTGACCTCGCCCCCGGCGTCGCGAATCAGCGAAATCAAGCGCTCGACTCCCATCGCGAAACCGCAGGCCGGCGCCGGCTTGCCACCCAACTGCTGCACCAGACCATCGTAGCGACCACCGGCGCAGACCGTCCCCTGCGCCCCCAGGCGATCGGTCACCCACTCGAAAACCGTCAGATTATAGTAGTCGAGTCCGCGCACCAGGCGCGGGTTGATCTCGAACGGCAGCCCGGCATCGCGCAGGACCCTCTGCACGCCTTCAAAGTGAGCCATCGACTCGGCACCCAGGTAATCGATCAGCTTCGGCGCACCATGAATCAGTTCCTCCAGCGCGGGGTTCTTGCTGTCGAGGATGCGCAAGGGGTTGCTGTGCAGGCGCCTCGTGGCGTCGGCGTCGAGTGACTCGCTGTGCCGCTCGAAATAGGTGATCAGTTCGGCACGATGGCTGGCCCGCTCGGCGGACTGTCCCAGGGTGTTGAGTTGCAGGCTGATGCCGTCAAGCCCAAGATCATCCCACAGGCGAGCGCCCATCAGGATCTGCTCGGCGTCGATGTCCGGTCCGGGAAACCCCAGTGCTTCGACGCCGACCTGGTGAAACTGGCGATAGCGGCCTTTCTGTGGCCTTTCGTGACGAAACATCTGACCCATGTAGTACAGGCGCTGTGGCTGCTGGGCAATCAGATTGTGCTCAATGACAGCACGCACGCAGCCCGCTGTTCCCTCCGGACGCAGCGTCAGCGGCTCGCCATTGAGACTGTCAACAAACGAATACATCTCCTTCTCGACGATGTCGGTGACTTCGCCGATGGCGCGCTTGAAGAGTGGCGTCGGCTCGACGATCGGCAGGCGCAACGGACGATAGCCGTAGCTCTTCAGCCACGAGCGAATGGTCTCGTCGAACAGGTCCCAGAATTCGGCCTCGTCCGGAAGGATGTCGTTCATGCCGCGAACGGACTGAATCTTCTGACTGATCATTTGGCGACACACTTCCTCTGGTAGCTGCGTGCCACGTAGGCATCGACAATGGCGGTGAACTCCGCGGCAATATGCTCGCCGCGCAAGGTAACCGTCTTGGCCCCGTCCTCGAATACCTGGCGCTGCCGGCGTTTCTCCGGTGCCGGGAAGGCTGATGCCGATGTTGGCATGCTTGCTCTCGCCCGGCCCGTTGACCACGCAGCCCATCACCGCCAGGGTCATGTTTTCGACGCCGTCATACTCGCCGCGCCAGTGCGGCATGCGTTCGCGGACGTGCTCCTGGATCGACTGCGCCAACTCCTGAAAAAAGCTGCTGGTCGTACGGCCGCAACCAGGACAGGCGACGACCATCGGGCTGAAAGCCCGCAGACCCATGGTCTGCAGCATTTCCTGGGCGACGATCACCTCCTGCGTGCGCTTGCCGCCAGGCTCCGGGGTCAAGGAAACGCGGATGGTATCGCCGATGCCCTCCTGGAGCAGAACCGCCATCGCCGCGGTAGACGCGACGATGCCTTTGGAACCCATACCGGCCTCGGTCAAGCCGAGATGCAAGGGATAATCGCAACGCTGCGACAGCGCGCGATAGATGGCGACCAGGTCCTGGACGCCGGACACCTTGCACGAGAGGATGATCCGGTCACCCGGCAGACCGATGGCTTCGGCGCGCGCGGCCGACTCCAGCGCCGAGGCCACCATTGCCTCGCGCATCACCTCGATGGCATCACGCGGCTCGGCACGGCGAGCATTCTGGTCCATGATCCGCGCCAGCAGATCCTGATCGAGACTGCCCCAGTTCACACCGATGCGCACCGGCTTGTCGTAGCGACAGGCGGTCTCGATCATCTGCGCGAACTGCTCGTCACGCTTCCGGCCATGACCGACATTGCCCGGATTGATCCGATATTTGGCCAGGAGGCGGGCGCAGTCGGGCTGCTCCGCAAGCAGGCGGTGACCGTTATAGTGAAAGTCGCCGATCAGCGGCACAGCGACACCCATCCGCTCGAGCTGCGCGCAAATCGCCGGCACCGCGGCGGCAGCCTCGGGTGTATTGACCGTAATCCGCACCAGTTCCGACCCGGCGCCCGCCAGTTCGGCACACTGGATCGCCGTGCGCACGACGTCTACGGTATCGGTATTGGTCATCGACTGGACGACCACCGGCGAGTCACCGCCGACGGTAACCGGGCCAACGCGGACGGCGCGCGTCCGTCGCCGCGCCAGCGCGGACAGCGAATTGCTCACAGCGGGACCACCGCTTGCCAGATCGTCATTTGACCGAGAGCCGCGCCACGCCCTTGGTGGTGTGCGGTTCGAGATCGACAGGCTTGCCTTTGTACTCCACCGTCACGTACCTGGCGTTGCCGAGGACCAGCGAAAACGGCGGCTGCCCCTTGATTTCCTGCTGACTGTTCGCCGGCTTGACGCCGAAAGCGACGACCTCGCCCGCCGCGTCACGCACCTCTACCCACGCTGCCTGGGTGAAACTGAGCTTGAGGACGTCCGCCGCCTTGGCTTCCTTCTTGGCTTCCGCTGTCGTCTCCAGCGTGGCCGCTGACGTGCCCTCCTGCTTGCCGTCGGGCTTCGCGGCAGCGGGCGCCACAACAACGGGTGCCGGCCCAGCAGGTGCCGTCGCGCTCGGCACGAGGGGAGCTGTCAGCTTCGCCGCAGCACTCCCTTCGGTCGGGGCAACTGTGCCAACCACCGTCACCGGTGCAGCGGGCGTCGCGGCAGGCTCGCTCACAACTGTCCTGCCCCTCGGCAGCGGTTTGCGAGGACTCGCTACCCGTGAGCGCCGCCAACTGCTCTTGCCAGAAGTTCTGCGGAACATAGAAATACGCCAGCAGTGCCAGGACCAGCAGCACCAGCCCCCCGATGACCTGCCAGATAGTCACGTCTTTCAGCCTGGTTGCTGGCCTGCGGCAGGTGCGAACTGGTTCCCGCGGACGCCTCCAGTTGCAGGGTCCGCTGCATGCGTGTCGCATCGAGCGCGCGCATCAGCGCATCTGCGTCCAGATTGAGCACTCGCGCGTAATTGCGGACGAAACCGCGAATCATCGTGTTGCCGGGCAACGATGCCCAGTCCTCGCTCTCGATCGCCGCCACCTGCCTGGGCGCCAGTTTCAGGGACTGGGCCGCCTCGGCCAGGGTAATATTTCTGGCTTCGCGCGCAGAACGCAGTTGTTGACCGACGCCACCGGCGTCAGCCAACAACTCCCGGGAGGAATTC
Source organism: Candidatus Accumulibacter sp. ACC005 (assembly GCF_907163215.1). NCBI lineage: Bacteria > Pseudomonadati > Pseudomonadota > Betaproteobacteria > Candidatus Accumulibacter > Candidatus Accumulibacter sp. ACC005. Next base: position 83,005 of record NZ_CAJQUB010000005.1, on the reverse strand, counting down.
ACTGCCGGCAAACTCGGCCTCGCTACTATTGGAAAACACAGATTGTTCACTCATTCGAAGTTGCCTTTCAGCAGTTCCTGAGCCTCGGGTGAAAGCGGGAATTTTCGCTTCAACTGGGCGCTATAGCGGGCTTCAGCCAGGCGATCGCCCCGCTTCCGCTCCACCCGCACGACCAACCAGAGCGCCTCGGCATTTGGCTCCGCCTTGCGCAGCAGATCCGAAAGCTGCTGACTGGCAAGCTCCAGCTGACCGCGGCGGTAATTGATTTCTGCGAGCTGCAGCAACGCCTGCGCATTGTTCGGCCGGATCAGCAGGCTGTGCTGCACGAAACCCTCGGCGGCATCCAGATCGCCGAGCTTCACCTGACAGGCGCCCGCATTCAGATAGGCCCGATCCGGCGTCTCGTACAAGGCGTTCTTCATCGCTCGTTGCAGGTACGGCATCGCTTCCCTCTCCCTGCCAACCTGACAGAGAAACCAGCCATAGTTATTGTTCAGCTCGGGATCGTTCGGGTCAAGATTCAGGGCCTGTTGAAAGTCCCGGTCGGCAAGCGCCATCTCGCGGATATTGTAGAGCACCAGTCCGCGCGCACCATGGGCCGGCGCGTAGTCCGGATCGACGACGATAGCCATGGTCAGCTCTTCGAGTGCCACCGAATAGTTCTGCTTCTGCAGATAGAGCGAGCCCAACTCGGTATGCAGTTTGGCACGCGTGCGCTTGTCGCGCGGCGGCGTCGGACGTCGCGAGTCCGGCTCCTCCTCAGCCGCCTTCTGCGTCGTCGTGGCTGGCGAAGACGAGAAGAGTCCCGACGAACAGGCACTCACACTCAACAAGGCGATGAGCCCGAGGACGGCTCGCCTCATCCACAAGCCTCCTGACGCTGTTGGTGGACAACGAAGCTGCGCCGTGCCGTGCGCTGCGTGCGGTCGAGAACCTGTCCGGCGAGCTGACCGCAGGCGGCATCGATGTCGTCACCGCGCGTTTTGCGCGTCGTGGTCACCACGCCCGAGGCCATCAGAAGCTCGGCGAAACGGCGTATCCGCGGCGCTGGCGAGCGGCGATAGGACGTACCCGGAAACGGGTTGAAGGGGATCAGGTTGAACTTGCAGGAGACGTCCCGGGTCAGCGCCAGCACCTCGCGGGCGTGCGCTTCGGAGTCGTTGATGCCGTCCAGCATCACATACTCGAAGGTGACGAAATCACGCGGCGCCTTTTCCAGGTAACGTCGGCATGCCGCCATCAGTTCTTGCAAGGGGTATTTCCGGTTGATCGGCACCAACTCATCGCGCAAGCGGTCATTCGGCGCATGCAGGGACACCGCCAGGGCCACTGGACACTCGTCGCGCAAACGGTCCATCGCCGGTACCAGGCCCGAGGTGGAAACCGTGACCCGGCGGCGCGACAGGCCATAGGCATTATCGTCGAGGAGCAGACGCAAGGCCATGACGGTATTGTCGAGGTTGGCCAGCGGCTCACCCATGCCCATCAGCACAACGTTGCTGACCACCCGCTCGACACCTGCTGCTGCCGGCTGGTAAGCGCCAAGCGCATGGCGCACCTGCCACAGCTGACCGACGATCTCCGCCACCGTCAGGTTGCGGTTGAAACCCTGCTTGCCGGTAGAACAGAACGAACAATCGAGCGCACAGCCGGCCTGCGTCGAGACACACAGCGTGCCGCGGTCGTCCTCGGGAATGAACACCGCCTCGACGGCGTTACCGCCGCCCACGTCGAAGAGAAACTTGCGCGTACCGTCTTCGGCGAGGCGGTCGGCAACCACCGTCGGAGGTGCCACCAAGGCCAGCGTCTTGAGCTTCTCGCGCAGGCTTCGGGCGATGTCGCTCATGGCGTCAAAATCAGCCTGCCCGAAACGATGCATCCAGCGCAGCACCTGCCGGGCACGAAAAGGCTTTTCGCCGTGCCCGGAGAAGAAGGCCGTCAGGCCAGCGGCATCAAGATCGAGCAGATTGATCATCTTGCCAGCAGCGGAGCGCGACCTAGCGGCCCGAATAGACGGACATCGCCGGGAAGAAGAAGGCGATTTCGTTCTTCGCCGTCTCTTCGCCATCGGAACCATGCACGGCGTTGGCGTCGATGGATTCGGCGAAATCGGCACGAATCGTTCCTGCCTCGGCCTTCTTCGGGTCGGTTGCGCCCATCAGCTCGCGATTCTTGGCAATCGCGCTCTCGCCTTCGAGCACTTGCACCATCACCGGTCCGGAGATCATGAACGCGACCAGATCCTTGAAGAACGGACGCTCCTTATGGACCGCGTAGAAGGCGCCCGCCTCCTGGGGTGACAGCCAGGCCATCTTGGCGGCAATTACCGTCAAGCCATTGGTTTCAAAGCGGGAGTAGATCTTGCCGATCACGTTCTTGGCGACGGCGTCTGGCTTGATGATGGAAAGAGTACGTTCGATGCCCATGAATGATTCTCCAAACGGAAATAGGTCAATAAAAACAACAGCAAATCATATCGCTAGAAACACAACCTCGCATTATACCAACACCCGGGTCCAAATCCGAACTGGCGGGAAACGAAAAGCCGGGCACGGGCACCCCTTTACCGCCCGCTCCCGCCCGCGCAGCGAGGCGATGTGCGCGACGTTCGTGCAGCGTCTTCCGCAGGCGGAGAATGATGGCAGCCTTCGCGCCAGGGTGACCATGAAAGGGGAAGCAAGACGAGGCACGGCCGACCACCGCGCTCAGCGCGGTGACGCCCGGCCGGGCGGGGAATACCGACGAGCCAGGTTCCGACCTCCTCCGACGCTTGCTCTAGAGCTTCGCCGGATCGAAACCGGTCTCCCGGTAAACCGACCGCAGAAGGTCGTCGCCGATACGCGACGCCATCTCCTTGTGCACTGGAACGAGAACCTTCTTGAACGCACGGCGCTGCTCCGGCGTGGGCACGTGGATCTCGATCTTGCCGCTCCTGCGCAGCGCTTCGAGATCGCTGTCGTTCTTTTCCTTGGCGATCCTGTTGGTGTAGTCGGTAGCCTCCTTCATCGCCATTTCGAGCTGGCCTCGAATGTCCGTCGGTAAGGCCTCCCAGAATTTCTTGTCAACGATCACCGCGTAACCCAGGTAACCGTGCTCGGTCAGCGTCAGGTGCGACTGGACCTCGAACATCTTCTGCGTGTAAAGGTTGGAAATCGGGTTTTCCGTGCCATCGACAATGCCCATCTTCAAGGCTTGGTAGACTTCCGAAAACGCCATCACGCGCGGGATAGCATTAAGCGCCAGCATTTGCGCTTCGAGCACTTTGGACGGCTGAATGCGCATCTTCTTGCCCTTCAGCTCATCGGGCATGTGGATCGGCGTGTTTGCTGAAAAGGACTTGAAGCCGTTATCCCAGTAGGCCAGCCCCCTTATCCCCTTCGGCTCCAGCCTCCGGAAGAGACTCTTGCCGATCGGCCCCAATGTTACCTTATGCAACTCTTCATAGCTGTCGAAGATGTACGGCAGGTCGTAGATCTCGAACTCCCTGACCCCCAGCAGGCCAAACTTGGCCAGCGACGGCGCCACCACCTGAACGGCACCGAGTTGCAGCGCTTCGAGTTCCTCCTTGTCCTTGTACAGCGTCGAGTTGGGGTAGACCTCGACCTTGACTTGGCCTTTGGTCAGCTCTGCGGCCCGCTTGGCAAAGAACGCCGCGCCCAGGCCCTTCGGCGTATCCTCAGCCACGACGTGGCTGAACTTGATAACGATCGGGCTTTCCGCCTGCGCCGGAAAGGGCGCCGCCGAGAGCAAGCAAGCGAGCAACCGAAACAGCAGATCGCGAAATGTCATGTCGTCCCTCCGTTCCAGAAGCGGTCCCGCAATCGGGCTATTACCTTGCTGGCGACGTCAACATGACAAAAAGCAGGGGCGCTGAGTATTGTGGAAATCCGCCATCCGCCTTGGCCACGCGTGCCCACGATTTGCGCAGCGCGACGACCATCGCCGACCAGCGATCCACACCCCTTGCGAGCGCCAGCAACCACCGCGAGGTCGATGACAAGGAGCACCATCAAGAAAATGGCGCGCGTACAGATTGCCTGTACGCGCGCCCGCACCCGACGTCGAGTGCCGTTGCCTCACTTACATCATGCCCAGCCTCGTCGGCAACCAGGTCGAGATGATCGGCACATAGGTGATCAGCACAAGGAAAGCCAGCATCGACAACAGCCATGGCCAGACCGCGATGGTCAGCTCGGTAATGCCCATCTTGGTGATCCCCGAAGCAACGTAGAGGTTGAGGCCGACCGGCGGATGACACATGCCCACTTCCATGTTGACCACCATCAAAATCCCGAAGTGCACCGGATCAATTCCCAGCTTCATCGCGACCGGGAAAAGGATCGGCGCAAAGATCAGCACGATCGACGACGGCTCCATGAAGTTGCCCGCCAGCAACAGGATCACGTTGACCGCCAGAAGGAAGGCGATCACGCCCAGACCGTGACCCAACATCCAGTCAGCGAGGGTTTGCGGGATGTTCTCGTTGGTCATGATGAACGAGAAGAGCACGGCGTTGGTGATAATGTAGAGCAGCATCGCCGACATATTGGCCGAGTTGAGCAAGACCCGCGGCACGTCACTCAGCGAAAGATCCTTGTAGACAAAGACGGCGACTATGAAGGCATAAACCGCGCTCATCGCCGCCGCCTCGGTCGGCGTGAACATGCCGCTGTAGATACCGCCCATGACGATGACGATCAACAGCAGACCCCAGGCTGACTCGCGGAACGCCTTCAGGCGCTCGGCGAAAGATGCCCTGGCCATGCGCGGGTAGTTGTTGCTCCTCGCCCGATACCAGGTCACGCCACCGAGGACCATGGCCAGAGCGATACCCGGAATCACGCCGGCCATGAACAGAGCGCCAACCGAGGTGTTGGTGGCGACCGAATACATGACCATGACGATCGACGGGGGAATCAGAATGCCCAATGCCCCGGACGTGGTGATGACGCCGGCACCGAATCTCTTCGGGAAACCAGCCTTGACCATGGCTGGCATCAGAATCGAGCCGATGGCCACGACGGTCGCCGGCGACGAGCCAGAGACAGCCGCGAACAGCGCGCAGGCGAGAACGCCGGCCAGACCGAGACCGCCGAACCAATGTCCGACCATGCTCGTCGCGAAACGGATCATTCGTCGCGCCACCCCGCCATGGGTCAAGAAGTTACCGGCCAGGATAAAGAACGGAATGGCCATGATCTCGAACTTTTCGATCCCGGTGAACAGCTTGAGAGCGACGGCTTCCAAGGGCACTTGCGTAAATAGGAACAGGAAGCTGAGCACCGTCAGGCCGAGCGAAATCGAGATCGGCATGCCGGTCAGCATCAGGCACAGGAGAATCGTGAAAATGATGATGGCGTTCATGGTTTCTGGTCTCCGTTGCCCGAGCGATCGTCCGAATGCCGCTTCTCGTGAGTCCGCTCATGGGGATGCAGCTTGCCTTCCACGGCAAGGGTCTGCACCTCCTCCGGAATCTCTTCTTCTTCGAGGCCGTCAACATGGCCGTGGTCGTGGTGTGGCAGCTCGCCGGTCTTGAGGAAACTCACTGCGACCTGCAGAAAGCGGAAACACATCAGCGACGAACCCAGAGGAATGGCACTGTATACAACCCAGGTGGGCCACTCGAGATCGGGCGTCGTCGGCCCCGAGAACATGTCCGCGGTGTCCATGCCGAGAAACTGAAAAATCGCGTAGTGGGCACCGTTGTCCCACACGAACGCCGCCCCGAGGGAGCCGACCACGCCGGTAAACAGCGCGCCGGACAACATCCCGAAGACAATGAACTTGCTGCGGCTTCCTTCGCTCAAGCTGTTGATCAGCACATCCACACCCACGTGGATACCGGTGCGTACACCGTAGGCCGCGCCGAACTTGGCCATCCACACGAACATGATGATGCACAGTTCCTGGGCCCAGCCGAAGTTCAGCGAGAGCAGCCAGTCCTGCACGATCGGAATCTGGTAACCAGCCGCGTAGCGATGCGCGACCGAAAGAAAGATGATCGTCGTTGCCGCCCCCATGAGAAAGGTGATCAGCCATTCCTCCAGGTGATCAAGTATTTTCACTCGCAAGTCCCCCGACTGCCTGAAAAAAACCCGCTGGACCAGGCGTCCCAACGGGCTATCCCTCCAGTATCCGCGTCGCCTAGAGCTTGCTAGGATCGAAGCCTGTTTCCTTGTAGACCGACTGCAGAAGGTCCTTTCCAATGCGTGAGGCCATCTCTTCGTGCACCGGCAGAAGCGCCTTCTTGAAGGCTTTGCGCTGTTCGGGTGTCGGTACGTGCACCGCCGTCTTGCCGCTCTTTTTGACCGCCTCCAGATCCTTGTCGTTCTGCTCCTTGGCGACCTTGTTGGCGTACTCGGTTGCATCCTTCATGGCTGTTTCGAGCTGCGCGCGAACATCCGCCGGCAGGCCATCCCAGAACTTCTTGTTGACGATCACGGCGTAACCCAGGTAACCGTGATCGGTAATCGCCAAATGCTTCTGAACTTCAAAGAACTTCTGCGTAAAGAGGTTCGACATCGGGTTCTCGGTCCCATCGACAACGCCGGTCTGCAGCGCCTGATAGACTTCGGAGAAGGCCATCACCTGAGGAATCGCCTTCAGTGCACGCATCTGCGCTTCGAGCACCTTGGACGACTGAATACGCATCTTCTTGCCCTTCAGGTCCTCCGGCATCAGGATTGGCGTGTTCGCCGAAAACGACTTGAAGCCGTTGTCCCAGAACGCCAGGCCGGTCACACCCTTTGGCTCCAGCTTGGCGAGCAGACCCTTCCCGATCGCACCCTGCGTCACCTTATGCAGATCGGCGTAGTTGTCGAAGATGTACGGCAAGTCGAAGACTTCGAATTCCTTGACGCCAAGCGGCCCGAACTTGGCAAGTGACGGCGCAAGCATCTGCACGGCGCCAAGTTGCAGCGCTTCAAGTTCCTCCTTGTCCTTGTACAAGGTCGAGTTGCCATACACCTCGACCTTGACCTTGCCCTTGGTCAGTTCGCTGGCGCGCTTGGCGAAGAATTCTGCGCTCAACCCCTTGGGCGTATCGTTGGCCACGACGTGGCTGAATTTGATAACGATCGGTCCTTCGGCCAAGGCCGCCAGCGGCATCGCCGAGAGGGCGCAAGCGAGCATTCCGAACAGCAAATTTGAAACTTTCATGGTCTCTCCTTCATGTGCAAAACGTTTCGTTAACAAAATTATTAGCCGGTTGCGAGGGCGCATATTACAGAGACTGCTGGCGGCGAACATTGTGGAAATCCACAGCGCGCGGCAGCGAGGAAGGACGGCGCTTGCGAGCCGCCATTCAGGGTATGGCCATACCCTTCGGGAAGCTGCGATCGACACCGCGACAAGCGGGATCTCGGTCGCCAACGCAGCCCCTGCGGGGCGTACGGTCTGCCCCGGATGCCGGGATTTATGCACACCCCGCGGGCGATAACTTGCGTAAGATGAAGCGCCATGAAAGACGCCCCCCTCCTGCACCAGAATGCGCTGCCCCGGCCGGCGTCGCTGAACTGGTCGCAGTGGTATCTCTCGATTCTGAAAGGGGCGGTGGGTCTGCTTCTCATCCTGCTCATCGCCCTGCTCTGGCTGCTACGCCAGAACGACATCGACGAGCAGCGCTCGACCCTTATCGCCGACGTCCTCTGGCTCGAGCAAAGCGTCCGTTTTCACCTTGAGGGGAATTCCGAACAGCTACGGCAACTGGCCCTCGATCTGACCCGGACAACCGATCCAGACGCGCTCTTCATTCTGCGTGCACGACACATCCTCAAGAACAACTCTGAACTCCTGCAACTGCTCTGGCTTGATGCCGCTGCCAAAGCCGTGCACGGCATGCCAACGCGAAGCCTGCCACGACACGGCAAGGACGCTTCGGGCCAGGACCCGGTCAATCGCTCGATCGAACTCGCCCAGCTTGGCAAGCCAACCTACAGCGATGCCTACTGGGTCGACGACGTCGCGCAGTTCGAAGTCTACGTACCCATCTTCGACGAAGGCGAGCATCGCGGCACACTACTCGCCGTCTACTCGCTGCCTCGCCTGCTCAAGCAGCAGGTTCCCTGGTGGTTCGCTGCAAAGTATCAAGTACGCGTTCTCGACGCCAACGGCAATCTCCTGGCCAGCAAGTCGAAGATCGATGCCGCCTCGACAACGCTCAGCTACCCGGTGATTTTCGACCCTCCGGGTTTCGGCATGGTGCTGCAGGTGACCGCTTATCGTGCTGCCGGCAATCTTGCGCAAACGCTGATCGCCGCGCTGATCGTAGTTCTTGCAGCAGCCGTTTTCTGGAGTTTGTGGGCTGTACGCGGTTTGATCCAGAGGCGGATCGACGCCGAACAGGCGCTGCGCTCGGAGTACGCCTTCCGCAAGGCGATGGAAGACTCGTTGATGGTTGGCATGCGCGCGCGCGACATGGAAGGCCGGGTAAGTTACGTCAACCCGGCTTTCCTGCAGATGGTCGGCTTCAGTGCCGACGAGCTAATCGGCCTGGCGCCACCAATGCCCTACTGGGCACCAGAAGAAATGGAAAGAACGCTGCAACTGCATAACGACGTTCGCGAAGGCAAGGCCCCGCACGAGGGGTTCGAAATCCGCTTGATGCACAAGAATGGCAGCCGCTTCGACGCCCTCGTCTACGAAGCGCCTCTGATTGACGCGGACGGCGAGCAAACGGGCTGGATGGCGTCGATCATCGACGTCACCGCCCGCAAACACGCCGAGGAACTCGCCCAGCAACAGCAGGAGAAACTGCAGGTCACGGCACGGCTGGTGACCATGGGCGAAATGGCTTCGACCCTGGCGCACGAACTCAATCAGCCGCTGGCAGCGATCACCAGCTACAACACTGGCTGCCTGAACAAGCTGGAGTCAGGCAACTTCAGCGCTGAACAGCTCAAGGAAGCACTCGAAAAGCTCGCCGTCCAGGCGCAACGTGCCGGCCACATCATCCGGCGGGTACACGACTTCGTGCGCAAGAGTGAACCCAAGCGAGTGCCCTGCGACCTCGCCGAAGTGATCGATGACAGCATCGGCTTCATCGAAGGAGCAGCCAAGGCACGCGGCGTGCGTATCGTCCGCGAGATTCAGGGCATGCGCCCCGAACTCCTGGCCGACCCCGTGATGCTCGAACAGGTGCTGCTCAATTTGATGCGCAACGGCATCGAAGCGATGCGCCACACGCCATCCGAGCAGCGCCGGCTGACCGTCAAGCTCAGCCAGCTCGACAGACAGCAAATGGAGATCCGGGTCGTCGATCGCGGTCCCGGCATTCCACCCGAGGTCGAAGAAAAGCTATTCACCCCCCTTTTCTCGACCAAGGCCGAGGGCATGGGCATGGGCCTGAACATCTGCCGCTCGATCATCGAGGTCCACCACGGCCGCCTGTGGGTTGAAGCCAACCCGGATGGCGGCTCGATTTTCATCATCACCCTTCCGATTGTCCAGCAATGACCCCACATGCCTACCTCGTCGACGACGACGACGCCATCCGTGACTCACTCGGCTGGCTGCTCGAGTCACGCGGTGTTCCCTGCCGGAGCTACCCCTCGGCTGAAGACTTCCTGGCCGCGTGGGAACCCACGCTTGCTGGCTGCATTCTCCTCGACATCCGCATGGACGGGATGAGTGGCCCCGAGCTTTTTGACGTCTTGTGCGAGCGTGGCAGCACGCTGCCGGTGATCTTTCTGACCGGCCACGGCGACGTGCCAATGGCCGTCTCTGCCCTCAAGCAAGGCGCTTTCGACTTCGTCGAAAAGCCCTGCAACGACAACGAGCTGGTCAATCGCGTCATTGAGGCCCTGCAGCTCGATGAACACCAGCGCCTCGCCGCCTCCGATGCCGTTTCGGTCAGCAGCTTGACGAGCCGACTCACGACGCGCGAAAAGCAGGTCATGGAACTGGTTCTCGCCGGCACCCTCAACAAGGTGATCGCCGACGAACTGCAGATCAGCATGCGCACGGTCGAAGTACATCGCGCCAATCTGTTCGAGAAAATGGGGGTGCGGACGGCCGTCGAGCTCGCGCAGCTGCTGGCCGGCAAGCGCTGAGCAGAACAACGATCATGGCGTGGTAGTGCCGGCAGCCTGCTTCCCCAACCGGGCGTAGCCAGCAAGCGGACGACCGTCACCTGTCTCCCACAGCAGCTCGACACCCTGCTCACCTGGGGCGCAGGCGAAGGCGGCATCAACGCCAAGCCCGCCAACCCACGCCAGTCGCTCGCCACACCACAGCAGTGGCAAGCGAGCCCGCTCCCAGGGGGGTACGGCAGCTTCCTGCAAGAGGTTGCGCAAGGTCCTTGCCGGCCGCCGTGCGTCAGGCCGCAAGCGCTCACCGCCTTGCCTGACCCGGAGAAAAACCCGAGCACCGGCAAGCATGCGGCGAGTGATGCCTTTTCCCGTGCGCTCAACAAAGCGCACCCGGCCCTCGCCCCACGGCAACGCCGACTCGCCATTCCAGCTCAGCGCAAGACTTGCAGCGGCCGGGCGCTGAGCCAAGGCGTACAACTCGCCGCGATAGACATGCACCTCGCCGTCCGCGGTCGCGATACAGGTCTGCGCGGCGGCCCCTGCCGTCTTCAACTGCCGTAGCGCCTCATCAAGCCAGCGTGCGTCGGGGGCACGAAAACCATTCGCCCGCAACTCCGAGCGCAACAGGTTACGCGCCCGCGCCGGGGACAGTGCGTTGAAACGCGCCACATCGATGCGCCCGCCATCACCCGCCATAGTCGCCCGATCGGCCTTCGCCAACTCCTCGACAAGCTCTGCCGCCTCGGCGAAATGGCGCGCGGCACGCGCAAGCGCCCGAACCGCGCCGGGAAAATGCCCCTCAAGGCGCGGCATGACTTCGCGCCGCAGGTGGTTGCGGCGATAGTGAGAATCGGCGTTGCTCTCGTCCTCGACCCAGGCCAGAGAATGCGTCTCCGCATAGCGCATGATCTGCGACCGCGACACGTCGAGCAGCGGGCGAATCAGACGTGGCCCGCCGGGCTGAGGCCGCTCGGCGGGCATGCCGGCAGCACCGGCAACGCCCGCCCCACGCAGCAACCGGAAGAGAACCGTCTCGGCCTGGTCGTCACGATGATGCGCCAGCGCCAACCAGTCGGCAGGAGACGCAGAAAACGCCGCATGACGCAGGCGCCGTGCCGCCGCCTCCAGTCCCTCGGCGCTGGTACGCGGCACTTCGACGCGCGTAATTTCGAGCGGTACGGCGTGGTCGCGACAGAAGTCGCGACAGAAGCCAGACCAGGCATCGGCGTTGCTGCTCAGACCGTGATGAACGTGGGTCGCCGAGAGATCGATCGACAATCCGGAGCGACGCAGGCAGTCGAGCGCGTGCAGCAGGACAACCGAGTCGACTCCACCGGAAAACCCGACGCACAGGCGGGCCCCAGGCAGCAGTCGCGCCTCCAGAAACGCCGAAAGCGTGTGCAGAATCGGCGCTGCAGCTTCCTCCTGGCTTGCCTCAGCGGCGTGTCGGTTCTTTGACCCGGCCATAGGCCATCAAGCGCTCAAGGCGCGTCTTGAGCAAATCGCGTGTAGGCACCGACGCCAGTTTGTGCAAGGCATCCTGCAAGGCCTCCTTGAGGCTTCTCCCCATCGCCTGATGAGCGCGATGCGCACCACCGGTCGGTTCTTCGACGATGCTGTCGATCAAACCCAGCGCCTGCAGGCGGGGAGCAGTGATGCCCATGATTTCTGCCGCCGTGCTTGCCTTTTCGGCGCTCTTCCAGAGAATCGTCGCGCACCCCTCGGGAGAAATCACCGAGTAGGTCGAGTACTGCAGCATCTGCACGACGTCGCCGACCCCGATGGCCAGCGCACCGCCCGAGCCACCTTCCCCAATGACTGTGACGATGATCGGCACTTTCAGCTCGGCCATCACGTAGAGATTGCGGCCGATCGCCTCGGACTGTCCGCGCTCTTCAGCGTCGATACCCGGGTAGGCGCCAGGCGTATCGATGAAGGTCAATACCGGGATACGAAACTTCTCGGCCAGTCGCATCAGGCGCAATGCCTTGCGATAACCTTCCGGACGCGGCATGCCGAAGTTGCGGAAGATCTTCTCCTTGGTGTCACGCCCCTTCTGGTGACCAATCACCATCACCGGCTCACCGTTGAAGCGGGCCAACCCGCCGACGATCGCATGGTCGTCAGCAAAGGCGCGATCGCCGTGCAGTTCCTCGAAGTCGGTGAAGATCAGCGAAAGATAATCCAGCGTGTAAGGGCGTTGCGGGTGGCGTGCCACCTGCGACACCTGCCAGGCCGATAGTTTGGCGTAGGTATCCTTGGTCAGGGCCTGGCTCTTCTTCTCCAGGCGGCCGATTTCGTCCGAGATATCGACCGCCGAATCGTCCTGCGCAAAGCGCAGGGCTTCAATCTTGCCTTCGAGATCGGCGATCGGTTGTTCGAAGTCGAGGAAACTGGTTTTCATCAGGCCCAACCGTATCTGTAAGCATGCTGGTTTTCAATAACCCGTTATTCTACCGGAAACACCGTGCCGGGCTTTGCTCCAAACAAGGAACTCGGCAAACTCAGTACTCGACGGGCAACGGGTCGAGGCTGCGCCAAAGGTACCAGGTCGCCACCGAACGCCAGGGACGCCAGCGTTCACCTTGCTCCAACAGGAAACGACGCCCGGGGCGCTCGCCATGGCAGTAGTGCAGGGCCACCGCCTTCTGCAGGCCAATGTCGTCGAGCGGGAAGATATCGGGACGCAGCTGATTGAAGATCAGGAACATTTCCGCCGTCCACACGCCGACGCCGCGCACCGCGGTCAACTCGCCAATGATCTCGGCATCACTCAGCGACGACCAGTGCTGCACCTGAATCTGGCCATCGTCGAAATGGCGCGCGAGGTCAAGCACGTATTCGACCTTGCGTGCCGACAGACCGCAAGCACGCAGGGTTTCAGGTCCGCTCTCCAGAACGCCGGCAGGCGTGACCTCGGGCACAGCCGCCAAGCAGCGCGCCCAGACGCTGTCGGCTGCTTTCACGGAGATCTGCTGGCCGACGATCGAACGGACGAGCGTCGCGAAGGGGTCCCCGCGTGACGCCAGCGCGGTCCCCGAAAAACGCTCGACAAGGGTGGCCAGGACGGGATCGCAGAGCGCCAGGGCGGCCGACGCTTGCTGCCAATAGGGGGGAGTCATGCGCAGATTGTACCCATGGCGGCCACCAGAGCGGAGCCGCACGAGCGAGCCACTGTACGGCTGGCCCACTGCCGCCACGCAAACCGAGGGCGGCCACCAGCGACAAGTCTCGTGGCAAGCCGCCGCAAAAAGGATACCGCCGCTGACCTCCCGGGAGATCAGCGGCGGACGGATGCTGCATTTGGACGCTGCGAGCTTTTGCCTGCGCCCCGATGCTACTTTGCTGACTTGCCTACTTGATGACCAGTTCCGGTCCCATCAGGGCGTAAGGCAACGCCGTCGACAGCCACGGCACATAGGTCACGATGATCAAGAAGATCATCAGGACGCCGACAAAGGGCATCGCCGCCTTCACCACGGTCGCCAGGCTCATGTTGGTAATACCGGAGGTGACGAAGAGGTTCAGCCCGATCGGCGGCGTAATCATGCCGATCTCCATGTTGACGACCATGATGATGCCCAGGTGGATCGGATCAACTCCCAGTTCCATGGCAATCGGAAAGACCACCGGCGCGACGATCACCAGCAGACCCGAGGGCTCCATGAACTGACCCCCGATGAGCAACAGAATGTTGACCGCGATGAGGAAGGTGAACCACGTGAAACCCGCCTGCAGCATCCATTCGGTGATGTCCTGCGGAATGCGTTCCGCCGACAGTGTATGCGCAAACAACATGGCGTTGGCGATGATGAACATCAACATCACCGTGGTCCGCGTCGCGTGCAGGATCGTCGCCCGCGACTCGGTGCCAAACAGCGCCGGGAAAAAGTTCTTGGCCAGCACGACCAGGTTCCGACGCCAGATCCCGAGGCCACCCACGAAGCACTGCTGGACGGATCCATGCTCACGTCCAGCCTTGAACAGGTAGCCCACGAAAATGGCGAGCGACATTCCCAGCCCCCAGTACGCGCGGATCTTTCCGGTGGCTTCCATTCCGTCGGTGGCAAAGAAAGACAGGATCATCCAGACCATGAAGAATGACACGGCGTAGACACCGGCGTTGAAACCGATGCGCGCGGCATGGCTGTCCGTGGACGCAACCCAGGGCGTTTCCTTCAGAGGCCCCATGTCACGGTAGACAAACAACGCGACGAGGATCGAGTATACAGCGGCGACGACAGCGGCTTCGGTCGGCGTAAACACACCGCCATAGATGCCGCCCATGATGATCACCACCAGAAAAAGGCCCCAGCCCGCTTCCTTCGCACCCTCCAGGATCGCGCCGAAACCACGCCATTCCTCGCTTGGCAAACCCTTGATCCGGGCGACAACGTAGATCGCCAACATCAGCATCAGACCCGCCAACAATCCGGGAATGACGCCAGCCAGGAACATCCGTCCGACAGAAACGTCTGTGGCAGCCGCGTAGACCACCATCACGATCGACGGCGGAATCAGAATACCCAGCGTACCGGCGTTGCAGATGATGCCCGCCGCGAACTCCTTCGAATAGCCCACCTGACGCATGCCGGCGATGGCGATCGTACCGATCGCCACCACGGTTGCAGGAGATGACCCCGACAGCGCCGCAAACATCATGCAGGCCAGGACCGATGCCATGGCCAGGCCACCCTGGAAATGGCCGACGCTGGCGATGGCGAAGTTGATCAGTCGCTTCGCCACCCCCCCTGTGGACATGAACGCCGAGGCCAGGATGAAGAAGGGAATCGCCAGCAGCGTGTAGTTCTGCCCGGCGCCAAAAAGCTGAATGGCCACCGACGACAGCGAGTCATGCGAAAAGAAAGCAACGAAAAGAATCGACGACAGTCCCAGGGCAACGCCCACCGGGACGCCGATAAAGAGCAGCGCAAGCACCATCGCAAAAAGAAAGAGAGAGTTCATCCTAGGATCCTTAGTCGTTTAGTCTTTCAAGATGTGCTTGTTCTCTTCGACCATGTCTTCTGCTTCATGGCCGCTGATGAGAAGTTTACGGCGACCGGTTGCGATATCGACAAAAGCCTGAAAGGACCGGAAGGCCATCAGCGCCAGGCCCAGCGGCAGAATCAGCAACAGCAGCCAGCGATGGATCCGCGACTGGATACCAAAGGCGTCCTGTATGAATCCCGGATAATGAAGCTCTTCCGAGCCAATGCCAATCTTGTACATTTTCAGCCAGTAGTCGATGGCGCCGCCCTTGGTATCGACGCCGAGCAATGCAACCCAGGACGAATCGAGCAATACCAGGCCATAAAGCATGCAACACGCTGCGCCGAACAATGACAGTGCTTTGGTCATCGGTGCGGGCACGGCCTTGATGATGATGTCGACTCCCAGGTGCAGGCTGGTTCTCAGGCCATAACCCATACCCAGAAGGATCAGCCAGGAAAACATTGTCGTATTGAATTCCAGCGCCGCGGACCAGCCGGTATTGAATCCGTAGCGGGCAATCACCTGGAAGAAAGAGACCGCCATAATCGAGGTGATCACCAAAACAAGAAGTGACTCCTCTGCGCTGGCCATCGCTTTCGGAAACTTTTTTTCGAGCGCCCAGAGGATCACCAAGAAAATAACTAAGATACCGTGGAACCAGTAAGCTCCCATGGCAAACACCCCCACTCATGTTCCAAGAAAATAACCATCAGTCGAAACGATTCGAGCCTGCTCGACACTGCCGCGCCGAGCGAATAACCCGGTGAAACCAGCGCTGCGATTGACGACGATTGTTATCGCGGGCTCAACGAAAAGGGCCAGATTGAGACTGGCCCTTTTCGATCTGGCGAGTTATGAGCCGGCCGCAGCCTTGATTGTGTCTGCACCAATCTCTTTCTCGAACTTCTTCCACACCGGCGTCATAGCCTCCACCCACTTCTTGCGTTGCTCGGGAGTCAGCTTGTTGACCTTTCCGCCGGCCTTGATGATGTTCTCGCGGTTGGCCGCTTCGTCCGCCTTGACTTGCTGGTTGGTTTCGTTGGAGACCTCGTCGACGATCTTCAGGAACTGGTCGCGAACAGCCGGTTTCAGGCTGTTGAGCCATTCCGCGGAAGTCATCAACATATAAGCCAGCAGCTGATGGTTGGTTTCCGTCGTGCTGTTCTGAACCTCGAAGAACTTCTGCGTATAGATGTTCGACCAAGTGTTTTCCTGACCGTCGACAACACCGGTCTGCAGCGCGCCATAGACTTCGGCGAAGGCCATTGGCTGTGGCGAGGCACCCATCGCTTCGATCATCGCCTTGGCCACGTCAGAGGTCTGCACGCGGAACTTCATGCCTTTGGCATCGGTGGGCGCGATCAGCGGCTTGTTCGCCGAGAAATACTTCATTCCCGACATCCAGTAACCGAGACCGACGAAGCCGACACCTTCCATCGACTTGAGAAGCTTCTTGCCCTCGGGCGAGTTGGTGAAGCGGATCGCCTGGTCAATATCAACAAAGATGAAGGGCAGATCGAAGACGCCAAGTTTCGGGGTGTAGGACCCGAACTTCGACAGCGAAGGGGCCAGCAACTGCACGTCGCCGACCAGCAGCGCCTCCAGCTCCTTGCTGTCGCCGAACAAGGTGCTGTTGGGATATACCTCGATGCACAGCTTGCCCTTCATTTCCTTGTTGACACGTTCTGCCAGGCGGTTGGACGCGACCACCTTGGGATGCGTCGATCCACCCGTCACGTGGCTGAGTTTGGCAACAACTTCACCCTTTTCACATTTCGCCAATGCCGACGTGGCGGCAAAAGCCATGGCAAGGGCTGTCAGGGCGACGCTGATCTTCTTCATATGCTTCATGCGATCTCCTCCTAAGGAAACGCTGATTTAATCGCCGTATATACCTATGGTATAATTAGCCGATCAATCCTGCGCGAGCCACCCCGATGAAGCAGATCAGTTTTTCCCAGGCCGAGTTTCAACGTAAGAAGCGACGGACGCGACGCGAGGTGTTTCTTGACGAGATGGAACGGGTCATGCCGTGGGCAGAAGTGTTCGCGGTGGTCGAACCGCATTACCCGAAGGGCGAGCGAGGCCGACCGCCGGTCGGGCTGGAGCGGATGCTGCGAATGTACTTCGTACAGCAGTGGAACGGTTTCTCGGACGAAGGCGTTGAAGACGCCATCACCGACAGTCAGGCGCTACAGAAATTCGTCGGAATCGACCTCTCCAGAGAGGCTGCTCCGGATTCGACCACCGTGCTGCAGTTCCGGCACCTGCTGGAGCAGCATGGTCTGACGAAGAAGCTGTTCGACGTGGTCAACGGGACGCTGGGCGCTGCGGGCCTGATGATGCGCGAAGGCACCATCGTCGACGCCACGATCATCGCCGCCCCGCCATCGGTCAAGAACAAAGCGAATGCCCGTGATCCCGACATGCACCAGACCAAGAAAGGCAACCAGTGGTACTTCGGCATGAAGGCCCATATTGGCGTCGATGCCGAGAGCGGGCTGGTGCACACCGTCGTCGGCACCGCGGCAAACGAGGCGGACGTGACGCAGACCAAGCATTTGCTGCACGGCGAAGAGAAGGACGTCTTCCTGGATGCGGGCTATATCGGCGCCGACAAACGAGAAGAACTGAAGGACCGGGACGTCAACTGGCAGATCGCCATGAAACGCGGCAAGCTCAAAGCCGTCTCGGAAGAGAGCGGGTTTGGTCAGCTACTGCGCAAACTGGAATCGCTGAAAGCCAGCATCCGGTCCAAGGTCGAGCATCCTTTCCATATCGTGAAGAACCTCTTCCACTACAAGAAAGTGCGCTACAAGGGGCTGGAAAAGAACACCGCACAACTGCACACGCTGTTCGCTTTGGCCAATCTGATGATTGCGAAGCGAAAGCTATTGGCGCTTAGCAGCCAAGTTGCGTCTTGAATCGGACGAAAGGCCCGGGAGTGGGCCGAAAAGGGTAGAAAACCGCGGAATTTCGGGCTGTTTGACAAAAATCGCGGCGGGATGCAAAAAAAAAAACCGCTGCCGCGCGGCTAGGTAACGCATCGGCAGCTAATTGATCAGCGCTTCCCTAAGGAAAGTTACTGCGTGTGAATGTCTCGTTCTTCACTACCACAAGCGCTGGTGCCTGCGGCGCAAAGGATAATCAGTTCGCTGGCGCGAAGGCAAGCACCGGCGGCCTGCAAATCCTCACTCGACGCCGGCTGTGGCGCTCAGCCCGCCGGCAAGCAGCTTTTACACCGCTCTCGAAAGCGTCGCCGCATGCCCTTGCCGGCGGCTGCCCGCAAGGGAAGGAAGAGCTTCCTCGACAAGGCAGATGTGCTTGGCCCCCTGTGTTTCCTTGAAGATTCTGACCGAACAGCGTGGCCACAGCCATTGTGGATTTCCGCAGGACAGGCGCGTTGCCGGACGCGGCTGCAAGCATGCGTTTTGCTTAAGCTCGTTCCGCCATCCCCGGCGTGCCCGCCGCCCCGCCGCCCCGCCGGCGACTGGCTGGCGCCCCTGCGCCCGCGCGGTGGAGGACAATTAAGGATGCGCCCCGGCACACAGCGACGCAGCACCTGCGGCAGGTGAACTCTCTACTGCTCACCCGACGGCAGCTAGTCCTGCATGGCCATCGGTTCCTTGTCGGAATAGCGCAGCCGTAACGCCAGCGCCTTGGCAAGCGCTTAGCTTCCGTCACCAGCAGGGCGTGGTCGACCGTTTAGGCGATCGCAAAATAGGTCATCACCCGGCCAGCAAACCGAGGATGGTCGCAAGACAAGTCCGTGTCCTTAGCAAGCGACGATCGATCGCCAGCAGGCACTACGGCAACGCCGAAGAACGCTCCCCGGGAAACGCAAAAAACATGCTCTTGGTGATCACCACAGCCAGTTGACACGTGCTCTTGACCCGGTCGCGACAGCGTTCGGCGAAATCGCCTGCGCCCGCATTTCTGCCAGATCACGCAAGGAGGCGTCAGGCCTGGCATTGGACAAGCAGAACCTGAGCGTCTCGCCATCCATCTCCCTGCACACGAGGAGGTGCCAGCAGCAAGCTGAAGGCGATTTTCCGTCCCAGACCCAGACTCGCCCGGTCAGATAATCGGCCCGCAGCTTGCACCTGCCCTCCCCTGCATCCGCGATCAACAGCCGGCGCCATTGCGCCGCCGGTTGAACGGACGTCCAGGCGATCAGCGACGTGGGTGCTGCGCTGGTGCGCAAGCGCAGCGACGCGCGCACCATCGGCAAGCGGGCAGCCGCAACGGCCAGCGTCGGATCGTCGAGATAGACGGCGTGATCCGGATGCCGCTCGAGCAGAAAGGTTTCGCCTTCGCTAGCCAACGCATGCGGAAGCCACGGCAGGTGGCCGTAACCGCCAGCGACAGAAACGAAAGAGAAGGGCAAACCGTTCTGCCGCGAGCGCCGCACCAGCTGCCGGGCGGTTTCACGTTGGCGCCTGCGCTCCGGCGACTCGTCCGGCGCTTCAGGCACGTCGTAGCGGTACCCTTCGTGACTCCAGGCGACCGGCGCGCACCACTCCGGGGACAGCAGCGAGGTCACGCCGTCGCGCGCAAGCACGGCAAGCCCCGCCAGTGCTGGCTTATTCCCGACCGCCGTCTGCCGATTGACTGGCGTGACGGCAGGCACCACGGCAAGACCGCTCATTTTCTCTTGTCCGCCAACGCCATCTACTTCATTTTGGCAACGTAGGCATCCATCACCAGGTCGAGGTCCTTCTGGATTTCCTTGTTGTACGGCTTGTTGAGGACGGTTTTTTCCTTGAGCTTCCACTCCGGCGTCTGGTTGGCAAGGGCCTCGATCAGTTGCCAGCGGTAGGTGAAGGTCTTGCCGCTCAGCGTGCGCAAGGCGTCCAGGCGCTCCGCTTCAATCACGTTCAGTTTTTCCAGGACCTTGAATTTGGCCGGATCGACGGTGATTTCTTCGACCAGCGAGTCGTCGACAAGCTGCAGCACGGTCTTCGCGTCGAGATCTGGCAACGCCTTGTCGATGGCGCTCTTCAGCTGGCCCGAGGTCGGGAAGCTCTTGCCAATCACGTCGGCAAGCGCCTTGGCGTCCTCGGCATCGCCGCGATGGACGAGTACGTCTTTGGCCAGACGATACTGCGAAGGGTTGTAGACCGTCTGCCCGAAAACGTTCTGCAGAAAGAAGAGGAAAACGTAGCAAACCAGCGCCGCCACGAGCGGCGTCTGAACCCAGGCCACGACGATACGCCCGACGACGCTCCACTTGATGTTGCGAGCGTTCTTGATCAGCCCGATGCCGATGACGCCACCGACGACCGCCTGCGAACTCGATACCGGCACCAGAGGAATCGTCGGCAAACCTATCGACGCCAAGGCATATTCCAGGCCTTCCGACGCGAAGAGGAAGAGCACCAGGGAGGTGGCGATGATCACCACAAAGGCGCCGACCGGCGTCAGCGGGGCAATTGACGTTCCCACGGTTAACATCACCCTCTTGGCATAGCTGAAGACGCCCACCGAAATTGCCAGGCCACCGAGCAGAAACAACTGCTGCAGGCCGGAGAACTCGAACACGCCGGCGTGGAAATCCTGGAACGGATTGGCGCCAATGAAGACGCCCATCACGTTGGCGATGTTGTTGGCGCCCAGCGAGTAGGAGCCCAGCGCGCCGGCGATGACCAGGCCGATGCGGGTCAAGGCATCGAGACGGATGATGTGAATGCGCGATTTCTCGAGCAGCTTCATCACCCCTTTGTAAATGAAGTAGCTGAAGAAGCCGGTGAGCACCGGGCTGGCAATCCAGGTGGCGCAAATGGTCTTGAAGACGCTGTAGTCGGTGACCGAACCGGTGAACAGGTTCCAGCCGATGATCGCTCCGACGACCGCCTGGGTCGTCGACACCGGCAGACCGACGATGGTCATCCAGGCGACGACCGCGGCAGCGGAAAAGGCGACCATGAAGGCGCCACCCAACGCGTTGATCGACCCGAGTTTCGACAAGGTGTGCGCCGCACCCGCGCCACTGACGATTGCACCGAGAATCACGCCAATCGTCAGGATGATCGCCGCGGTGGTGAACTTGACCATTCGCGAAGCGACCGCTGTGCCGAAGACGTTGGCAGCATCGTTCGCTCCCAGCGACCAGCCCAGGAACAAGCCGCTGGACAGATAGAGGAATATCGTAGGATCCATAGTCTGGGTGTCTCCCTGGTCTTAGTCCAAACGCTTGATGGTGTAGATCGCCAGCCAGTCGGCGACGTCCTCGGCTTCGTCTGCAATATGGTCGATTTGGTCAACAAAGCGGCGCAGGTGCAACTTTTCGGCCAGTGGCAGGGAAGAAGCGAAGATGGCGCGCTTCAGCTTGTCCGATTGGCCGTCCGCTTCTTTTTCGTAGAACATCACCTTGTGCAGGTGGTCGCGAACCGACTGGATGTCCCGCAGGAAAGCCCGGGACGCCATCACCGCAGTCTCGACGGCCATGCCGACGCTTTCGGCCAGTTTCCGGAGGTCAGCATGCAGCTCCTGCGGAAAAGCGGGCCTTTCGATGTCGAGCGAGCCCATCGTGTCTTCCATGACATTGAGTAGGCCGTCCAGGTCCTCCAGCAGACTCAACACGTCGCCGCGAAAGTCGGGGATCAACGCCAGGGTATAGAGTTCATGCTCGACCTGCCGCCGCAACTCGTCGCCTTTATGCTCCAGGTCGTTGATTTGCTTGAGCTTGGCGGCCATGTCGCCATTCCCTGCCGACTCCAGGTACGCGTTCAGACCGGAGCGGAACGAGATGCCGCCTTGGGAAACGGTATCCAGAAATGAGTCGAAGTGCGTTTCCACTTCTTTGGTGGTGTGAAAAAGACGCAGCTTGCTCTTGTCCATTACTTTCTCCTTTGGCGAGAGGGGAAATGCTCGCGTTAAAAATTAGGCCGCCAGGCGGCTTCGTTGCCTGATGCTCCAGGTCATCTTTCCGATCAACGCCGAGCGCGAAAAGCGAAGGGCGAATGGTTCGCCGCCCGACCACTGCGTTACCGCAGTTCCCGAGAGTGCTGTTCAATGGCCAGCGAACCGGCTGCCTTGATTCTTTCCCTGGCGGATCGCCCGCTCGCGCCTTTATCGGCAGACTCCCGGGCCGGGCGCGAACAAACGCGGCAGAGCGTTTCTCGCAGAGCCTTAACGCACATATCGTGCCAGGCACCAACGTTCTCTCGGTTTTCGAACCCAATCAGACACCTGGCGGCCGACGACCGCGCCAGGAAAAGCGCATTCCGGGGTGTAACAAAAAAGCAGGCGCATCGCCGGGGAAGGCTAATAAGAATGGCGATTAGTCAATCAATTCCGTCCGCTTCAGGGTTCTCGCGCGCTTTGCCCAAAGTGGCAAAGTGTTACACCCTGGCGCCCGGGCGCGGCAGCACCCCCTGGTCATCGACCGCATCGCGACGGCACGAGCGAACGGCAGAAATCACGCCGAAGGCCCGGCGCGAAGCTCTGCCAACAGCGCTTTCCTGCGCCGTTCAAGGCCGTCCCGGATGGCTTCGCCTGGCTCGCCGGGAAGCGCCTCCTCGGTCAGGTGAACGGCACGGGCCAGTTCGTTCAGTCGCGCGAGCAGTTCCGGCAGGCCATTGGCCGCGACCCGACCGTCCCGTCGAGATTGATCGGCAAACATTGGTGCGAAGAATTCCAGGGCGTAACGCAGTCGTTTGTACGCAGCTCGCAGACGATCAGCGGCAGAGTCATCGCCGGCAAGAAGCTGCGCCGCCAGCCGGCCCGATTCGGCGGCGCTGGTGTCGAGCAATGCCCGCGCACGAGCTTCCAGGCAGGCCGCGTCGCGTTCGGGAAGCGCCAGCACGGCAGCGGTGAATCCGAGCAGCAAGCGCGAGTAGTCGTCGGACTGGAGCGTGCTGCGCACGGCCTCGCGGTTGATCACCGATCGCCGTTGAGCGTAGTTCGCCAGGCGAGCGCTGGCCACGCCCTCCGGTAAATCCGCAGCGATCGTCGGCAGGGTCGCGGTCAGAAAAACCTCCCAGTGACGCGCCTCGGCGAGTTGTTCGAGCGAGCGTCCGCCAGCGTGGATCGAAACGGCTCACGAAATCCTTCGGAAGCAGTGGCCGCCAGATTCGAATCGCCGAACGCAGACGACGAATCGCCGCGCGCGCCTGATGCACGAACTCCGGCATCGTCGCCTTGGCGCAGGCCCTGCTCATTGCTCTGCAGATGCCTCAGGCAGGCCAGCGCGATGCGCCGAAAGTAGACCGTGGCGGACGTACCGGCGTCGATCCGGACTGGAGACGACTTGACCGCCGGCAGCGACTCGTCGGCGAGAACGCGGTAGCTCCGCTCGACTCCTGGCGATCGCTTCCGGGTGCAGCGAGAAGTCCGTCTGCAACTCGCTGGCAAGAGAAAACAGGTCTTTCGGCGATCCCGAAACGAGCTTGAGTCCAATCTCGCATAACGCCTGTCGTCGCCCGAGACAGATTATCCAGCCACGGTCGAGCATCAGCTCGATGCGCACGCCTTCGTGCGGTCGAAGCAGCCAGGCGTTGCGGGTAAAGCTGGTCGTGAAGGTCACCTGCAAGTCGGCGTGCAGCGACTGCAGCCACTGGCGCAAGCGCCTTTCCGTCACCGGCGAGAAGTCGAATCTGGCGGGCTCGTCAGCCTCTCTGGCGATCTCCCAGTGCGCAGGGCAGGCGCATTTCGGAGCAGCGAAATCCGTCAGTACAGCCCTGCTCACCGAGGCCAGGCAACGGGCCCCAATCTTGCGACATAGGACAAGGACCTGCTCGCGCCGCAAGCGAAGGTCCGGCGTGTCGTAACAGAGGTCGACAATGCGTTCGCGGACAGCGGTCGCGTCGCTGAGCAGGGGATGCCTGGCCAGTCGATTGGCGACCCCAGGCGTCAGGGAAAGACAGAGTTCAGTCTGGATGACCATCTGACAGGCTCCCGAGAATGGCCCATGCCACCAGGTGCCGCTGCAACTCGGCGACTCGCCTGGTCAACCGCAACGCCGGGCTGCGCAGAGGAGTGAGCCATCAACGTCGTCTGAAGCGATACGGCAAGGGCACATCGGCTACCAACCGCGGGGACAGCCATTCCACGCCGACGGCAAGAGGAACGCGACCAGCTGCCGAGCCAGCACCCGCAGGTCAGATACGCCCGTCCGCTGAAGCCCTTTCCGCCAGCGCGCTCCTGCCGACCGCCTTGCTTCAGCAGAGCTTGACGACGATATCCAGCAAGGTGCTGTTGCAGATGTTGAGGCGCTCCCCGGCCCGGTTCAACTGCGTGTAGATTTCCTTGCGCCTGAAGATGTTGTGAAAATCGTTGTCCTGGAACAACTCGGACAAGGCCCGGCGAAGCGTTCGCGTCAGGCTCTTCAGGGCAACGTCGGCTTTTTCGGCGTCGGCGCGGGCCGCTTGCGGATTGCTCCCCAGGCGGGCAAAGCCCGCCGCCACGGCTTCGACACCGGCCTTGAGGTACACGGCCATTTCCAGGCACGCCTTGTCCGGCTTCAAGGGTTGCACCTCGCCCTCCATGTCGACCATGATCGCGTGGCAGCTGTTGATGATCTCATCGAGATTGATGAACGCTCGGTGCAGGTCCTCACGGTCAATCGGCGTCGAAAAAGCTTCGTTCAGCAGCGTCAGGTTGCGAACCTTCTGCCGATCTCCCTCACCTTCCGCCTCGACGATTTTGCTTGTCGCCTGCGCACTGTCGCTGCCCATATACTCGACGAGCAGGCTGGCCGCCATATTCACGTGCGCACTTTGCTCGACGAGCAACGCAAAAAAATCGGGCACCTTCGGAAACACCCGGTGCAGGATACGGCGCGTGAACGAAGGTGCAGCCATTCTTGAGGGTGCCGCCATGCTTAAGTCCGACATGATTGAGCCTTTCCAATAGAGAGATTGACAAACGCGAATGTCTGAATCGCCACCAACGCCGGAACGGCAATGTTGATCGCATCGCGGCTAACAAGGCGCAGATCCTTCGTTCAGCGGACCAGCCGCAGGCCCTACAAAGCCCTGCCCGCACGACGGCTAAGCTGGCCCCGACCAGCACGACGAAAGCATTTTGCGTGCCAGAAATGTGTGCTGCCAAGGAAAGCCGGAAAGACCACGAATCAGGGCTTGAAAGCGACTCGTCTCACCCTCGATGAGGGGTGTAACAAGACGCACTGTCGGCCATGTCAAAGTCGTTGCAAATGACGGGAAAAGCTTATGAAAACGGAACCGCAGCCGCTCACCAGGCCCGCTTTGTAATGACGCAACGTTACACCGGCGGCAAACCTGCCAGCGGCCGTGGTCAACGACGCGCCGCGCCGATCGGCCATGGCAGGACGTCAGGCCGCGACAGAGCGGAGCACTGGAGGATTCGGGGGCAAGATGAATGGCGTCGCGCGGGCGTGCGTGCCACCTCGCCTCGAGCGCGCGGAAACCCCGTTCGCCGGATCAGCAATTGGCCTGGAGCACGCGCCGCGCCAAGCGTCGGTTGAGCGCTGGACGCGACAGTCCGAGCAGGGTGGCGGCGATGCCCTGATTACCCCCGGCTCGGCGCAAGGCTTCTTTGACCATCGCTTCCTCGACCTCGTCAAGGGTCGGAAAGCGCCCCGGGATGATCACCGGCAATGCACCAGGCGGTTCTGCCGTGGAATCGTCGATATTTGCCTTCTGCTGCTTCTGAATGGCCAGGCGGAAACTCTCCATGGCCAGCACCGACCCACCGCGATGCAGCGCCATGGCGTTGAAAACCATTGCCCGCAGCTCGCGGACGTTGCCCGGAAAATGATAGTTCGAGAGCAGCGTGATCAACTCGTTCGAGGGTTCGGGACCGGTCTTGTTGATCGCCGTGGCGGCCTCGTCAAGAAAATGCTGCAGGAGAAGCGGAATGTCCTCCTTGTGCTCCCGCAGCGGTGGCACCTCGACCTGATGCACCGACAGACGATAAAAGAGGTCGGAACGAAACTGGTTCTGGCGCATTGCCTGGGCGAGATTGTGGTTGGTTGCACAAACGACACGGGCGTCGCTGGGACGCGCCATGTCTGATCCGAGGGGAAAGTACATGTGTTCCTGGAGCAGGCGCAGGAGTTTGACCTGCGAGGCCATAGACAGATCGCCGATCTCGTCCAGAAACAGCGTTCCGCCGCCGGCCTGCGCGATCAAACCGGGGCGATTCTGGTCCGCGCCGGTGAACGCGCCTTTGCGATGCCCGAAAAGGGTATCCGAAAACAGCGTGTCGTCGAGGCCGGCGACATTGACCTGCACAAACTGACCCGCCAGACCGCTTAGCCTGTGCAGGGCATGCGCGAACATTTCCTTGCCGGCCCCGGTCTCGCCGGAAATCAATACCGGCTCCGCCGAAGCTGCAACCGCCTCGAGATACTGAAACAGCGCCCGCATCTTGCGGCTGTTGGTAACGATGCCGGCGAAAGCCTCGCCGTTCTGCAGGCAATCGGAGAGAAGATAGTGCTTGAGCACCCCCATCTGCCGGCGCAGCGATTGCACTTCGAGAGCATGCCGGACACTCGCCAGCAGCCGACTTTCCTCGACTGGCTTGACGAGGTAGTCGAAAGCGCCCTCCTTCATGCTGAGCACCGCGGTGTCGACATCCTGAGCGGCGGTCATGACGATCACCGGCAACTCGGGGTACAGGCGGACGATCTCCGGCAGCAGCTCGTTTCCCGTGACATGTGGCATGAACAGGTCAAGCAGAACCGCGCTGGCCGGCTGCCGCTCGAGCGCCGGCAGCAGTTCGCGGCTGTCATCGACCATCTGGACCTTGGCCACCCCGGCACTATGTAAAACGGCCGCCGTTGCGTGCAGGACTGAATGGTCATCATCGACCACCAAGACCGGCAAGCCGGCAAAGGATTGCTCTCTCATTCACTTCTCCATGCTGATCGGTAGATCAATGGTTACCGTCGCGCCAAGCTTCTTGTTCGCCGCGAAGCGCAAGACGCCGCCGTGTTTTTCGACGATCGACGACGAGATGGACAGGCCCAGACCGGTGCCGCCACTCTCGGACTTGGTGGTGAAGAAGGGCTCGCCGACCTGGGCCATGACTTCCTCACTCATTCCGACGCCGCGATCCTTGACGCGCACAATGATCCGCCTGCCGGCGCTGTCCAGCTTGCCGGAAACCTTGACCGAGCGGCTCCGCTCGGGCAGCGATTCCAGGGCATTGACGATGACATTGATGAATACCTGCTCGAGCTGCTGGACGTTCCCGCGCACTGCCGGCAGGCCGTCCGGCAAATCGAGGATCAGGGCATCGGTGTGCTCGCGAATACGCGCGTCGAGCAGCGTCACCGCACTCTTGAGAATCTGCCCGATGTCCGCCAGCTCGTCCATTTGCCCGCCATCCTGCTTGCCCAGGTGCTTCAGATTGGCGATGATCTTCTGGATACGTTTGGCATTCTCGCCAATATCGCCCATACCCCGTGCGACGATCTCTTGCGCCTGCCGCGGACTCAAACCGGCCAGCAGAAAATCCCCCTGCTCCTGCTCATACTCGCGCAGGATCGGCAAGGCGTCCTGCCAGATGCGGGCCAGCAAGGCCGCGTTGGCCATGATCGCGTGATTCGGGTTGCTGATTTCGTGGGCAATGCCCGCCGACAGCACGCCAAGCGACGCCAGCCGCGCGCTCCGGATCGCCTGCCACTGCAGTTTGCGGTTCTCGGTGATGTCCGTGATCACCACCATCGCGGCCATCAGCGTGTTCTGAAGGTTGGCGGCGTTCGCCGAAGCGGTCGGTACCATGCGCACTTCCCACCAGGTCGCATCGCCGGTGGTGTATTGGCAGTGTTCGATCTGGCCGCTGGCGAATGTTTGCCGGAGCTTCTCCAGGTAACGCTGGCGAACCTCCGGCGGCAGAATCAATTCGGATCGCTTCTCGCCGGCGCCGCCGACCGGGTTAGTCCACGGTCGGTTGTAAAGCAGTATCCGGGCTTCCTCGTCGACCGTAAAGATGATGTCCGGAGAATGGTTGAACAGCGCCCGCAGCTTCGCTTCCGAGTCACGCAGAGCGTCCTCGGCCAGCTTCTGCTCGGTGATGTCCTGGCAAAAGCCGACGATGCGAGTCAGCTCGTCACCCGCTTCGTGCACCGGGAAGCCGCGGACACGCAACCAGCGCAGCACCTGGTCGCCCGGCGAGCACAGCGGCAGCTCGACCGCGAACTGCCCACCGTCGGCCTGCAGATGGGCGATCGCCGCGCTCAATTTGCGCCGGCCATCGGGCTCGAAAACGTCGAGCAACAGGGATGGCGCAGTACGTTCCAGCCAGGCCCGCTCCCCGGCAATCTGCTGGAAGGCCGGGCCGATATACTCCAGACGCGTAGCGCTGGCGTTGGTGGCCCAGAAAACGACGTCGACCGTTTCCGCCAACTGACGAAACAGCTCTTCGCGCTCGTACAGCGTCTGCGCCAAGCGAATGCGATTGTCGAGTTCGCGGCGACTGCGCACCAGGTAGAAGCTGAGCAAGGCAGTAAACAGGATGCCGCCGACCATCACCAGCCAGTGCGCCTCGGTGAACGCCTCGGCCGTGCGAAAGGTATGCGTGGCCACTCCGGTGACCGACCAGTTGCGGTCGCCGACGGCTATCCTGGCGACCAGCCGCGGCTGATCCTGGTCCTGCTCGGGCAGGGCGCCATCGGCCGTCGCCGCGCTACCGGGTTCGAGGCGGCTGGCGTAGAAGTGGACGAAGTCGGCGTCGCCGCCGGCCGAATCGTCGCGCACCAGAACCTCGACGCCGCGTGGCTCGAGCACGCTGATGGCCAGATGAACGAGTTCCTCGACGTCATAGACGCCGACGACGAAACCCAGGGGCTCCAAGAGCGCCTGCGACACCTGATCAGCGGCCCTGCGGCTGTTCACCTCGCCCGTTGCCGTGCCCGACGCATAGACTGGCAGGGCCGCGTAGATCAACGGCACGCTTTCGCCTCGCGGGGGGACCACGCGTCCGCTGACCGCGATCTTGCCGCTCGTCCTGGCGCGCTCGAACAGGGCAGTGAGTTCGCTGGTCGCGTTCAGCTCGACGCCGGTCGTCTGCCGGGAACCCGCACGCCACGCACGCCGTACGAGCGAACGATTGGCCAACTCCGTGCTGCCACTCGCCGCCGGGTCGGTTTCCGCCGCGGCAACAGCTGCCGCTGCCTGGGCGATCTCGCTGACCACTGCCGACGGTTGCTGCCGCGCAAGGGGCAATAACGGCACCCAGAGCAGGCTGGCAATATAAGGGCGACGCTGCAGGATCGAGTCGGCGAAGATGCTGAATTCCGTCTCGTCGATCGTCTGTGCAGCGTGCAGCAGCGCGCGCAGCTCGAGCAGGGCGTCCAGCCCCTGGTCTACGACCGAATGCACGGCTTCGATACGATCGCGAGCCGCCCACTCGAATTCCTTGAGGTGGCCGGTCTGCAGCTCGTCGCGCACGTTCCACGAGGAAAGGCAGGTCAGCAGGACTCCACCGATGGCCACGGAATAAGCGGCAGCGTATTTTCGCAAATTGTCAAACATGGACGGCCCACAGAAGCTTGCTCCACGGCGCGGCGCGGCGGTGGTTTCCCGAATCGGCGATCTTGCGGTCGGCAGCTTAGCAGAAAGCCTTGTTAGCGCGAGCAAGCCGTGTGGCGGACAAGAAAATGAGTCTGTTCTGGCGGCTCATGCGGCCGCTCGCCGAGGTGCCTGCCGACCATCCTGAACAGCACTCCGCCTCCCCGGCGTGCGGCGCTCAGCCGCGAAGCGGGCTGACAATCGCCCGCCATTTCACCCGACGGCTCGCGCGCCGCCACTTTGTCGATTGACGCGCGCCACAAGCGCTACCTATACTGCCCGCCGATTCCCGGAATGCTCTGCCGCGGGCCAGGCGTTTGCCGCCGCTGGCCGCTACCGTCCAGGCCTGCCGGCCGAACGTCAAAAGTCACAGAGGAGCAGCTGATGCGCCGAACGAAGATAGTGGCCACGATCGGCCCCGCCACCGCGACCCCAAGCACGCTGCGCCGACTCCTGGAGGCCGGTGTCGATGTGGTGCGGCTCAACGCTGCGCACTCGGACATGAAGACACACAGCAACAACGCACGCCTGGTCCGTGAACTGGCGAGTGAGCTCGGACGCACTGTCGGCGTTCTCGTTGACATGCCCGGCCCCAAGATCCGTACAGGCCTGGTCGAAGGCGATGAGGTGGAACTGGCGAGCGGCGATACCTTCGTGCTCACCGCCAGCGACGACAGCGTGGGCAATGCCCAACACGTGTCGACCACCTTGCCCGACCTTGCCCAATGGGCGTGCCCCGGCGACGAGGTGTACCTCGCCGACGGGGCGATAGTCCTGCGCATGCTGGAATCGGTGGGCCGGGACGTACGTACGGAAGTCGTTCGCGGGGGTACCCTGCGCTCGCGCAAGGGCATGCACCTGCCGCGCGCCGAAGCACACGTCGAACCATTCACCGCCCGCGATGCTCTCGCCCTGGAAATGGCCATCGCCGCCAAAGTCGACTTCCTCGGACTCTCGTTTGTTCGCCGCGCCGAAGACGTCGAGCGCGTCCGCGCGCTGCTCCCCAAGCGCGGCCTACGCCCGGCGTTGGTGCCCAAGATCGAGACCGCCGCCGCCGTCGACAACCTGGCCGGCATCATCGAAGCTGCCGACGCGGTGATGGTCGCCCGCGGCGACCTGGGCATCCAGATGCCGGCGCGCCGCGTGCCGCTGCTCCAGAAAGAGATCATCCGTGCCTGCAACATGGCCGGCAAGCCGGTGATCACGGCAACCCAGATGCTCGAGTCGATGACTCGCTCACCCCTGCCGACACGCGCCGAAGTCAACGACGTGGCCAACGCGGTTCTCGACGGGACCGACGCCCTGATGCTCTCCGAAGAAACCGCCGTCGGGCTGTTCCCCTGCGAAACCGTGCGCATGATGGGCGAAGTTGCCGAGTCGGCCGAGGACTCGCCGCACGAGCATGTCCATCCCGCCGCGATCTCTGCCGCTGCCGCCGACCGCGTGGCCTGGGCCGTGGCGCACGCCGCCGTGCAGGCGGCAGAGGATCTCGGTGTCGCCGCGATCCTCTGCCCGACACGGAGCGGCCTGACCGCGCATCGCGTCGCCGCCTTCCGTCCAAAGATGCCGATCGCCGGCATCTCGACCGCCCCGCAAGTCCTCGGCGGCCTCAGCCTGGTCTGGGGCGTCCAGCCGCTACTGCTTCCCGACCATTCCGACGGTGATCAGTTGCGCCTGGCGATCGCTGTGGCGCGGACAGCGGGACTGGTTCGTGATGGCGACCTGGTGGCGGTCGTTTTCGGTTCCACCGGGCCGCGTGCCGGCAGCACCGACAGCGTACGCATCGTTCGCGTCTGAGAGACCATCGCCGGGGCCGGTTCTCTTTGATCTAGGCCTTGGCCTGCCGCTGGCGCTGGGTTACGCTTCACCTGTCGCCACCCCAGCACGGAAAGGCCAAACCATGCTCTCCTCATCACCTTCGCGCCCTGCCATGGGCCTCAAAATCGCCTGCCTTGGCCTCGCCACCCTGCTGCTGGCGGCCTGCAGCAAGGAACCGGAAGTTGCCGCGCCGCCGGCAGCGGTTGCCGCTGCTCCCGGCGCCACCGACGCCGAAAAGGTACTCAATGTCTACAACTGGTCGGACTACATAGACCCGGAGACAGTCAAGAACTTCGAGGCCCGGTACGGCATCAAGGTCAACTACGACGTCTTCGATGCCAACGAAGTCGTCGAAACCAAGCTGCTGGCAGGAAATACCGGCTACGACCTGGTGATGCCCTCGGCACAGTTCATGGAACGTCAGATCAAGGCCGGCGTGTTCCAGAAACTGGACAAGGCCTTGCTGAGCAATCTCGGCAACATGGATCCGTCGATCATGCAGCGCGTCGCCCTGCACGATCCGAACAACGAGCACGCCATTCCCTATATGTGGGGGACCGATGGCATCGGCTACAACGTCGACCAGGTCAGGCAAATCATGCCCGACGCGCCGCTGGATTCCTGGGCCCTGGTGCTCGATCCGAAGGTCGCCGCCAAATTCAAGGATTGCGGCATCTCGATCCTCGATGCTGCGTCCGACATTCGCAGCATTGTCCTCATCTACCTCGGCAAGGATCCCAACAGCCAGGACGCCGACGATCTGAAGCGGGTCGAAGAGCAGCTGATGAAAATCCGGCCCTACGTACGCAAGGTCAATTCATCGCAATACATCGAAGACCTGGCCAACGGCGACCTGTGCATTGCCGTCGGTTACAGCGGCGATGTGTTGCAAGCACGCGATCGCGCCAGGGAAGCCGGCAAGGGCGTGCAGGTGGCCTATTCCTTGCCGAAGGAAGGCAGCATCATCTGGTTCGACATGATGGTCATCCCCGCCGACGCCAGGCATCCCCGTAACGCGCATCTGTTCATCGACTACCTGATGCAGCCGCAGGTGGCGGCGAACAACTCGAACGCGGTGCACTACCCGAACGGCAATCTTGCTTCAGAGCAATTCATCAACCCCGAGGTAAGGAATGACCCGAGCGTCTTCCCCGGCGCCGAAGTGAAGGGCAAGCTGTCGCCTGAACTGGCAGTGGGTGACGATTACAACCGCCTGCTGACACGTACCTGGACGCGCTTCCAGACCGGCCAATGAGGCAGGGGAAATGGCCGCCGACCGCTTGCCGGCCCCTTCGCCAGCCTCTTTCGCGCGCGCCTGCTCGCCTTTTCGGGACCCTTCAAGCGGGACTCTGAATGGCTTCTTCATCTGCCCTTGAGTCAGCCGGCCCGGGTCGACCGTGGAACGATCCCGCAGCCGAACCCTACATCCGCATCGAGCGGGTAAGCAAGAGCTTCGCCGACTTCGTTGCCGTTGATGACGTCTCGCTGAACATCTATCGCAGCGAACTGTTTTGCCTGCTTGGTGGCTCGGGTTGCGGCAAGA
This sequence comes from Candidatus Accumulibacter sp. ACC005, assembly GCF_907163215.1. Lineage (NCBI taxonomy): Bacteria > Pseudomonadati > Pseudomonadota > Betaproteobacteria > Candidatus Accumulibacter > Candidatus Accumulibacter sp. ACC005. The sequence continues at coordinate 50,126 of NZ_CAJQUB010000005.1, read as the reverse complement.
CGACGCTGCTGCGCATGCTCGCCGGATTCGAGGAACCGAGCAGCGGCAAGATCTTCATCGACGGCCTGGACATGAGCGGCATCCCGCCGTACGAACGGCCGGTCAACATGATGTTTCAGTCGTACGCCCTCTTCCCGCACATGACCGTCGACCAGAACGTCGGTTTCGGCTTGCAGATGGAGAACCGTTCCCGCTCCGAGATCGCCGACCGCGTGGCGCACATGCTGAAGCTGGTGCGCCTCTCCGAGTTCGGCAAACGCAAGCCGGACCAGCTATCGGGCGGGCAGCGTCAGCGAGTCGCGCTGGCGCGGGCGCTGATCAAGCAACCCAAACTGCTCCTGCTCGACGAACCGCTGGGCGCGCTGGACAGGAAGCTGCGCGAGCACACCCAGTTCGAACTGGTCAATCTGCAGGAAGATCTCGGCGTCACCTTCGTCGTCGTCACCCACGACCAGGAAGAGGCCATGACTCTCTCCTCGCGCATCGGGGTCATGGACCACGGCAAGATCGTGCAGGTGGGGACACCGCAGGAGATCTATGAGTCCCCGCGCAGCCGCTTCGTCGCCGAATTCGTCGGCTCCGTGAATCTCTTCGCCGGCCAGCTGACGGCCAGCGAGCCCGATCGCCTGCGCATCACCTGCCCGGAACTCGAACAACCCGTCCATGTAGAGGTAGACGAGAGCTCCGTTGCCGCGCCACTAACGGCGCTCTGGGTGGCGATCCGCCCGGAAAAGATCCAGCTCTCCGTGCAACCGCCACAAGCAGCGGCCAACTGGACGCGCGGACTGGTGAAGGAGATCGCTTACCAGGGAAATCTGTCGGTACTCCTGATTCGGCTGCCGTCGGGCAAGACCGTCCGCGTCACCCGTCCCAACGTCTGGCGTCACGAAGAAGAGAGCATCACCTGGGAACAGGAGGTCTACCTGCATTGGCACGCCAGCAGTCCGCTCGTCGTCAGCGCCTGAAGCAGGACATGCGCTCGGGCGATGCGACGCCATCCGCGGCAGGGCGATTCGCTGGCCGTAGCCGCCGCTTGCTCGCCGCAATTGGCGGGCTGCCGCTCTGCCGCCGGACGCAAGAGCGTCTGACGAGGTGGGGAATGAGCGGTCGCACGGCAGTCATTGCCCTGCCTTACCTGTGGCTGCTGCTCTTCTTTGTCATCCCCTTCGTCATCGTGCTGAAGATTTCCTTTTCGGAAACGCAGATCGCCATGCCGCCCTATCAGCCCTTGCTGCAATGGGCTGGCGAGCGGCTGGCCGATATCCGGCTGAACGTCAATTTCGGCAATTTCCTGTATCTGTTCGAAGACCGCCTCTATCTGCTCGCCTTGGTCAATTCGCTGCAGGTGGCAACCGTGTCCACCCTGCTGGCGCTGTTGATCGGCTATCCGCTGGCCTACGCCATCGCCCGCAGTGATCCCCGCTGGCGCGGGATTCTGCTGATGCTGGTGATTCTGCCCTTCTGGACGTCCTTCCTGCTGCGCGTCTACGCCTGGATCGGCATTCTCAAGAACAACGGCCTGCTCAACAACTTCCTGCTCTGGCTGGGCGTCATCGATCAGCCGATCGTCATGCTGCAGACCGATTTCGCCACCTATCTGGGTATCGTTTACTGCTACCTGCCGTTCATGGTCATGCCGCTCTACGCCAATCTGGAGAAGATGGACGTGACCCTGCTCGAAGCCGCCGAAGACCTCGGCTGCCGGCCGTTGCGCGCCTTCGCCAGCATCACCCTGCCCCTTTCCCTGCCTGGCGTCGTTGCCGGCTGCATGCTGGTCTTCATTCCCGCCGTCGGCGAGTACGTCATTCCCGCCTTGCTCGGGCCATCCGATTCGCTGATGATCGGCAAGGTGCTATGGACCGAGTTCTTCAACAACCGCGACTGGCCCGTGGCGAGCGCGGTGGCCATCGTCCTGCTGCTCATCCTGGTCGCACCGATCATGTATTTCCAGCGCGCACAGGGACGCGAAAGTGGCGGTCGCCGATGAACGGAAAGCGCTCGCTGGTCAGGCTGTCGTTCCTGGTGTTCGGCTTTGCCTTCCTGTACATCCCGATCCTGTCGCTGGTCTTCTACTCCTTCAACAAATCGCGCCTGGTGACCGTCTGGGGAGGCTTCTCGACCGAGTGGTACGGCCGACTGTTCGAGAACACGCAGATTCTCGATGCCGCGTGGCTGTCGCTGCGCATCGCGGCGATCAATGCCACCGGCGCGACAATTCTGGGCACCCTGGCCGGTCTGGCGCTGGCGCGCTTTGGCCGCTTCCGCGGACGCACCCTATTCGCCGGCATGATCACGGCCCCGCTGGTGATGCCCGAAGTCATCACCGGCTTGTCGCTGCTCTTGCTGTTCGTCGCCAGCGAACACGCCTTCGGCTGGCCCGAGGGCCGCGGCGTCAGCACCATCACCATCGCGCACATCACGCTGACCCTGTCCTACGTGGCGGTGATCGTGCAATCGCGGCTGTCGTCGCTCGACGTCTCACTCGAGGAAGCGGCCATGGACCTCGGCGCGCGCCCCGCCAAAGTGTTTCTCCTGATCACCCTGCCGATCATCTCGCCCGCCCTGATCTCGGGCTGGCTGCTGGCGTTCACCATTTCGCTCGACGACCTGGTGATCGCCAGTTTCGTCTCCGGACCGGGGTCCAGCACCTTGCCGATGGTAATCTTCTCGAAAGTCCGCCTGGGCGTCAGCCCGGACATCAACGCCCTGGCGACGATCATGGTTTCGCTGGTCACGCTGGGCGTACTCATCGCCGGATTCGTGATGCTGCACCGAGACCGCGCACGTCAGCGGGACATGCAACTGGCGCTTGGCTCGGACTGATCAACTGGACCGTTGATGGTGCGGGAACCACCTCCGGAACCCTCAGGGCCTCTTGAAATCCCCGCCCCGCGAGTTCCGCGCGATCAAACGCGCCTCATCATCGCCGCGCGCGACGCTGCCGCGCTGCCGCGCTGCCCGCGTTCAAGGCACGGACAGCGTGGTTTCCTTCAGGCAGACGCGACCGTCACCCGTCACCCTCGGCCAGCCAAGCGCTCAGAGCGCCTGATACCTCGACGGATCGGACATCTTTTCCAGGACCGCGTCCAATTGCTTGAGGGTCATTGTCTCGTCATAGATCCCGGCGCTTACCTGAATGCCACTGGCGAAGGTGATATCCGCGGCCAGTGCATAGGAGATTTTCCGCGACAGCGCGCCCGCGCCCGGCTTCGACCACGCGTACTCCACCCAGTTTCCATGCGGTTCGCTGCCCGCCTTGCACAGTTCCTTGAAGATGTACTTGCCCGAGTTATCGGTAATCTGCATGATCGGCTTGCCGACCAGATCCGGTCGCATCGGGTGGGCAATCATCCTGTCTTGCCGGCAATCATAGACAAAGACATAACTATCCTTCCACACCCAGTTGCCGTCCCGGTTGTTGAACTCGGCATAGCCGGAAGTTCCCTTGTTGTGCAGAAAGCGCGCTGCCGCCCGCACCTTGCTGATTGCTTCTTCGGCGGTAGCCGTACCTGATTCTGCCGCCATCGCTACGCGGCCAGTGCCACAGGCAAGCAGGACCACCAGCCAGCCAATCGTCTTCCCAGCTCTATTCATAACATCTTGCTCCGTCGTCAGTTTTGCTCGGGTGCGCAGCGCTGCTCTGACCGAATCGTCGTGCCAGAGAGCAGCCGCGCGGGTTTCAGTTGATCCAGGGCTTGCCAACCGGAAGGATATCCCGGCCAAAGACGTCCGCATAGATGATGTGCGCCATGATGTACCACGCCATCGCTGCCGTCGCCATCAGCTCGTAGCCGGCGACAACGGTCAGGGCCGGATAACCGAAGTGCGCGAGATCGAGCAGGATGAAGCCGATCAAGAGGAGCGTGAAGGTCAGTGCCAACGCGCCGTGAATGCGCATCGACCCAACCCACAGGATGGCCGTGAACGCTGTCCAGGCGACGAGAAACCAGCCGATGTCGGTCTTGCTGGAAGTATAGATATCGTAGTGGTTACCGATCAGGAGCAGGGTCAGGGCAAGCCAGAAACAACCGTAGGCGGTAAACGCGCAATAGCCGAAATTATTCCCGGTCTTCATCTCCTGCAGCCCGGCAATCATTTGCGCCAGGCCACCGAAAATGAGCCCCAACCAGATCACCGGGCCCAGGCCCATCCAGCCAACGTTGTGAAACTGCAAGATCATGGTCGTCAACCCAAACCCCGCCAGACCGACAACCGCTGGATTGCCCAGCTTCTGCTCCGCCATACCCCACCCCCCTGAAAAGACCTAAGAAAAGGCGGTCGGGTCTGCCACCCGACCGCTCGCTATAAGAAGCCTGTCGTGCCATGCCGTTGGCAACGCCGCGCGCCCAGCGATGGCAACCGGGCGGGATTATATACGCTCGCCGTGGCCGCACAAGAGGCCGTCAACCCGCCGGTTATTATACGTTTCGCATGGTAAATCCCAGCCCTCAAGGAATCAGCGATTTGCCATCACGATACGGCGTTGCGCACAGGTTCTCCCAAATGGCGTACTGCCCACAGCTTGGTTTTCCGCAACAAATCAAAGGCACAGCGAAGGATGAGCGGCAACCCGCAGTGCAGGGAAAATGAACCCATCCCTCACCAGCCGAAGATCGCGGCCAGCCGCCGGCGATGCTCTGCAACGCTTAGCCCGCGCGCCATCGATAGGCCACGGTGGCGGCCTCAGCGCGGACACCGGGCTGCCGCAGCAGCCCTATCATTTCAGGTGAATCGGCGCCAGATCGTCAGCGGGCGGTAGAACCCGACCAATGCACGCGGCTTTTCCGTAGCCCAGCGAGCGCAGAGCAGCAATGCAGGCCGCCGCCCGCTCTGCCGGCACACTGGCCAGCAACCCGCCCGCGGTTTGCGGATCGAAAAGCAGCGCGTAGTTCGGATGACTGCGTGCCGACTCCGTGCCACGCAGGGCGCGGCGCAGGCGCAGGTTTGCCGGCTGCAGCGAACTGAGGATTCCCGCCGCGCTGGTTTCGGCGGCACCCTCGAGAACCGGCAAGGCGGCCAGATCGATCTCGGCGTCGACGCCGGAAGCACGGGTCATCTCAACCAGGTGACCGAGCAGGCCAAAGCCGGTGAGATCGGTGCACGCCGTCGCACCGTGCTCGCGCAGGCAACTGGCGGCAAGCCGATTAGATTGCTCCATCGACGCCAGGACATCGTCGATCCAGCGGCCCTTTGCCTGCAGGCGGGCGTGCGCGGCGAGCAGTGTGCCGGTGCCGATCGGCTTGCCGAGAATCAGCTGGTCGCCGGGGCGCATTCCCCCTTTGCACATCACGCCCGCCAGCCCTTCGTCGATCAGGCCATTGATGGCAAAACCCAGCGCCAGCTCGCGGCCCTCGCCGCTGTGACCGCCGACCAGCGCGCAGCCGGCTTCATTGAGCACTTCGACGGCACCCGCCATCATCTGCAACAGCGTCTCCTCAACCTGGCTTTCGAGCCCCGGCGGCACGGTGGCGATCGCCGTCGCCGACTGCGCTTCGCCGCCCATGGCGAAGATGTCGCCGAGCGCGTGGTTGGCGGCGATGCGGCCGAACAGCCAGGGGTCGTCGATAAGAGCACGGAAGAAATCGACCGTGTGCACCATCGCCCTGCCCGGCGGCACGCGCACGACGGCGGCGTCGTCGGGAGCGTGCAAGCCGATGAGCACGTCATCGCGCTCGACCGGGTGCACGCTCGCCAGCGCGCGCGACAGCACCGTCGCACCGACCTTGGCACCACAGCCGCCGCAACGCATGGCCAGCGCGGAAATAGCTTGCGCCGATTCGGCCTCGTCAAGCGGGACGGCACTTTCCTCGCCCTGCGGCCGGGCGATCGCCATGCGCTGCGCCGGCAGATCGTTGAACCTGGCCATGAAGCGACGGTCGATCCAGTCCTTCCAGCGCCATACCCAGGCGCCTGCCGTATGCAGGCCGCCGCGCGAGGCAATGGCATAGCGGTCGCCGGTGCTGATCAAGGCCAGCCAGCGCGCTTGCGGGTGGTAGGCGCGCAGCGGCTGCCCGAGCACCGAGCGCCGCAGGTTGTCGGCCAGAGGTCGACCCTGGCGAACGGCAAAAACGCCGGCCTTCTCCAGCGCTCGATCGATCATCGAAGCGCAGTCGCCAGCCGCGAAGATGTGCGCGTCGCTCACCGTCTGCAGACTGTCGCGCACCTGGATGAAGCCACGATCGTCGAGCGCCAGGCCGGTGTCGCGCAACCAATCCGCACCACCGGCCTGCGTCACCCAGACGATCTCGTCGACGGCCAGCGTTTCGCCGCCGGCGGTGCGCAGTTGCCCGCTCGCCACCGCGCTCACTTTGGCGTCACGGTGGACGACGACGGCGCGCTCGGCCAGCACCTGCTCGAAGGCGCGCCGCACACGGGCATTGTGCGTCGGCAGAATCTCGGGCTCGGCGGAAAAGAGGTGAAAGCGCAGTTCGCCGGGGTCGCGCCCGAGCCGGCGAAGCTCGTTGCGCAGGCGATGGTGCATCGCCAGCGACAGCTCGACACCACCCGCACCGGCGCCGACGATGGCGATGGTCTTCGCCCCGCGGTGCTCGCGAACGCGCTCCAGCAAGGCCAGCCAGTGCTCGTTGAAACGACGGATCGGCTTGACCGGAATGGCGTGCTCGGCCGCACCTTCGACCTGGTTCACCGCCGGCATCGAGCCGATGTTGATCGACAAGCGGTCGTAAGCGACCGGCGGGCGACGCGCGCAGAGCACCTTGCGCTGCACCCGATCGAGACCGATCACCTGCTCACGAAAATAGCGTGCGCCCGCGAACTCGGCCAGGCGGCGCAGATCGATGTGCACTTCGTCATGGCTGTAATGACCGGCGATGTAACCCGGCAGCATGCCCGAATACGGGGTGTGGGTATCGCTGCAGATCACTGTCAGGCGAACACCGGGCAAGGGTCGCATGGCAAAGCGCCGGAGCACCACGACGTGGCTGTGTCCCCCGCCGACGAGGACAATATCCCTGAACACCGCTTGGTCGGCAGAATGCATCGCGAAGACTCCGTTCTAGGCTATGGCGATAAGGTCGGCGACCAGTCGTCGCACGGCGGCGCGTTCGGCAGCCGGCGCAAACAGGGCGGCGCGCTCCCGGCACTGGTCGGCGAGACGGGCCAGAAGACCGTCGCTGCGTCCCTGGCTGGCCCGACAGCGGACGAGCAGTTCAACCAGGCCCGGCGCGTCGCCGCAGCAAAAATAGCCCGCATAGGCATCGCCGAGCATGCCGATGTTGCCGTCGATCGCCGACGCGATCACCGGTGTGCCACTGCACACCGCTTCCATCACCACGTGCGCACCGCCTTCCATGCGGCTGGCTTGAATCAGCAGGTCGGCGCGCTGGATGCGCTGCCGGGTGGCCGCGTGCGGCTGACCGCCAAGCCAGCGATAGCTGGCCGACGCGGCCATCGTCGCCCTTGCCGCTTCGCCGAGCCGCGGCTCGAGTGGGTCTCCGATGTGATCGATGCGGATGTCGTCGCGCCCGGCGAGCAGGCGGGCGGCGGCGAAGAGCGTTTCGGGATCCTTCTCGGCACGCAGGTGGCCGACCATCAGCGCCCGCAGGCGCCTTTGGCTCTTCGCCTGAGTTTTCCGCCGGCTCGTCGATTGGAAGATCACCCGCGTCTTGGCGTGCAATGCGCCGGGCAAGGCCAAGGGACCGCGTTCCTGCAACACCACCAGCGCATCGGCCAGGTGCAGCGAGCGCTGCGCGCCGACGTCACTGCCGATGTCGCGGTAGAGGTCGGTGCCGGTCAGGATCACGGCCAGACCCGCTGAGCGACGCATTTCCCGCCAGGCGATAATCGACGGCGACGAGCGGCGCGCATGCAAGGCGAGCATGACGCGATCCCGATCGGAAAACTCGTCCGGCCATTGCTCGATGATCCGCGGCGGCCAGGACAGAAAGCGCTGCCAGCGCCGCGCCGTCCGCCAGTTGCCGTTGTTGGCAGCGGCGAGCGCCGGGCTCACAATGACCACCTGGGAAAGTTGCTGCGACCTGTCTTCTTTCACCGAGGCGAACCAGGATGATGAAACCAGCCGGGCAGTGGGCAGCGGCCGACGCCGCCCGCGAAGGCGATCGGCAGCCGCTGTTCGCGGCTTTGCTGGCGGCGCGTCAGCGCACCCTGGCCTTGTTGACCGCCTACGAACAGGCGCTGGGCCCGGCGCTGCAGGTCCCATTCTCGCCGCAGCTGAATCCACCGCTGTGGGAAGTCGGACATATTGGCTGGTTTCAGGACTACTGGATCGCGCGCAACGCGCAGCGCCCGCTCGGCGATCGAGCCGATGGCGATGCGCCCCGCCCAGCCGGGCGCCTGCCCGAAGCAGACGCGCTCTACAACTCCAGCCTCGTCGCCCAGCCGACGCGCTGGCAGCTGCCACTGCCCGATCTGACCGCGACCCGAGCCTACCTCGAGGAAGGTCTGCGGGAGACCCTGGTGCTGCTGGCGCAGACCACTGCGGCCGCGGCCGATCTGTACTTCTTCCGCCTGGCCCTGTTCCACGAACAGATGCACGCCGAAGCGGCGACCTACATGGCGCAGGCGCTTGGAATCGCACTGCCGGCGGCGCTGCCAGGCGCGGTGCGCAGTGGCTTGCCACGCGCCGCGAGGCGAGCGCAGGAGGCGCCGCCGCTGCACCTGCCGGGTGGCGCGTGGCTGTTGGGCTACGAGCGGCCAGGCTTTGCCTTTGACAATGAGCTGGCAGCGCATGCTGTCTGCTTGCCGGCGTTCGAGATCGACGCCCGGCCGGTCACCTGGGAGCGCTACCTGCCCTTCGTAGCCGCCGGTGGCTACCGTGACGCGCGTCACTGGTCGACCGCCGGCTGGCGCTGGCGCGAAGCCGGGGATTTCGCCGCACCGCGTTATCTGCGCCAGCGCGGCGGACAGTGGCAGCAGCGCCGTTTCGGTCACTGGCGGCCGCTGTCGATCGCTGCCCCGGCCGTTCATCTCAGCTACTTCGAGGCCGATGCCTGGTGTCGCTGGGCAGGACGGCGGCTGCCAACGGAAGCCGAATGGGAGTGCGCAGCGCTGACCGAATTTCCGGAGCTCGTCACCACCGCCCCGCTCGCTACCGCGGGCAACGGCCGCTACGAATGGGGCCAGGTCTGGGAATGGACGGCCAGTCCCTTCCTGCCGTTCCCCGCTTTTCGCGCCCACCCCTACCGCGACTACTCGGCGCCGTGGTTCGACAGCCACCAGGTGCTGCGCGGCGCCAGCCTGGCGACGGCGCCGGAAATGGTACACCCACGCTACCGCAACTATTTCACGCCGGAACGCAACGACATATTCAGCGGCTTCCGTAGCTGCGCGATCGCCGGCTGAGCGCGGTTGGCCAAGCGCTATCGGGGGTGCCGCTCTCTCGCCCGCCGAGCCCGGCCCAAGGCGGCGAACGCCGGCAGGATGCTCGCCAGCTGACGGCTCATGGCCATGCTCGACCACCGCCGCTCCCTACGCCTGCGCCAGAAAAACGGCAAACCAGCATCGCTCGTCGGTCCACTGCCGGATTTCCGAAAAACCCGCCTCGCCGAGCAGGGCCGTGAAGTCGTCGACACGCCACTTGTAGGAATTCTCCGTATGAATGCGTTCGCCGGCCGCGAACGCCCGCTCGCCACCAGGCCAGCGCACGCAGAGCGGGCGCAGCGCTTCGAGGTGCATCTCGATACGTGACTGTGCCTCGTCGAAGAAGGCCACATGCCGCCAATCGGCCAGGAAAAAATCGCTGCCGATCAGTTGATTGAGGTTACGCAACAGATTGCGGTTGAACGCGGCGGTGACCCCGAGGGGATCGTCGTAAGCCGCTTCGAGCACCGCGACCGGTTTGCACAGGTCGACCCCGATCAACAACACACCACCCTGCGCCGCGTCGCGGAGCTGGCGCAGGAAGTCGAGCGCCTGCGCTGGCGTGAAGTTACCGATACTCGAACCCGGATAGAAAAGCAGGCGCTGTCCGTCACCGACCTCCGCTGGCAAAAGCAGCCGCTGCGAAAAGTCGGTGCCGACGCCGAGCATTGGCAGTTGCGGGTGCTGCAGCTGCAAGCGGGTCAACGAATCACCCAGAAAGTCCACCGAGATATCGACGGCCACGTAGCGGCCCACCCGCAACGGAATCAGGAGAGCGGCGGCTTTTTCGCAATTTCCCGCTCCAATGTCGACCAGCGTCAAGCCCTGCGCAAGCTGGGCGCCAATGTCATCGACATGGCGCGCGAAGATCGCCGCTTCGGTGCGCGTCGGGTAGTACTCGGGCAAGCGGGTGATCGCGGCGAAGAGACTTGAACCAAGCTCGTCGTAGAAGTACTTCGGCGAGACGCGAGCCGGACATGCCGACAGTCCGCGCAACAAGTCGCCGCGAACCGCAGTCGTCGACTCCTGCCGATCGATATCGATCAGTCGCGGCGAGCGCACCGTCAGCACCCCCACCGCGCCTGCCGCTTGCGAGTGCTCACCGCAATACCATAGCGGATGGATCGTAAAAGCCTGATCACGGTTCTTGGCTGGCGCTGGCGCCGCTCCCTATGATGATCATCAATCAAAACCTGGCCAAGGACCCACTCCCTGGATGTCCCCATGATACCGCCTGATCGCGAGCACGGTCATGGACCGGCTCGCACCAGCACGCTCATCGCTTCCGCTGCACATGGCTACGGCACCGAGGCCGTGCCTCCGGCCGCCAAACAAGAGTGTTTTCGCAGCCACGCTATCCCTCGGGATACGCCCCAATGAACAAGCCTGCAGCCGGCAACTTCGGAACCTCCCTTGCGCAAGCCTTTGCGCTTTGCATGCTCGCGCTTGCCCTCCTGACCGGCACTGCTCATGCAGCGCCTGGCCAGCCGGAGATGGTCGCCATCGGCTTCCCTGCGACCAGCGAAGCGACGATTTCACTGACCACTCTGCGCGCCATCTTCGGTATGGTCCAGCGAAAATGGCCAGACGGCACACCGGTCAAGGTTTTCGTTCTGGCCGACGGCACGGTCGACCATCGTCAGTTCAGCAAGGGTGTGCTCCGGGTCTTTCCGCATCAGTTGCGCCACGCCTGGGAGCGCGGCGTCCTGTCCGGCAACAGTGCCTACCCCGAGCAGCTGGCTTCGGCACAGGAGATGCTGCGCCGAGTTGCTTCGACGCCCGGCGCGATTGGCTACCTGAGGGCCAGCGAGGTGGATGAAACGGTACGCGTGATCAGGGTCGAGATCGTCCCGGCTTTTACCATCCCCACGCAGTCCGCACGTGCGAGCGCGCCCGCTTCCCGGCAGGCGAAACCGGTTCGGGCCGAGAGGGCCACGGCCGACCCGGCACAGATCCGCTGCGCGCAGCCCGGCGAACAGGTGCTCGCACCCGCCGGGCTGCTGACGCGCTGAGCCGCGACAACAACGCGTCCTTGCGCACGCTCACCGTGACCTGGCTGGGCAAGAAAAGCGACCTCGTGAAATAGGTCACAGCGATTTGTAAAAGCTGTGTAACGCTTGTTGTGCGGCTGACGGCTGCTATTTACCATGGACACCGTCAATCGCCTTCTTGATGACCACTTCCGAGGTTTCACATGAGCACATTGCGGTTTCCGGCACCTCGCAAGCTGAAGGCTTGGCGCACCCTCGACTACCTGATGTGCGGTACGCCGAGGAAACCCGGTCGCCAGCGACCGTTCGCCGACGTCCCTCGTCTCAGGCTCCTGTTTTCCGGCCTCGACCAAGGCCATTCAGGCCAGCCCATTGGCCAGCGGCAGCCAGAGCCCGCGGACGACCCACTCTTCGACGCCAACAAGCAAAGGTCCGATGGATCATGGTGGCACACCGGATTTCCCAACTGGTCGACGTTCTGACGCCTGGAGCACTCTCCCTGAAAGAGTTTCTGCCAGCGGCGCAAGCAGCGTCCCCATGGCAGAATGACGGCATGCCGACCTGTCCAGGCCGCCAGAATTCAAGGAGATACCCCATGGTCACCAACAGCCGGCCAGAGCTTCGCCATAAAGCGGCACTACCGTCGCTGGGAGTGGCTGATCGCCGGTCGGTGCCTGATCGACGTGCCGGCAGTGACCGACGCCACAATGCCGAGCGCCGCAGAAGCGTCGACGGCGAAGCCTTGATCAGCGAACTCGAGAGGCGCGTCGCGGCCGCCATTCGCCAGCAGGGCGATCGCCTTGAAGGGAACGGTTCGGGCTGGGACAAGCTGATCGTTCCCTTCGCCTGAACATCCGCTGCTCGCGCCGGCGGCAGTCGGCGGAACTCGCGGTGTGAAGCGCGCTCAGGCAAAGCGCGCCGACAAGCCGCCATCGACGAGAAGTTCGGTGGCGGTAATGTACTTGGCCTCGTCGGAGGCCAGAAACAGCGTCGCATACGCGGTATCCCAGGCGTCACCCATGTGGCCCATCGGGCACTGCGCGTCACGCGTACGGATCAGGTTCGGGATATCGCCTTCCTCGCCATAGACGCGGGTCAGCGCGGCATGCACCAGCGGCGTGTTCATCAACCCCGGCAGTACGCAATTGGCGCGGATGCCTTCGGGCGCGTGGCGGATGGCCATGGTCCGCGTCATGGCCACCATCGCCCCCTTGCTGGCGGCGTAGAAACCGTAATTGACGCCCGCCCAGCCGCGCACCGCGACCGAGGCGTTGTTGACGATGGCTCCCGACTTCTGGCGCATCATCACCGGCAGGACGTGATGGCAGGTGAGGTAGGCGCTCTTGCTATTGACCGCCATCACCCGGTCCCAGGTCGCCTCGTCGAGTTCGGCCGGCCCGCCAACGATGGCCATGCCAACGTTGTTGATCAGGATGTCGATGCGCCCGTAGGCGTCCAGGGCGGCCGCGACCAGCCGCTCGACGTCGGCGGCAAGGCTCACGTCGGCAACCACGGCAATGCTTTCACCGCCTTCGTCGCGGATCATCGCCTGCGTCGCCGCGGCAGCGTCGGCGTCGATGTCGGCGCCAACGACCTTCGCGCCTTCGCGCGCGAAGAGCACCGAAATCGCCTTGCCGTTGCCCCAACCCGGCCCGACCGAGCCGCTACCGGTGACGATCGCCACCTTGCCCTGCAAACGTCCGCTCATTTTCCTTCCTCCCCTTGTTCCGCCCAGTGGCGTCGCAGCTCGGTCTTCAGCACCTTGCCGTAGTTGTTTTTCGGCAAGGCGGCGACAAAAACGTAGTCCTTCGGTCGCTTGAAGCGCGCTATCGATTGCCGGCACAACCGATCGAGATCCACCTCTGGCGCAGCCAGCCCCGGCCGGCAGACGACGAAAGCGACGACCTCCTCGCCCCACTCGGCGCTCGGCCGCCCGACCACCGACACCTCGTCGACTGCCGCGTGCTGCAGCAGCACTTCCTCTACCTCGCGCGGATAAATGTTCGACCCGCCGCTGATGATCACGTCCTTCGAGCGGTCCTTGAGCGTCAGGAAGCCGTCGTCATCGAGAACGCCAACGTCGCCGGTATGTAGCCAGCCGTCGCGCAGCGTCGCTGCTGTCGCTTCGGGGTTTTGCCAGTAGCCCTGCATCACGGTTTCGCCGCGCACCAGCACTTCACCGGCGACGCCAGCGGGAAGCGGTTGACCGTCGCCATCGGCGACGACGACTTCGACGACGCTGTGCGCAACACCGACCGAGACAATACGTTCCAGATAGCGGGGATGGGTGCGATCGGCGAGGTGCCGCCGGGCCAGCGCGGTGATCGTCATCGGGCTCTCGCCCTGGCCGTAGATCTGCACCAGCCGATCGCCGAGCACGTCGAGCGCGCGCCGGATGTCCTCGAGATACATCGGCCCACCCCCGTAGACGATGGTCTTGATGCCGCTGCAGTCGGCGCCGCGCGCGGCGACGTGCTCGACCAGTCGCCGCAGCATCGTCGGCGCGGCGAACAGCGAAACCTGGCCAAAGTGCTGCGCCAGCGACGCGATCTCGCCGACGTCAAAGCCACCCGACCCGGGAACGACGTGCCGCGCGCCGACCAGCACGTGCGCGAAGTTGTACATCCCGGCGCCGTGCGACATCGGCGCCGCGTAGAGGATGCTGTCCGCTGCCGTGGCCTGGTCCACATCGGTGAAATAGCAGAGGGTCATGGCCAGCAGGTTGCGCTGTGAAAGCATCACCCCTTTTGGCTGGCCGGTGGTTCCCGAGGTGTAGAACAACCAGGCCAGATCGTCGGGCGCGCGCGCAACGACGTCGATCGTCTCGCCGTCGGCAAGTTGCCGGTATTCGCGCGAGTCGATTGACAGAACACGCGGCCCACCCCTGCCGTCGGCGCAAAATGCCCGATCGCCGTCCGGCCCACCCGGATCGCCGGCGACAACAAGCAGCGACGCCGCCGAATTGTCGACAATGAAGGCGACTTCGCGCGGGTGCAGCTTGTGGTTGATCGGCACGGCGACGAGCCCGGCGTGCCAGACGCCGTAGAGCAATTCGAGGTACTGCGGGCAATTGGCCATGCACAGGGCGACCCGGTCACCCGCCTGCAGGCCGTGAACGCCGCGCAGCGAGCCGGCGATCGCCGCCGCGCGCCGGGACAACTCACCGTAAGACCAGAGCTCGCGCTCGGCGAGCGTAACCGCGTTGCGCTGCGGAAAAACGCGCGCCGTGCGGGCAAGCAGGTGAGCGAGATTCATCGCCGGGAAACGCTACACGGCCGGCGCGTCAGCCTCGATCGGCGAGGAGGAAGTCCTGGACGGCACGTACCTGCGGTTCGTCGAGAAACATCGGCGCATGGCCAACGTCAGGCACTTCGACGAGCTTTGCCTTGGGTCCACGCAGGGTCATCTCGACCGCCGTGTCGTGCAGCAGGATGTCCGATTGAGCGCCGCGCAGCACCAGCGTCGGGCAGCGAATGGCATCATACATCGGCCACAGGCTGATTTCCTTGGCTTCGAGGAAAGCCTTCTGGTACGGCTGCGCAAGCGCACGGTCGTAGTTCATCTCGAAACCGCCCTCCGCTTTCGGACGCGTGCCGACGACGGTCATGTACCGCCACTGCGCGTCGGAAAGCTTGCCGAAGGGCGCGCAGACGGTACGCACGTACGCTTCCGCCTCGCCGAGATTGGCAAAGTCGGGGGCCTTGCCGAGATACTCGCCGATGCGTTGCAACGCATCGAGGGCGATCAGCGGCCCGACGTCGTTGAGCACCATGCGCGCGATCGGCGAACCCGGCAGGCTCGCCAGGAACATTCCGATCAGCCCGCCCATCGACGTCCCGAGCCAGTGCACGGACTCGACACCGAGGCGAGCAATCAGCGTGACGATGTCATTGGCGTAGGTAGGCAAGGCGTAGTCGTCGGGAAAGAAGAGACGATCGCTGCGCCCGCGGCCGACGATGTCCGGACAGATCACCCGGTAGTCGCTGGCCAGGGCGTTGGCCAGGACGTCGAAATCGCGCCCGTTGCGGGTCAGACCGTGGACGCAGACCAGGACGCGCGGATTGGCCGCATCGCCCCACTCGGTATAGGCCATCGTATGCAGGCCATGCGGCCCAAGACAACGCACCGCCTTCTCGCGCATCTCGTTTACGCGCACGCCGCCGGATTGCCCGGGTCGCGATGTGACGAGCAGTTCGTCGAATTCCTTGAGTATCACCATGATTGAACCCCGATCTCGTTGATTATTTGGCGCGAAGAAACGCCGTGACAAATGCCGACGACCAGCCGACCACCAACCGGCGGCGAGCGGGCTTTGCCAACGAACTCTGGCGCCAGCACGCTGGCCAGATGGGCGGAATGTTCACCCTGCCGAGCGAAGCCCTGCGGAAATGGCACAAGCCTTGCGCCGAGAACATGAACCCATGCCTCGCGGAGGCTCCCACAGCGGCTCGTGTTTTCCCCTTTCTGCCGCGGCGCCTCGCTGCGACATCGTCGTCAGCGCCTGCCGTCATCGGCAAGCGTCGCCGCCGGCTAATCGAGGACTCGACAATCGATCGACGTCTACGGCCGATTCGATCCCGCGCTCAGGCGGCCAGCGAAGCTTGAACGGTACCCGTGCGAGTATCCACGCAAGCGGCAGGGGAAGTCAAATAGCGCCCTGCCCGCAAATGCGCGCGCCGGCATCCAGAGCGAATGCGACGACGCGTTTCAGGCGCGCTTGCGCCCGGTAAGCATCGCCCGGACGAGGTTCTCGCGGTGCAACAGGCTTTCCCAGACGACGCCGAGCAGGTGTCCGACCACCAGCAACAGGGTGAAGTTTGTCGCCAGCTCGTGCGTCTCCTTGATGGCGTCGATCATCCCCTCGCCGGCGTCGGCGAGCCAGCCGGCGAGGGGTCCGAGCCCCTTGTCGGCACCGTACAGCGCCAGCCCCGAAACGATGGTCAGCGACAGGCTGAGCAAGAGAATGACGATCATCGCGCCGCCCGCCGGATTGTGGCCGAGGTGGCGCGGCGCACGCCAGGACAGCACCGCTTTGAGATACGCGAGAGTCTCCCCCGGGCGGCGCACGAAGTCACTGAAACGCGCGTAACGCGGACCGACGAAGCCCCAAAACAGGCGAAAGAGCAGGAGCGCGGCGATCGCATAGCCGGCCCAGACGTGCACCTCCTGCAGCAACTCGCCGCTCAGGCGGTCCTGGAGGCTTTCGAACAATTCGCCTTGCGAAAACCAGGCAGCACAGAAGCTGCCGAGCAAGGTCCAGTGAAACAGCCGCAGCAAGGGATCCCAGACCTTGATTTCTTTCGCCTTCATGGCCCGCATGTGGCTACCCCCGTGGCAAGCCTGCCGACGGCAGGCGAGTGGTTGTGCATGGCGCAAGCGATCGCGGGTCGCCTACTTGCTTTCTTCGGACACCAGCGCGCCGCTCTTGATCTCGTAGTGCAGCTCCCACCTCTTGCCATCCTTGCCGAGGACCTTCACCTCCCAGGTCTTCTTGCCTTTCTTGGTGTCCTGGTAGACCTTGGTGACTTCGCCCGGATGCGCCTTTAGGGCCATCTCGACCGCCTGCTCCTTGCTGATCTCAGTCGCCGGTGCGCGCGTGCCGGTGCTCATCGGCACGGCTGCCGGGGCCGGACTGGCGGTGTCGGCGGCCGTTGCAGCGCCGGAGAAGGTGCTGAAAATCGCCACCAGGGCGGCGGCGGACAACGCGATAGGCTTTTTCATACGCTTGATCTCTCGATAGGAATTGTCGGATTTTCGGAAGAAGCCGCTGCTTGCGGCCTGCAACGGCCTGCGTGCCAGACCGGCAAGCGCGGGCGCCAGTCTAGAGTGGCATCCTTAATTCAGTCTTAGGAGCCCTGGCCGCGCCCCCGCCACCAGATTCGCGCCAGCGCACCACAGACGAGAAGAACGCCAGCCCACCCAAGCAGACTGACCAGTGCGGCCAGGCGGGTATCGAGATGAAGCACCTGCCAGCGCGTGAAGATCTCGGTCCAGTCGTGATCGCCGCCGACCAGCGGCAGCATCTGCGCGCGTGCATCAGCCATGTATCGCGCGATGTTGAAAAAGTTCTGGAACAGCCAGAGCAGCGCGAACGAGGTGGCGAAGGCGTCGCCACGGCGCCAAAAGCTCGCCGCCACGAGCAGCGGCAGCGCGAGTTGGCCGAGCGTCCCGCCGTAGACACCCAGACGGCTGTTGAGCAGCCAGAAGAGCGGGTGCCCGGCCTCGTGAAAAGCAAGGTTGGCCGAGTCGAGGACGGGAATCCAGCGCTCGCCGGTATTGCCCAGGTAAAGGATCAGCACCCCGAAGACGACGACGGCGATCACCTGCCAGCCGGCAAGCGGCTGCCAGGCAGAACCCTGGCCTACGGCGCCAGCACGCCGGACCTCGTCGTTCCCGGTGATTCCCTTCATTCACCTTCCTCCTTACTCCGGCAAATCGTGCTCATGAACCGGAAGGCGAAGCCGGCCGGGGGCTTGCCATCAGCTCCAGCAGCCTTCGCGCTAGCAGCGCCTTCGGCCAGCACGGTGGCAAGCAGCAGCAACGGTTCGCAGTCGGTTGCTAACGGCGTGTCGCCACCAGATCACACCGGACCGGCGCTGCCGACGCGGGCGCGCAGTTCGTCGAGTTCCTCGAGCAGGTCGGCAACCAGTGCCGCCAACTCGGGAACCGCGTCGAAGTCGCGTTCCAGTTGCCGCATGCGCCTTGCCCGCACCAGGCTGGTGCTCGTAAAACACCATACGCCGGCGACACTCCCGGCGTGCGGAATCAGCCCTTCCTCGAGATGGTGGCGCAGCCAGGCGGGTTCGACGGGGCACGCGGCGGCAAGTTGTTCTAGCGTCAGCCAGCTCTCTTCAAGCGGGCTTCCAGTCAGGATCTCGTCGTCACGCATTGCTCATGTCCTCCGCTGCGAACGCGGGTCGAAGGCCAGCTCCCGCGCCATGGTTTGATAGATTTCCCGTGCCTTGGCGGTGTCGGCGGGCGGCAGCAGCACCTGGATGTCGAGCAGCAGATCACCCGGTGACGTGCCGGGAATTCCCTTGCCGCGCACCCGCAACTGCCGTCCGCTCTGCGTCCCTTCGGGAATGCGCACTTTGACGCCACCTTGCGGGAGGTCGACCTGCACCACCGCTCCCAAGGCCGCCTCCCAGGGCGCAACCGGCAAGCTCAGGTGAAGGTCGCGCCCCTGCGCGCGGAAACGCGGATGGGGTCGAAACTGCACCTCCAGCATCAGGTCGCCGGCGGGCGCTCCGCCGAATCCCGGCTCGCCCTGCCCCGCCAAACGAATGATCTGGCCGGCATGCACGCCTTGCGGGATTCTGACGTTCAGCGTCCGCGTTTCCAGCGTCACCCGACCCTGCGCGTCGCTCTTCGGCGCGCGCAGCGAAATCTGCCGCGTGGCACCGCTGAAGGCGTCTTCGATATCCAGTAGCACCTTGGCGTGATGGTCTTCGCCGCGGGCCTGGAATTGCGTCCGCTGACCGCCAGCGAAGCCCCGTGCACCGCCCATGCGGCCAAACAGCTCGGCGAAGAAGTCGGAGAAATCGGCGGCTTCTCCCGGCGAAGCACCGCGTCCCGAGAACTCGAAACCGGCATCCCAGTCCGGTGGCGGACGAAAATCCTGGCCCGGCTGGTAACCACGTCCCAACTGATCGTAGGCCACGCGCTTCTCGGGGTCCGAAAGCACCGCATTCGCCTCGTTGACCTCTTTCATGTGCGCTTCGGCGTCGGCTTCCTTGGAAACGTCGGGGTGGTACTTGCGCGCCAGTTTTCGGTACGCCTTCTTGATCTCGTCAGCCGTCGCATCGCGCGAAACGCCGAGAATCTTGTAATAGTCCTTGAATTCCATACCTGTTCCTCGATCTGCAGCGGTGGTCGGATAACGATAGCAAATGGAGGCGATTTGCGCCGAAATCAAGCTATTGAAGTGCGCGGAAAAATCCCCAGTTAGGTGGGGAAGCGCCGAACCCGGCGCCCTAGAAGCAATCGTATGGAGGATTGAAGATGATGTACCGCTCTCTGTTTCCCCGCGATGTGTTATCGGAACTCGATCGGCTGCAACGTGAGATGCAGCAGGGTCTGCACCTTTCCCCGAGCATCCGCGGCATAGCCCGCGGCGGTTTCCCGGCGATGAACGTCGGCGGCACCGCCAAGTCCGTCGAAATCTATGCTTTCGCCCCGGGAATCGACCCGGCGACACTCGACGTGCAAATCGAAAAAAGCGTGCTGACGGTGGCCGGCGAGCGCAGGCTCGAGCCACCCGGCGAAAAGGCAACCGTGCATATCGACGAGCGTTTCGCCGGCCGTTTCCGCCGCGTCGTCACCCTGCCCGACGACATTGACCCTAACGCCGTCGAAGCAAAGTACCGCGACGGCGTGCTGCGCATCACCATCGCCCGCAAGGCCGACGCCCAACCACGCCGCATTACCATTCAGTAAGGAGGATCGAAATGTCCGAAAACACTGCGGTCAGCAAACCCGACACCCGTGACGACGCCGCGCTGCTGCCGCCCGTCGACGTCATCGAGGATGCCTCGGGAATCACCCTCTACGCCGATCTCGCCGGGGTCCCGAAAGACAAGCTGCATCTGCACGTCGAAGGCGACGCTCTGACCATCGAAGGCGATGTCGACCTGGAGATACCGGCGGGGATGGAGAGTAACCACGCCGAAGTCAGCCTGGCGCGCTACCGGCGTGTGTTCACCCTGTCCAAGGAACTCGACTCGAGCAAGGTCGGCGCCGAGTTCAAGAACGGCGTCCTCAAGCTCAGCATCCCCAAGGCCGAGCACGCGCAACCGCGCAAGGTGCAGGTCAAGGTCTTGTAACCCTCGCGGGCGGGGGTTCTCGCCCCCGCCCCGGCGACGAACGACACGTGCGTAGCGGTGCATGCAGGCAACGCTACGGCGTTCGACGGAACCGGCAGCCAGGGAGGGCTGCGCAGACCCCGGCTTGGGCGCCGGGGGCCGCCCCCGCCTTGCGACAAGGGTCGTCGCCCGCCGCAACGGCGGCGTCGCCGACAGCTGTCGACGTTCTTTACATCTTTTCCCGCCCTTTCTCGGCAAAAATCCCTAACACACTGTTTTTATTCACACATACAGCTTCGGCTCGGATCTTGCTAACCATACCCGCGTGGAGCATTCGCAAAGGTAGGAGCCACATGGAAACCGAAGCCGCATTTGCCACTCGCATGGTCGAGCAGGTCCAGCATATCAAGCACTATCGCCAGGAAGTGCTGCTCGTCGAAGGACGGGTACTCGACGACGATACCGCCGCGCTGGAGTGGATCACACGCCACGCGGCCACCTTCCCGCCGATCGAGGCCTTCACCAGCCACTGAACGCCGGTGCGCTCCGGCCACTACGGCCGCGCCTGGCAGCATAGCGGCCCTGCCCGCCGCCGACACGGGCGATATCTCTCGTTCACTGGCCTTTGCACGTAGCTGACCTCCCAAGACCCGCAGCTGAAAGGCAGCCTCTCGCTTCCCGAGCCCGTGCAGCAGCCAACTTGTCGACCGACAAAGAAACCCAGCCCGACTTGACCCGGTTTTCTTTTCTCGTCCGTTTCACTCTCACGCATCCGCCTCTTGCGTCAACAAAAGAGCGGGAATGCGTCAAGAGATCGCGCCTCGATGCGCACCGAAACTTGGACCCGGATACAGGAGCCTGATCATGAACCATCGCACCCCATCCCGCCTGCTTGCCATCCTGCTGGCCGGCCTGCTCGCCGCCTGCTCACCGACGCAACACGACGGCACGCCCGCGCAGCAATCACAGCCACGCAGCGATCAGGCTGTGCCCGGACGCGTAGCCGAGAGCGAAACTCGCCCGACCGCGCAAGCCGCCGCAGGCGCCCCGACAGAGCCCCGGACGCTGGCCAAGGTAGCGCCACCAATCGCCGAGACGACGGCGGCAAACGCCCCGCCCGGCGCGGCGATCGGGAAGAACGAGGCGAAGCGCGAGGCAAACACCAGGGTGGCCGCCGACACCATGTCCGCCGCCGTGCTGCAGCAGCCGACTGCCTATCCGCTTCCACCCATGCCGCCGGAGGCACGCGAGCGCTACACGCAGCTCACCGACAACCCGGTCAAGCAGGTCGCCGAAGCGCCGGCGTCCACCTTCAGCATCGACGTCGATACCGGCAGCTACAGCAACGTACGGCGCATGCTCAACGCCGGCCATTTGCCGCCCGCCGACGCGGTACGCGTCGAGGAGTTGATCAACTACTTCCCGTACGACTACGCGCTGCCGAAGGACGGTCGTCCGTTTGCCGTGCATACCGAGATGGCACCCGCGCCGTGGAACGCCGATCGCGTGCTGCTGCGCGTTGGCATCAAGGGGCAGGACGTCGCCAAGCAAGCGCTGCCTCCGGCCAACGTGGTTTTCCTGGTTGACGTCTCCGGCTCGATGAACAGCGCTGACAAGCTGCCGCTGCTCAAATCGTCGATCAAGTTGCTGGTCGCCGAGATGCGCGCGCAGGATCGGATCTCGCTGGTGACCTACGCCTCGGGGACGCGGGTCATCCTGCCACCGACGCCAGGCACCGAAAAAGCCACCATCAGTGCCGCGATCGACGCCCTGCGGGCCGGCGGCAGCACGGCCGGAGCCTCCGGGATACAACTGGCCTACGCCGCCGCACAGCAAAGTTTTATCAAGGGAGGCATCAACCGCATCCTGCTGGCCACCGATGGCGATTTCAACGTCGGCATCGCCGACACGCGCGAGCTCAAGAGCATGATCGAAGAGAAGCGCAAGTCCGGCATCTCGCTGTCGACCCTCGGCTTCGGTACAGGCAACTACAACGAAGCGATGATGGAGCAGATTGCCGACGTCGGCGACGGCGCCTATTCGTACATCGACAACCTGATGGAAGGCCACAAGGTACTGGTCAATGAGATGACTTCCACCCTGGCGACCATCGCCCGCGACGTGAAAGTGCAAATTGAATTCAACCCCGCCGTGGTCAAGGAGTATCGCCTGATCGGCTACGAGAACCGCCAGTTGGCGCGCGAGGATTTCAACAACGATCAGGTCGATGCCGGC
Source organism: Candidatus Accumulibacter sp. ACC005 (assembly GCF_907163215.1). Classification (NCBI taxonomy): domain Bacteria; kingdom Pseudomonadati; phylum Pseudomonadota; class Betaproteobacteria; genus Candidatus Accumulibacter; species Candidatus Accumulibacter sp. ACC005. The sequence continues at coordinate 27,760 of NZ_CAJQUB010000005.1, read as the reverse complement.
GATATCGGCGCAGGCCACACCGTCACCGCGCTCTACGAGCTGACCCTGGCCGGCAGCAAGGCCAGCGTCGACCCGCTGCGTTATGCCTCGCATAGCGGCGGTGAAAGCCCGCGCGGCGATGAACTCGGCCACCTCAAGCTACGCTACAAAGAGCCCGAAGCCAGCGCCAGCCAGCTCATCGACTTCACTCTGCGACGCCAGGCGATCAAACCGCTCGACGCGGCGAGCAGCGAATTTCGCTTCGCCACCGCCGTCGCCGCTTACGGCCAGCTTCTGCGCGGCGGCAAATACACCGGCAGCTGGGGCTATGGCGACGTCCACAAGCTGGCGCTGGCCAACACCGGCAGCGACAGGTACGGCTACCGCGGAGAGTTCCTGCGCCTAGTCGACCTGGCGGCAGCCCTCGCGACCAGACCCGGGCGCTGAGCCGCGTCGTCGGCCCGGGCCTCGCCGCCGTTGGCTCCAGTTTTCCCCCGCTCCGCGCGCACTCCACCGGCAGGCGGGGACGGGGGCAGCGGCCCCCCGGGCGGGGCCGCCGGTCTATACTGCGCGCCATGAACACTGCCGCCGAACTTGCCGCGCTGCCCGACGAAGACCTGATGCTGCTGGTCGCCAACGGCCTCGTCGAGAAGCCCGCCACCGAGCTCTTCCGCCGCCACAACCGGGCGCTCTTCAACTTCATCGCCTGGCTGTGCCAGGGCAATACGGCCCAGGCCGAAGACATCGCCCAGCGCGCCTGGGAGAAGCTCATGACGCGCTGCGCCGATTACCAACCGCGAGCGGCCTTCAGAACCTTCCTCTTCCAGATTGCCCGCAACCTGTGGCTCGACCTGCGCCGCTCTTCGCCCGAAAGCCGGCGCGCCGAGGTCGACGAAACCCGCCCGGAAACGCCCAGCGAGGATCTTGCGCCGGAAGCCGAACTCGCCCTGCGCCAGAACCTCGACCGGGTGCACCAGGCCTTGCTCGCCCTTCCCGCCAACCAGCGCGAAGTGGTGGTGCTGCGTTTTTTCAGCGAAATGAGTCTGGAAGAAATCGCCCACACCGTCGGCGAAGGTTTCGAAACCGTAAGAAGCCGGCTGCGCTACGCTTTCACGCGCCTGCGCCGAGAACTGGAGACTCAGGCGTGAGCCAGGCCTTCGAGAAGTTCCTGCACGGCGAAGACCGCCTGGCCCGCTTGCTTTGCGAGCTGCCCGTCTACAGCCCCTCGGCCGAATTCGAGGCCGCTTTTGCGCGCGCGGCACGTGCCGCACAGGCTGCACAGGGCGCGCGCATGGCGACGCAGACTGCCGCTGCTGCCACGCAAACGGAATCGACCACGCGTCCTACCGCGCCAGGAGCCGCGCCTTGCGAGGCCATCGCGTCGGCTTTTGAACCGCCCGCGAGTCTGGAAGCCAGCTTCCTGAAGATGGCGGCGCGCATTGACTCTGCGCAGGCGCCCCGGCGCGAGGCCGTCCTGACCGGCGTCGCCAAAGGGGGAAGCCCGCAGGCCCTGCTGGGCACCGCGATTGCGTCCGCGAGCGAAGAATGGCTGCGCGCGCAGGCAGCCGCCGTGGCGCCGGCCCAGCCCGCCCCGCCATCGCCCGCCGTCGAGAAACGCGCCTTCCTCGGCTTTCGCTGGTTCGATCTGCGTCTGGCCGCGCTGGCTTGCCTGTTGGCGGCAATCGGCACCCAACTCGTGCTCACGCACTATCCCGACGCGCAGCAGGTCGCCGGGCAAGCGGCTTTCCAGACGGCAATGGTAACGAAAGAAGTGCCGAGCAAAGCAGAGTTCGCCGCACGCGAGCCCGAGGCTGCGCCGTCCCCGCTCAAGAAGAACACGGCAGCCGCTTTGCCGCCACACCCTCGCCCTGCCGCCTCGGCAAACAGCCCACCGCCCGACAGCTCGTCACCGCCAGCCCCGCGCACACTCGCCGACGCCGTCGAGGCACCCGCACGTCCGCTCGACGGCAAGGCCACCGGGCCGGGCACTCTCGCCAGCGGCAATATCGCCCTGCCGGAAGCCGCTCCGGCCGCGCGCAAAGCAGCCGCTGAAGACGCTGTGAGCACTGCAGCAGGCAAGCCGCGCCCGGCCATGCTCGCCGCTTCGCCGAAAGTGGCCCCAGCCCCGACGCCGATGGCCCGCCAGCATGCGGCCGAGACCAGCACCCGCGCGACGCTCGCCGACGACCCGGCGCGCATCGCCAGCCAACTGCCGGCCCGCCCGGCGGGCGCGGTGTGGACAGTCTACAGCAGCCGGATCGGCCAGCCTGAACTCGAGCACTGGCTTGAAGCGCTGCGCCGGCAGATACCGGAAACGATCCGTCCGGCGCGTTTCGAGCTGATCCAGGATGACACGAGCGGTGGCCCGAACGATCTGCGCATCGTGCCGCCGGCGCCGCCCGAGAGACGATAGCTTCCCGCCCAGCCACGGCGAATCAGCGTCCAAGGTCGCGCTGGGCGAGCGCGTGGTATGGAAGCGAGCGCGCCGAGCGTCCTGCGGCGCAAGACGGCGCAGTGGAAGGCGCAGTCCGACAAGCCGGAGGATTCGCCGAAATGGGCAGATTCGGGTACGCGGCCGCGTGTTTGGCAACAAGCAAGGTTCCATCGGCAAGCCTCTCAACATTACCGAGACCATGTCTGGCGCCAATCGCTCAGCCGCTCCCTTCCAGCAACCGGGTCAGTCCGCCACGAACGATAGCGGTATCGACAGTCGAGAGTTTTCCTATTTCGCCCCGCACCAGTCGATCGTCGAGCGTGAATAGTTTGAATCGGACCACCGAGGGCGCCGGTAGACCCGCCGCATTCAGGTCGGCAATCGGGCAGTCCAGCGGCCACGGGGCGTTGCCGAGCGAGGTAATCATGGCCATCACCGAATGACCCGACGGGGTGTTGAAGGTGGCCGCACCCGAGAGGACCAGCGCCGGGCGATTCTTGGTGGCGTTACGGTCGGTGAATGGAAAGGGCACGCGGACGACGGCGAAGCGTTCAAAGCTCACGATAGGCATCCTCGTCGGCACTGCTCGCCCATTCCGAAAGCGTTCCTTCGACGGCGCGCAGGTATTCGATGTCCAGCGGCTGCACACGGCGCACGGTCGCCGTGCCGTCGGCGCCAACTTCCCAGGCGATCAGATCGCCGGGGGAGACGTGCAACGCCGCACGCACATTCTGCGGGATGGTGGTTTGGCCTTTGGCCGTGATCTTGGCGATGGCAAGCATTTCGCTCTCCGGTAAAGGCGCGCATTACATTCTTACTTTACTGCGGAGCTTCGGAAATATCAAGGCGATCAGTTGTTATCTCATCGGGCTGACGATTCAATCAGCGCCACGCCGACAACCCTGTCGCGTCGGAATCGCTTGACCCGATCGAAGTTCCAGAAGCCGTGTGCTTTCGGCGACGCTGCAAGCCCCCCCCGCAACCCGACTCGGGGCAGGGATCGCCGTGCTTCAGGCGCGCATGGGCGACCGCAATGCGTGGCGCGCGGGAATAGTCCTCGGCCTCGGGTTGCGACCGTGTCCGGGGCCCTTGGTCTTCTTCTCCTTACCGGGCACCGCGGCCGTGCGCTCGCTCGGCGAGCCGAAGACGATCCGCTGTACCCGTGCCAGCGTGGTCTGCGTCGGCTCGAGCTCGGCGGTCACCCGCGCGAGGGTGTCCACCGCCGCCTTGAGGGTGGCCTGCTCGGCCTCGGGCAAGGCGCCGTCGCGGGTGCGCTCGACAATGGCGTTGAGCTCCTGAATCGGGATCTGTATCCGCCGGGGCGGTTTCTGCCGGCGCCGGCTCATGCCAGAGCACCGAGGCGGCGACGGAAGTCCGCATGCAACGGGTAGCCAAGGACTTGCTTGCGGGAACGGTTCGGGCGATGGCTCAGGTCGTCCTTGCCGCGACCGGTGGTCAGGCCCAGTTCCTGCCAGTTGGCTGCCCGGTAACAGGCCCCCGCGTAGCGCTCGGGATCGACAAAGGTCTCCAGGTAATGCACCGGATGGCCATAGAGCGTCTGCCAGTCGGCGCCAATCCGGCGCGCGACTCGGCCCAGGAGGTGCGAGGCCAGATGCGGGACACGCACCCACGGCAGGATCAGGAAGCGGCTCTGGTAGGCGATCTCGTGCACATGCGCCCGGCGCACGGCCGGCGACCAGCCGATGAAGCCGTCACGCGGAGCGAGGTGACGGGGCGCCGAGGTGAAGCCCAGACAGGCGAGTGGCCGCCCCTGGCTAAAAGCCAGGTACTTGAGCTGCTCGCCGACACCCTGCATCGGGCCGAGGTAATGCGCCTCGGCGATCAGGTGATCGAAGAGTCCTTCCAGTGGCGTGCGGCGGACCGCCACCAGTTCGACGGGGCGCAAGGCGCGAAGAGGCTGTTCCAGCGGCGAGCGGTCCACTGCCACCGGCGGCGGCCGGCGGCGGACAATGGCGTTGTTCGGTGGGCGGTGGCGGACTTCTGGCAGGCAGATGTGCTCGGCCCGGTGCAGGGCGAGCAGCAGGCTGCGGCAGACCATGTCGCGCAACGCGCCATTGGGCTGACGCCAGTCCCAGTGTTCGCACAGGCGTTGCGAGAAGGCCCGGCGGCTGGCGTCGGGATGCGCTTTGAGCAGCGCGCGGATGGTTTCGAGGTCGCCGGTAGTGACCGTGCGACCGCGGTAGGAAAGGATCGTGGACACGCCGACCGTTATGCCGGCTCCGGGCGTGGAACGTAAGCGTCAGGCGAGCACCCGCCAGGGCGGCATCCCCCCGGCCGCCGCGTAATCGCCTCCCGAGAGCAGTACCGCCAGGGCGTGCGGGGCGAGCACTTGTCCCGGCAACTCCCTGGGCCAGCAGCGGAAGCGGCCCTGCGATAGGCGCTTCTGACACAGCCAGAAACCTTGACCGTCATAGACCAGGAGTTTGACCGCCGTTTGCCGGCGGTTGCGAAAGACGAACAGGGCGCCGCTGAAGGGGTCTTCGGCCAGGACCTGGCGCACGCGCCGGGCCAGGCCGTCGATGCCGCAGCGAAAGTCGGCCGGCTCGGCGGCGACCCAGACGCGCAGGCGCGGGCTCAGCGCGATCACGACCTCGTCTGCCACGGGCTGCGCGACCTCGGCGATGTCGCGCGGGAGGCTGCGCTGAAGCCCAGTCTGCTGCGCACAGCCGTGGAAGCCGCGCGGTTGCAGGGCGAGCTGGCGGCACTTCAGAAAACGCGTCCAAGCGCTTGACGCTGGCGGAGAGGTGCACGACAGCGGGCAGTTTTCTCCGGAGATCGTCGTCGCGAGGTCGGTTGGGTGGCCGTAAGAGGGCCACGGCGGAATCATCAAGTCGGTGATGGCGTGCTACCGTTCGCCAGCCTTACTGCACATCGCGAGTGTGCCGGCCAAGAACCGGCGATTGACGGCTGAACTCGGCGCCCGTTATGCTCATCGAAGGATGGTTGAATTTCCTATTCTTCAGCATAGGGCTAGTTTCTTTTTTCGCCCTGGATCGGGGCACAGAGAGAGAGGAGGACGGCATGCATCGCTTGACTAGATTCCGACTTGCGAAAGGCCTCGGGCTTGCGGTGACGGCCCTGTTCCTCGGCCTTGGGCTCGGCACGGCCCAGGCCGGGGGTTCGGGCGACAGCACGCCGCAAGTGACCGGCAAACTCGGCTCGCCCAGCGCCACCACGACCATCCCGGGCAATCAGCTGCCCGCACCGGCGCCGAAATTCGGCGGCGTGATCAAGGAAACCGTTGATGGATCCAAGGCCTGGTGGCCACCGCGTGTCGTGCCGCCCAAGGGCGCGCCCAACGTCCTGCTGATCCAGATCGATGACTCCGGCTTCGGCACTTCCAGCACCTTTGGCGGTGTGATTCCCAGCCCGACTCTGGACAAGCTCGCCGCCAGCGGCTTGCGCTACACGGCCATGCACAACGCCGCGCTCTGCTCGCCAACGCGGGCCGCGACGATCAGCGGTCGCAATCATCACACGATGGGCTTCGGCGTGATCGCCGAGGCGTCCACCGGCTTCCCGGGCTATGACGCCAACATCACGCCGGACCGCGCGACGGTCGGACGCATCCTCAAGGACAACGGCTTCGCGACCTCGTGGTTTGGCAAGAACCACAACACGCCCGGATGGGTCACGACCGATGTCGGACCATTCGACCAGTGGCCCTCGGGCTACGGGTTCGAATATTTCTACGGCTTCCCGGTAGGCGAGACCAACCAGTGGACCCCCTATCTCTTCCGCAACCACACGGCGATCTTCCCCTGGCGGGACCAGCCCGAGGGTACCTGGAACCTGACCACCGCGATGGCCAACGAGGCGATCGACTACCTGCGCCGGATCGACGCGACGCACCCCGACAAACCGTTCCTGCTCTACTACGCGCCGGGAGGCACTCATTCACCCCACCATCCGACCAAGGAATGGATCGACAAGATCAGCGCCTTGCACCTCTTCGACGGAGGCTGGAACAAACTGCGGGAGACGATCTTCGCCAACCAGAAGAAGCTCGGTGTGATCCCGCCCGACGCCAAGCTGACGGCCTGGCCCAAGGGCCCACCAGCCAACCTGAAGGAATGGGAGGAACTGTCGGCCGATGAGAAAAAAATGTTCATCAAGCAGGCGGACGTGTTCGCCGCCTACCACGCCTACACCGACCACGAGGCCGGTCGCGTGATCGCCGAGATCGAGCGCCAGGGCAAGCTCGACAACACGCTGATCATCTGGCTGCAGGGCGACAACGGCAACAGCGCCGAGGGCACCACGGTCGGCACCCCCAACGACTACGCGGCGTACAATGGCATCGACGTCCCGGTGAAGGATCAGCTGGCGCTCTTCTACGACAAGTGGGGCGGTCCCGAGACGGCTCCGCACATGGCAGTGGCCTGGACCTGGGCCTTCGACACCCCTTACAAGTGGACGAAGCAGGTTGCGTCGTACCTCGGTGGCAATCGCAGCGGCGCGGTGATCTCCTGGCCGGCTCGCATCAAGGACAAGGGCGGCATCCGCAATCAGTTCCACCACGTCATCGACGTCGTACCGACGATCCTGGAGGCCACCGGCGTCCCCGCGCCCGAGTATGTGGATGGCATCAAGCAGCGCCCGATCGAGGGCGTGAGCATGGTCTACACGTTCGACCAGAAGAACGCCGACGCGCCGACAACACACAAGACGCAGTACTTCGAGATGATCGGCCAGCGGGCGATCTATCACGACGGCTGGTACGCCAACACCAAGGTGGTGATCGCACCATGGGATAACAACCCGGGCGTCAAGGTGCCGGACGTGCTCGATTACGAGTGGGAACTCTACGACCTCACGACGGACTGGACACAGTTCGAAGACGTCGCGAAAAAGAATCCCGCGAAGCTCAAGGAACTGCAGGCGGTCTTCGTTAAGGAAGCGAAGAAATACAACGTGTTCCCGCTCGACAACGAGGGGTTCCAGCGCTTTTTACGGCCGCGGCCGAGCGGTTCTCCTGGCATCACCGAGTTCAGCTATGTCGCGCCGATCTCGATCGCGCTCGGGGCGATGCCTCCCTATCTCGCCCGGGACTTCAAGGTCACTGCCGACATCGACATCCCACAAGGTGGTGCCGAGGGCATGCTGATCACCGAGGGCGGCCGTTTCAATGGCTGGGGGCTCTACCTGTTGAAGGGCAAACCGGTCTTCACCTACAACCTGGTCGATCTGCACCGCTTCCGATGGGAGGGCGCACAGGCGATTCCCTCCGGCCGACACACCGTGGTGTTCGACTTCCAGTATGACGGCCCGGGGCTCGCCAAGGGTGGCACCGGCGTGCTGTCCGTGGATGGTGTGGAGGTGGCGAAGCAGACGATTCCCCACACGGTGCCCGCCGTCGAGATCATGGACGAGTGGATGGACGTCGGCTACGACACACGGACCGGCGTCGACGATCGCGACTACAAGCCGCCGTTCCACTTCTCCGGCACGATCCACAAGATCACGTTCAAGCCGGGGCCGCCGGAGATGACCGAGGAGCAGATGAAGCGGGTCGCGGAGATGAATGCCAAAGGGAGAGATTGATCGTCGTTTCGGCGGTTGACAGAGACGTCAGCAACGAAGCACGACAGGGCCTGGATTCCGATCCCGCTGTTCCGAGACGGGATCCGGGCCGGACAGGATGACCGGATAGATGTAGCGGTTCGCGAACGTAACTGCGTATTCCACACCAAAGTGGACAGGGCTTGTTGACTGGAGGCGCAGGCGGCAAACACGAGGATGACCGGGAGCGGATGGCGCACCGTCACGCTTGATAGAAGAACTTCTTTGTAGCTGTATTGGCCGCCTTATAGGCGGGGCCCGTGATGCCTGGCCGTACAACAGGCCATCGAATTAGAACAGTCGCGTGAGCCCTTGACGCTGTTATCCGGCGGCGCAAGCGGCTATTTTCCTTAGGAGAGATTGCGATGAAGTCGAAACGAACCTACCGAGCCCGATCGATACTGACGCTTGCGGCGCTGAGTGCGGCGCTGACTGCCTGGGCCGAAGAACCCAATCCCAATCGCAACGCCTATTTCGGCGAGACGCACCTACATACCAGCTGGTCGTTGGACGCGTGGGTATTCGGTAACAAAATCACAGGTCCTGCCGACGCCTACAAGTACGCCAAAGGCGAGACCATCAAGCACCCGCTTGGCTACGATATCCGCATCACCACGCCAATGGACTTCATGGGAGTTACGGATCATTCCGAGTATGTCGGGGTCACCAAGCAGGCGAACACACCGGGGTCGTACACCAGCAAACTGCCCGAGGCCCAGGGTTTAATCGTCACCGACCCGAACAGCAAGGAGCAGCAGCAGCGGGCCTTCCTGGCTGTCGTCAAGCTGCTGTCGAGCCCGCCCGTCAAAGCGTTGATGTCGCCGAAGGTCGCCGGCACGGTCTGGAAGGAGAACAACGACATCGCCAACGCGGCCAATGAGCCGGGAAAGTTTACGGCCTTCTGCTCCTATGAATGGACATCGATGCCCGACAACCGCAACCTGCACCGCAACGTGTTTTTCCGTGACTGCGCGAAGGTTCCGGAGATGCCGTTTTCCGCGCTGGATTCTGTGCACCCCGCCGAGCTGTGGAACTGGATGGATGGACAGCGCAAGGCCGGTAACGAACTGCTGGCGATCTCGCATAACGCGAATCTGTCTGACGGCTGGATGTACCCGACCGACGTGGACAGCCTGGGCCGGCCGATTGATGCCGCCTGGGCCGAGTCGCGCGTGCGCAACGAGCGGCTCATCGAGATAAAGCAGATTAAGGGTCAGTCCGAGACCCACCCCTTGCTCTCGCCCAACGACGAGTTCTCCAGTTTCGCTATCTGGAGCGTGCTGCTCGGACTGCCCGCGGAGTCGGGTCGCGTCGACAAGATCGTCGGTAGCTACGCGCGCCAGGCTCTGAAGGACGGTCTCGCGATGCAGGATACGCGTGGCTTCAACCCCTACAAATTCGGGTTCGGGGCGGCGGCCGATTCACACAACACGGCGACCCCCTATCGTCAGGAGAACTTTTTTGGCGGCCATGCGCAGGAAGACGGCACCATCGAAACACGCATGAGCGGCCATAACTTCGCCGGCATCGACGTGCGCTACGAGGAGCCCGCCGGCCTCACCGGTGTATGGGCGGAGGAGAACACCCGCGCTTCCCTGTTTGATGCCATGAATCGCAGGGAGACCTTTGGCGTCAGCGGCCCGCACATCAAGGTGCGCCTGTTCGGTGGTTGGGACTACGACCAGCATTTGCTGAACGATGGCGACTGGATCACGAAAGCCTATCGCGGCGGAGTGCCCATGGGAAGCGATTTGCCGCCACTGCAAGGCAAGGCACCAAGCTTTGTCGTGTGGGCGGCGAAAGACCCGACCGCGGGCAATCTCGATCGCATCCAGATCGTAAAGGGCTGGACCAAAGATGGGCAGAGCTTCGAGCATGTTTACGATGTGGTCTGGTCGGGCGACCGCAAGCCCGACAAGTGGAGCAAAAAGATTCCCCCCCTTAAAAGCACGGTGGATATCGACAAGGCAAGCTACAGCAACAGCCTCGGCTCGGTCGAGTTGAAGAAGGTCTGGACCGACCCGGCTTTCGATCCGAGCCAGCACGCGTTCTACTACGCGCGCGTGCTGGAGATCGAGACGCCGCGCTGGACCACCATCCAGGCAAAACAGCTTGGCATAGCGCCACCCGACACCGTGCCACCAACGGTGCAGGAGCGCGCCTGGAGTTCACCCATCTGGTACACCCCTACCGACAAGGCCCGTAAGGCCGCGCAGCCGGGGCTCACGGTCGCGGCGCTCAAGGGCAAGGGCGCCAAGCAACTGACCCAGCAGCAGCTCGAGGCGCTGCTTATCGGCAAGGCGCACTGGTACCGCAACAACGTGACGGGCGAACTGTTCAAGGTCAGCTATAGAAAAGAGGGGCAGCAAACGGTCTACCACGTCGGCAGGAATATTCACCAGCCTAGCCTGGTCGGCGACGTTGCCCGTAACGGCTACGAGGGTATGAGCGCCGGTTATTCGATCAAGGACGGCAAGGTGGTGACCTTGCTGCAGGATCATCCCTTGGAGGCGACCTTCTACAAGCTCGGCGATATGGTCTACGCTGCGCGTAGCAACGAGTTCGGTTACGCCAACTACGAGTTGCTGGCCAAACCACCGCAGCTGATCGACCCGCTACCCAAGGCGGTGGCCGAGAAGATTGCCAAGAAGAACCAGGCCGATTTCCTTCATTACGACAGCGAGGTAAAGTAGTCCAGTTGCGGTCAATCCAGAGTTGCGTCGCAAGACATGTGAGCGAGCCCGGCGTAATCTCTGGCGCGGCCGACAGCTACGGCCCTTCCGCATCGCTCAGACGAAGCGATTGAGCAACTGATTCGGCCAAGTATTCTGGAGGGTCCGCAAGGGCCCTTCGTTTTTGCGGGAAGAGAGTGAGTCTGTGAATCCAATTTCGATCAAGCGCCTGCTGCGCGAACCGCTGCTGCATTTCATGGTGCTCGGTGCGGTTCTGTTTGTCGGTTACGCGTATCTGGAACCTGACGCAGAGGCAGGGTCATCCTACGAGATCGCGCTGACGCTTGAGGAGCTCACCCAATTGCACACGATCTACGAGTCGCAGTGGCGTCGCTCGCCAACGCCAGAAGAATTTTCCGCCATGGTCGAAAACAAGGTTCGCCAGGAGGTCCTCTATCGGGAAGCTTTGGCCATGGGCCTCGACAAGAACGATGAGATCGTGAAACGTCGGATGGCGCAGAAGATGCAGTTCGTCGCCGAGGATCTGGCGGCGGCCCAGGAGCCTACCACCGAGGAGTTGCGGGCCTGGTACGCAGAGAACAGCGACAAGTTCGCGATGCCGAAACGGCTGAGCTTCCGGCATCTGTATTTTTCTCCGGACATTCGCGGCGCAAAGGCCTACGACGACGCCGTTCGCTCCCTGGCCGAGCTGGATGGACAAGCGGTGGACTCGCAACTTGCCGAAACACTCGCCGACCGGTTCATGTACCAAGGCTACTACGCCGACCAGACATCAGTATCGCTGGCGAAGGAATTCGGGCCGCAATTCGCGGTGGCTGTCGAGGCGCTTGCGCCTGGTTCCTGGCAAGGACCGATCGAGTCCGGCTTTGGCTGGCATCTGGTCTACGTCGACTCCCTTGTTCCGGGCCGGGTTCCGGCCTTCGAAGAGATAGAGCGGGACGTAAAGACAGCCTGGCTCGGTGTCCAGAAGGAAGTCGCGTGGCGGAAGGCTTACGAGGAGATGCGCGCCAAGTACACCCTGCGGATACCGGTGTCCGTCGATGGCGCAGCGGTTGCGGACACCAAGGCAGTGCCGGTTGGCGCGGAGCCGCTTGCGCAAGGCAAGGGGGCGCCCCTTTGAATCGTTCATTGAGCCATTTCTGGTACGTCGCTGCCTGGCTCCTCGCCGGCCTAGTGGTCTGGGCTGCGGCCATACCGGTCGCGATGGCGCACGAGTCCCGTCCAGCCTATCTGAAAATAGACGAGACGGCGCCCGGGCAATACAGCATGGTTTGGCGCACCCCTGTGAAAGCCGGCCAGCGTTTGCCGGTCGTGCTGCAGGTGCCGGACAACGCGAGAAATTTGCAGGACCCCGTGATCATGGAGCTTGCCGATTCGCGGCTCGAACGGCGCCGGATCGATGCCGGTCCCGAAGGCCTTGGCGGCAAGCGCATTGAATTCCCCGGCCTGCAGTACACGATCACCGATGTCGTGGTCAAGGTAAAACTGCTGGATGGGCGCAGCTGGATGGTGATCGCCAGGCCATCGGAACCCTGGGTGACAATCGAGGCGTCTCCAGACGTGCTGTCGCTGGTGGGAGATTTCCTGTGGCAGGGCATGTATCACATCCTATCGGGGCCGGACCATTTGCTGTTTGTGCTGGGCTTGTTGTTGCTTGTCAGTACCGGCTGGATGCTGGTGAAAACGGTTACTGCCTTTACCATCGCCCACAGTATTACCCTGGCCGCGGCAACTCTGGGCTACGTGCAGCCTCCGGGGCCGCCGATCGAGGCCGCCATCGCGTTGTCGATCGTGTTTCTCGGCCTGGAAATCATCAAGGCACGCCGGGGCGGGACCAGTTTTAGCATTCGCCACCCCTGGGTCGTCGCTTTCGCCTTCGGCCTGCTGCATGGCTTCGGCTTCGCCAGCGCTCTGTCGCACGCAGGTCTGCCGCCCGGCGACGTACCGCTCGCCTTGTTGTTGTTCAATATCGGTGTCGAGCTGGGTCAGCTGGCGTTCGTCGCCGTGGTGTTGCTCTTGATTCGCACAGCTCGCGCGTTCCTGAAGCGCATGCCGCCGCGCGCCGAGCTGCTGCCTGCCTATGCGATCGGCTCGCTCGGTGCGTTCTGGCTGATCCAGCGGCTGGCTACTTTTTAGCGCGGAACTCGAGAGCTACGGCCCACGCTACCGATACGTCGATTGCACACCCGAGCTAATTGTGAATACGGTCACTGTCCGTGATGGTGTGTGGTGGTTTTCTGGCCACGCAGCGTGATGGAGAGCAGGTGACCGGGAGCGGATGGCGCACCGTCACGCTCGATGGAAGAACTTCCTTGTAGCGGTATTGCCGCTACGGGCGGGGCCCGTGTTACCTGGCCGTACAACAGGCCATCGAATAAGAACACACCATGGCAGCTCGCGTGAGCCCTTGGCACTAATTTTCCAGCGGCGCAAGCGGCCAAAAAAAACGGGTGCGGAAGCAGCTTTTGCTTCACACGCAGCTGGAAGCGCTCCCCCACGTTTTTCGATGGACGCCATGAGGAGCGCAATTACACTCAGCTACACGCCCCGCACGATCCGCTTGTTGGATAGCACCGCTACCCGGGCGAGGTAGCATGAAGCGGCTACCAACCGATTTGAAGCACCAAGGGCACCAAATTGTCCTTGGGGAAAACTTTCAATTTATTGATTTTATTTATCTTGTTATGGAGGCGCGACCCGGAGTCGAACCGGGCTGAACGGATTTGCAATCCGGTGCATAACCGCTTTGCTATCGCGCCGTGCCTGCCTGATGGCAGGAACTGCCGTTGAGGGCGGAAAAACTGGCCACTCGGCAGGAATGTGGAGCGGGAGAAGAGTCTCGAACTCTCGACCTATACCTTGGCAAGGTATCGCTCTACCAACTGAGCTACTCCCGCATGAAGCGAAGGCGCATTATAAAGGCCTGCCCGAACCTGTCAATGCCTGGAGCACAATCCGCGCGTCACCGCAGGTGCCCTGGCCACGCTATCGCATTCGCGGCTAACGCTTTCTGTCCTCTTCGATCAGGTGCGGCCAGGCCATGCGCATGTAGTAGCCCATCGACCACAGGGTGAGTACGGCGGCGACGTAGATCAGCCAGGTACCGGCCTGGAAGACGTCTAAGCCCTTGAGCGGCGCGTGATAGAGCAGAAAGGGAATGGCCATCATCTGGGCGGTGGTCTTGATCTTGCCGATCATCGAAACGGCGATGCTGCGGTGGGCGCCGATCTGCGCCATCCATTCGCGCAGGGCGGAAATGGTAATCTCGCGGCCGATGATGATCGCTGCCAGGATGGCGTCGAGCCGCCCCAGTTGCACGAGCACGATCAGCGCGGCGGCGACCATCAACTTGTCGGCGACCGGGTCGAGGAAGGCGCCGAAAGCCGAGGTTTGCTGCCAGCGACGCGCCAGATAGCCGTCAAGCCAGTCGGTGACCGCAGCGACCACGAAGACGACTGTCGCCGCCGGATCGCGCCCGACGAACTGCACCCAGGACTCGGGAACGTAGTAGATGGCGATCAGCAGCGGGATCAGGATGATCCGTAGCCAGGTCAGCAAAATCGGTATGTTCAGTGGCATCAGTGCAACGCTGCGTAAATTTTCTCGGCCAGCTCTCGGCTGATCCCTGGGACGGCGGTCAGTTGGTCGACCCCGGCATCGGCAATACCCTGCAAACCGCCAAAACGCGAAATCAGCCCCTTGCGACGCTTGGGCCCGATGCCGCCGATTTCTTCAAGTCGCGACGACTGCGCCGCCTTGCCGCGCCTGGCGCGATGGCCGGAAACGGCGAAACGATGCGCCTCGTCGCGGACCTCCTGGATCAGATGCAGCGCGGGATGCTCAGACGGTAATTGTAACGGCTCGCGGCCATCCGCGAATATCAGCGTTTCCCGTCCCGGCTTGCGCGCCTCTCCCTTGGCAACACCCAACAAGGGCAGATCCGCCAGAGCAAGCTCCTCGAGTGCCGATAACGCCGAGCCGACCTGGCCGCGACCACCGTCGATCAGGATCAGCGTGGGTACGGCGCCGTCAGTGGTTAGTAGCTTGGCGTAGCGCCGCAAGACCGCCTGGCGAATCGCCGCACAGTCGTCGCCGGCCTGGATACCGTCAATATTGAAGCGACGGTAGTCCGTCTTTCGCATGCCGCTCCCCTGATAGACGACGCAGGCAGCGACCGTCGCCTCGCCCTGCGTATGGCTGATGTCGAAGCACTCGATACGCGCTTCCTTACCGTCCTCGACGTCAAGGTCCAGTACCTCGCAGAGCGCTTCAAGACGATCGCCCTGCCGGCACAGCGCGCTGTTCCGCGCACCGATCGCCAGACGGGCGTTCTGCTCGGCCATTTCCACCCAGATGCGCTGCACCGTCAGCCGTGGCTGGGCGACCTTGACCGGCCGACCGGCCGTTTCGCCGAGCCAGTCGGCAAGCTCGTCATCGCCTGGCGGCAGGTTTACGAGCACGCGCGACGGAATGGGGTGCACAGCGTAGTGCTGCGCAAGAAATGCGCTCAGCGCTTCGCGTGGCGACGAATCCGCCGAGTTGCGGGGAAACTGCGGCCTGTCGCCGAGATGGCGCCCACCGCGAACCATCGCCAGATTGACGCACAGCGTGCCCGCTTCCTCAATGGCGACGACGACGTCGACATCGCCGCCCCTGCCGCTCTCCACGTACTGCTTTTCCTGTACCTGCCGCAGGGACTGTATCTGATCGCGGCAGATCGCCGCCTGTTCGAAAGCTAGTTTTCCCGCCGCCTGATCCATGGCCGCCGACAGGCGTCCGATCACATCCTGCTGGCGCCCCTGCAGGAACATCGTTGCCATCTCGACGTCCTCCGCATAACGCTCGGGCGCCACCAGGTCGACGCAAGGCCCCGAACAGCGGTTGATCTGGTACAGCAGACACGGCCGCGAGCGGTTGTTGAACACCGCATTCTCGCAGGTGCGCAGGCGAAACATCTTCTGCAGCAGATGAATGCTCTCGCGCACGGCCTGCGACGAGGGAAAGGGACCGAAATAGTCGGCCCGCCTGTCGGTCGCGCCGCGAAAGAAGCCCAGACGCTGGTAGCGGTCACGCGTCAGGACGATGTAGGGGTAGGACTTGTCGTCCCGAAAGAGGATGTTGTAGCGCGGCGCCAGGCTCTTGATGAGATTGTTTTCGAGGAGCAGTGCCTCGCCCTCCGATCGCGTCACCGTCGTCTCGACAGCGGCAACCTGCGCCACCATCAGCGCGATCCGTGGACTCGGGTGGCGATCACGAAAATACGAAGCGACGCGTTTTCTGAGATTTTTTGCCTTGCCAACGTAGAGCACCGTGCCGCCGGCATCGACCATCCGATAGACGCCGGGCAGTTCGGTCAGCGTGGCCAGCAGAGGTTTGGCGTCGAAGGGGGTCATGGGCGTTCGCGGCGGCCGCCGGCTGGCGTAGGATGGCGAGGGGCGGCTAGAGGTAGCAAAACCCGGCACTTTTGATGTTACCACGCCCGCTCGCCCCGCTTCCACAGCCCCCATTTCTGCGCCCCACGGCGCGCCTTCGCCCCACTCGCCCGCCCTCATGCCGAACAGCGTTACTCGACCCGACTGGGATATCTTCTGCAAGGTCATCGACAATTTCGGCGACGTTGGCGTCTGCTGGCGCCTGGCCAGGCAGTTGACCAGCGACTGGCAGCTGCACGTGCGCCTGTGGGTCGATGACATGGAGACCTTCCGGGCGCTGCTTCCGGAAGCGGACCCAGTGCTGTCGATCCAGGAGTTGCACGGGGTGGAAGTCCGCCGCTGGGAAGCGCCTTTCGTCGCCTGGCCCCCTGCGGCGGTGGTCCTGGAAACTTTCGCCTGCCGAATCCCCGACGCTTTCATCGCCGCCATGGCGCAGCAATCGCCACGCCCTGTCTGGATCAACCTCGACTATCTGAGCGCCGAAGCCTGGGTGGCTGGCTGTCATGCGCTGCCCTCGCCGCACCCGCGACTGCCGCTCAAGAAGTTCTTCTTCTTTCCCGGATTCACCCGCGACACCGGCGGTCTGCTGCGCGAGCACGACCTTCTCGCCCGCCGCCAGCAGTTCGCCGCCAGCCCCGACCAACACACCGCCTTCTGGCGCCAGGCGGGCGGTGGGCCACCGCCTGCGGGCAGCCTGCTGGTGTCGCTGTTCGCCTATGAGAATCCAGCCATCGGCGAACTGCTGCGGCTTTGGCAGGACGCGCAGACGCCTGTCTGCTGCCTGGCGCCACTCTCGCGCCCACTGAAGGCGATCGAAAGCTACGCCGGCCACCCGCTCCGGGCCGGCGATGTCGTGCGCCGCGGCGTGCTTGAACTCCGCCTCCTTCCCTTCCTCGAACAGAGCGCTTACGACCACCTGCTGTGGCTCTGCGACGTCAACTTCGTCCGCGGCGAGGATTCCTTCGTGCGGGCGCAATGGGCAGCGCGGTCAATGGTCTGGCACATCTACCCGCAGCACGAGAGCGCCCATCTTGCCAAGCTCGACGCTTTCCTGGACCTCTACTGCACCGACCTGCCCGCAGTGAGCGCGACCGCCGTGCGCGAATTCTGGCAGGCGTGGAACGTGGGGCACGTCGACGGCGCGCACTGGCAGAACTTCGCGTTGTGTCTGCCGACGCTGCGCGAGCACGCGCGACGGTGGCAAAAGGCACTCGCCAGAGAGGATGATTTGAGCACTCGCCTGCTGCGCTTTGCCCGTTCCAGGCTATAATTTTGGGTTTTCCCCAACCGTTTTCTGGAATGCGCTATGAAAACAGCACAAGAGCTTCGCGCCGGCAATGTCTTCATGGTCGGCAATGACCCGATGGTGGTTCTGAAGACCGAGTACGTCAAATCCGGTCGCAACGCATCGGTGGTCAAGATGAAGATGAAGAATCTGCTCACCGACTCCCCCAGCGAAACCGTCTATCGCGCCGACGACAAGTTCGACGTCATCCAGCTCGAGCGCAAGGAAGTCAGCTACTCGTACTTCGCCGATCCGCTCTACGTTTTCATGGACGCCGAGTACAACCAGTATGAAATCGAAGCCGACTGCATGAGCGACGCGCTCAACTATCTCGAAGATGGTATGGCCTGCGAGGCAGTCTTCTACAACAACAAGGCGATCTCGGTCGACCTGCCGAGCAGCGTCGTTCGCGAAGTCGTGTATACCGAGCCGGCAGTGAAAGGTGACACCTCGGGGAAGGTCATGAAACCGGCCCGTCTGGCCACCGGTTTCGAGCTGCCGGTCCCCGCTTTCGTCGAGATCGGCGACAAGATCGATATCGACACCCGCTCCAACGAATACCGCTCGCGCGTTCGCTAGCCATCCGCCACGCGGCGACCGCTTGCCATCGGCGAGAGGCCCCCGCCTCGGCTGCCCGTTCTCTTCCTCAGGCCGACAGTTCTCGCGCGGCCTTGATCCCGGCCTGATAAACGTCTTCCTGCTGCAGGCTGGTCCAATCGACGGCCCGGGTCAGCGGGGACAGGCGCTCGACCCGTGCGGCGCGCTGCGGGTCGGCGACCGGTCGCCAGCGGGCCAGCAGGTCGCCGACCGATTCCGGCGTATTGCACACCAGCAACATGTCGCAACCGGCGTCCCAGGCGGCCGTGCAACGCGCGACGATGTCGCCAGCGACGCTGGCCCCGGCCATCGACAGATCATCGCTGAAGATCACCCCGTCGAAACCCAGTTCCTCGCGTAGCAGACGTATCCAGACCGGCGAGAAGCCCGCCGGGCGGGAATCGACCTGCGGGTAGATCACGTGCGCCGGCATCACCGCATCGAGCGGCAAGCGCCGGTACGGTTCGAGGTCGGGCGCCAGCTCGTCCAGCCGACGCGTGTCAACGGGCAGGTCGACGTGCGAATCGGCCTCGACCCAGCCGTGCCCGGGAAAGTGCTTGCCACAGGCGGCCATGCCGGCACTGCGCAATCCGGCGATGAACGCCGCCGCCAGCTCGACAACAACCGCCGGGTCGCCATGCAGGGAACGATCACCGATGACGCTGCTTCTCCCCCAGTCGAGATCGAGTACCGGCGTAAACGACAGATCGACGCCGCGCGCACGCAGTTCGCCAGCGAGAACATAAGCCAGCTCGCCGGCTGCCGTCAGCGCAGCCCGCGGGTCGCGCTCCCACAACTCGCCGAGACGGCGCATCGCCGGCAGGGGCGTGAAGCCGTGCCGGCAGCGCTGCACCCGGCCCCCTTCGTGGTCGATGGCGATCGGCAGTGCCGGTTCGCGCAGGGCGTGGACTTCGCTGGTCAGCTGTTCGAGCTGCTCTGGCGATTGGTAGTTGCGGGAAAAAAGAATCAGACCGCCGACCAGTGGATGACAGAGACGCTGGCGTTCGAGCTCTGACAGGCCAAGCCCGGCAATGTCGATCATCAACGGGCCGAGCGGCCGTTGGATGGGTGAGTTCGTCTCATTCATGGTGTCCCCGCCTGCTCCATGATCACAAAGGCAACAGCATAGTCGTTCTCGTCGCTTATCGAGAGGTGGGCGACCAGCCCACGCTGGGCGAGAAGCGTGGCCAGCGGTGCTGCGTACTCGAACAGGGGGCGGCCCAGTGAATCATGAACGACCGCGATGTTCGGCAGCGTCACCGGCGACCTCAGACCGATCCCGAGCGCCTTGGCGAATGCTTCCTTGGCGGCGAAGCGCTTGGCGAGGAAGCGCGCCGGCTGGTGGGCACGCGCGAATTCCGTGCATTCCCGCGCCGACAAGAGCTTGGCCAGCGCGCGCTGGCCGTGTCGCTCGTAGAGCCCACCCAGGCGCGCCACGGCGACGATGTCGGTGCCGATACCCGCGATCATGTGGCCGTTGCCTGCGCCTGCGCCTCGCGCAGCAGGCGTTTCATCTCCCGGACCGCCTCGCGCAATCCGACGAAAATCGCCCGGCTGATGATCGCGTGGCCGATGTGCAGCTCGCGGATGCCGACCAACTGCGCCACCGGCTGGACGTTAAAGTAGTTGAGCGCGTGCCCGGCATTGAAACGCATGCCGAGCTCGCGCGCCACCGCCCCGGCGACGCTGATCTTTTCGATCTCGGCCAGGACCGCAGGGCTTTCGGGGTCTCGCCCCTGGGTATAGAAAGCGTGTGCATAAGGGCCGGTGTGGATCTCGCAGACGCGCGCACCGATGCGTGCGGCGGCTTCCACCTGCGCCGGGTCGGCGTCGATAAAGACGCTGCTGATGATGCCGGCGTCCGCCAAACGGGCCACCGTCCGGCGCAGCGCGGGCTCTTGCGAGAGGACGTCGAGCCCGCCTTCGGTCGTCACTTCGTGCCGACCTTCCGGCACCAGCATCGCCATCTGCGGCTTGACGCGACAGGCGATGGCGATCATTTCCTCGGTCGCCGCCAGTTCAAGGTTGAGCTTGATCTGCGCCAGCTCACGTAGCTTCTCGACGTCGGCGTCCTGGATGTGTCGCCTATCCTCGCGCAGGTGGATGGTGATCCCATCGGCCCCACCGAGGTGCGCTTCGACCGCCGCCCAGACCGGATCGGGCTCGTAGGTACAGCGCGCCTGCCGGATCGTCGCCACGTGGTCGATATTGACGCCAAGTTCGATCATAGTTCCTGTAGCTCCCTGAAGATCCGGCGGCTTGCCAGGGGCCTGCCTCCGGTATAGTGGCCAATCAGCGTGCGCATCAGCTGCTTGGCTTCGGCCAGCGAGCGAGGATCGGAAAAATCCTCCCGCGCCAGGTCGAGCAGCGTCCTGCCGCTCACCGCGAGCAGCGAGTCGCCCGGCCCGGCAAGGCGTACCGGGCCGCGCTCTATCTCGTAGCCGTAGTGCGCGTTGCCCTCTACCATGACACCGTCGGCGTCGGTGTCGAGCATCAGCCCGTAGCCGAGTTCCTGCAGGAGCGCCCGTTCGAAGCAGCGCAGGTCCGCTTCCTGCGCGCCAGCGGCAAAACGGCGCAAAGTCTCCGCATAGACCGAGAAAAGGCGAGCATGCGCATCCTCTCGCGGCAGCAGGTGCATCAATAGTTCGTTGAGGTAGTAGCCGCAAAACAGCGCTTTTCCCGCCAACAGGGGCTGTCCGCCCCGCCACTCGGCTTTCATCAGCGTCAGCACCTCGCCCCGACCCGCCCAGCCGACTTCAAGCGGCTGGAAAGCCAACAACACGCCACGCAAGGCCGAGCGCGGCCGGCGCGCGCCACGCGCGAGCAGCGCCACACGCCCGAAGTCGCGCGAAAAGACATCGACGATGAGGCTCGTTTCGCTGTAAGGGTAGGCATGCAGCACAAACGCCGGCTGTCCATCGACCTTGTGCCGCGGATTCACGTCCCGGCCTGCTCGCCGGCCAGCATCGAGCTCTTCGGCGCGTCTTGCCGCGAGGCACGATGCTTCCTATTCGTAGCCCAGGCTCTTGAGCAATTGCGCATCGTCGGCCCAACCCGAGTTGACCTTGACAAAAACTTCCAGAAAGACTGGCCCGCCAAACATCCGCTCCATGTCCTGTCTCGCCTCGGAGGCAATTCGCTTGACCACTTCGCCACCCTTGCCGATGACAATTGACTTGTGTCCGGCACGGTCGACGACAATCGCCGCGCTGATGCGGCGCAGCTCACCGTCGACGACGAAGCGCTCGACCTCGACGGTGGCGCCGTACGGAAGTTCGTCGCCAATCAGGCGAAAGAGCTTTTCACGAATATACTCGGCAGCCAGGAATTTCTCGCTGCGGTCGGTAATCTCGTCCTCAGCGAAGAGCAGCTCGTCGTTCGGCAAGTGCTTGCGCACTTCGCCAAGCAGCGCATCGAGCTGCGCGCGGCGCGTCGCGCTGACCGGAACGATGGCCGTAAACTCAGCCTCGCCAGCCAGTTGCGTGAGATAAGGCAAGAGCTCGGCCTTGTTCTTGATCTGGTCGATCTTGTTCACCACGATGATCACCGGACAGCCTTCGGGCAGCAGTTTGCGTACCGCGCGATCACGGTCGTCTAAGCGGCAGGCTTCGACGACAAACAGGATGACGTCCACTTCGGCAAGCGCCTGCCTGACGCCACGGTTCATCGCCTGGTTGAGCGCGTTGACGTGCCGGGTCTGGAAACCTGGTGTATCGACGAAGACATACTGCGCATCTGCCGCGGTGAGGATGCCCATAATGCGATGGCGAGTGGTCTGCGCGCGGCGCGAGACGATGCTCACCTTTTCGCCGATCAAAGCGTTGAGCAGCGTCGACTTGCCGACGTTTGGGCGACCGACGATGGCGATCCGTCCGGAGCGGATTTCACTCATCCGCCGGTCACCGCGTCGAGCGCTCGTTCAGCAGCCACCTGTTCTGCCGCACGGCGCGTGCTGCCGCTGCCTTCGCTGCAGACACGCAGGGCGTCGATGGTGCACGTAACCGTGAAGTGCTGCGCGTGCGCTTCGCCCGCAGTATTGGTCAGCGCGTACTGTGGCAAAGCCAGGCGTCGGCCCTGCAGGTACTCCTGCAAGCGCGTCTTGGCATCCTTGATCCCTTCTCCTGGCGCCAGTTGCGCGAGCATGTCCTGGTACAGGCGAAGGATCACTTCGCTGGCCGCGGCGAAACCGGCGTCCAGCCACACGGCGCCAAACAGCGCCTCGAGGGCATCGGCCAGGATCGACGGGCGTCGATGCCCGCCGCTCTTCTGCTCACCCTCTCCAAGCAGCAGGTAGTCGCCCAATGAGAGCGCCAGCGCTTGCTGGTGCAAGCTGTCCTGCCGTACGAGATTGGCCCGCAGCCGCGACAGATCGCCTTCGGGAAGCGTCGGGAATTGTTCGAACAAGCGCCGTGCGATAACCGCATTGAGAACGGCATCACCGAGAAATTCGAAGCGCTCGTTATGCGGAGAAGAGTAGCTGCGATGCGTCAGGGCCGTCTGCAGGAGTTCGCCATCCCGGAAGCTGTAACCGAACGCCTTTTCGAATCCGCGCTCGGTCATTGTCCGGAGTCGCGTGCCGACGACGAGCCGGAGAAATCGATCAGAAGGCTGACATTGCCTACGAGCGGGATACGCCTCTCGTAGGCAAAGCCAACGACCACCTGGTTGTCCTCCTTGAAGACATCCAGATCAGCCGGGCCGAAGGTCTTGATATGCTCGACTTCAGCATAGCGGCCATACGCCTGCCGAATCTCGGGGACGGTCTTACCCGACGACTCAGCGGCTACTACCTTGACCGCGTGCCTAATCTTGAAATACTCGATCACGTCGGGAAGTACTCGGATGACGAGGATGGCGACCAGGCCAATAACGATGCCCCACAGCAGGAGAGCGGAAAGTGCCAAACCACGCTGACGCTTGATAGTCATAGTGTGAGTCCTCAACCGAACGAGCCAATCCGTTTGAAATCACTGAAATTCAACCAGATAAAGAAAGCCTTGCCGACAATATTCTCTTCGGGCACGAAGCCCCAGAAGCGGCTGTCACGACTGTTGTCGCGATTGTCGCCCATCACGAAATACTCGCCCGGCGGCACGGTACAGATCACGCCGACGCTATTGTAGGTGCAATTCCCGCGGTTCGGGAACTGCGCGGGATGGGGAATGAACGCCGGCGCATCCCGATCATTGAGCACTCGATGTCCCTCGTCGCCCAGTTTCTCGATGAATTGCTCCGAGTAGTACAGCCGTTCCGGATGCAGATAATCCTCAACCTCCTCCAGCGGTACGGGCAAACCATTGATCGTCAGCTTCTTGTTCTGGTAGGCGACTTTGTCTCCGGGGATACCGATCACGCGCTTGATGTAGTCGAGCGAGGGATCCTCCGGATAACGAAAGACCATCACGTCACCCCGCTGCGGACTGTTAATGTCGATGATCTTCAGGTTGGCAACCGGCAGACGAATTCCGTACGTATATTTGTTGACGAGAATGAAATCACCGACCAGCAGCGTCGGAATCATCGAGCCGGACGGGATCTTGAATGGCTCGACGATGAACGAGCGCAGCACGAAGACGACCAGAATGACCGGAAAGAAACTTGCCCCATACTCGACCCACCACGGCTCGCTGGCGTCGACCGCCCGGCGCTTGCGAAAAAAGAAGGCATCCGCCGCCCAGACAGCACCGCTGACCAGCAACAGGATCAACAGGATCAATGCAAAATTCACTGGTTCACTCCCCTCTACTTGCCGACACGCAACACAGCAAGGAAAGCCTCCTGTGGAATCTCGACTGACCCGACCTGTTTCATGCGCTTCTTGCCTGCCTTCTGCTTCTCGAGCAGTTTCCTCTTGCGCGAGATATCGCCGCCATAACACTTGGCGGTGACATCCTTGCGCATCGCCTTGACGTTCTCACGGGCAATGATGTTGGCGCCGATGGTGGCCTGAATGGCGACATCGTACATCTGCCGCGGGATCAGCTCACGCATCTTGGCCGCCAGTTCACGCCCGCGATAGATGGCGTTGCTGCGATGCAGAATCACCGACAGGGCGTCGACTTTTTCACCGTTGATCAGAATGTCGAGCTTGACCACGTCGGCCGCACGATACTCTTTGAACTCGTAGTCGAGCGAAGCGTAGCCACGCGAAACCGACTTCAGGCGGTCGAAGAAATCCATCACCACTTCGGCCATCGGCATCTCGTAAACCAGTTGCACCTGACGACCGTGATAGGTCATGTCGACCTGGTTGCCGCGTTTCTGGTTGCACAGCGTAATGACATTGCCCAGGTAGTCCTGCGGCACGAAGACGGTAATGGTGATGATCGGTTCGCGGACTTCCTCGGTCTTCGACAGATCCGGCAGCTTGGCCGGGTTCTCCACCTGAACGACGCCGCCGTCACGCAGCAGTACTTCATAGACGACCGTTGGTGCCGTGGTGATCAGGTCCTGGTCGAACTCGCGCTCAAGACGTTCCTGGACGATCTCCATGTGCAGCAGGCCGAGAAAGCCACAACGAAAACCAAAGCCGAGCGCCTGCGAGACCTCGGGTTCGTAATGCAGCGAGGCATCGTTGAGCGTCAGCTTCTCGAGGGCGTCGCGTAGCGAGTCGTACTGATTGGACTCGACCGGATAGAGGCCGGCGAAGACCTGCGACTTGATTTCCTTGAATCCCGGAAAGGCCTTGGCCGTCGGCCGATCAAACAGGGTCACCGTATCGCCGACCTTGGCGGCCTGCAGTTCCTTGATCCCGGAGATGATGTAGCCGACCTCGCCGGCGCGCAGCGCGTCACGGGGCACCGCTTTCGGGGTGAACACGCCGACCTGATCGCAGAGGTGCGTCGACCCGGTGGCCATCAGGCGTATCCTCTCCTTCGGTCGCAGCGTACCGTCGAAGACGCGCACCAGCATCACCACGCCGACGTAGTTGTCGAACCAAGCGTCGATCAGCAGTGCCTTGAGCGGCGCCTCCGGGTCACCCTTGGGTGCGGGAATGCGCGCAATGATCGCTTCCAGGACGTCTTCGACGCCCTGGCCCGTTTTTGCCGAGGTCAATACCGCTTCGCTGGCGTCGATGCCGATCACATCCTCGATTTCCTGACGCGCCTTGTCCGGCGTCGCTGAAGGCAGATCGATCTTGTTCAGAACCGGCATGACATCGACGCCAAGCTCGATCGCCGTGTAGCAGTTGGCGACGGTCTGGGCTTCGACGCCTTGTGAGGCATCGACGACCAGCAAGGCTCCCTCACAGGCGGAGAGCGAGCGTGACACTTCGTAGGAGAAGTCAACGTGCCCCGGGGTGTCAATGAGGTTCAGGTTGTAGATCTCACCACTGCGCGCCTGGTACTGCAGCGCTGCGGTCTGGGCCTTGATGGTGATCCCGCGCTCGCGTTTCGATGGCCATCGAGTCCAGCACCTGCGCCTCCATCTCGCGATCGGAAAGTCCGCCGCAAAGGTGGATGAATGCGATCGGCGAGCGTCGACTTGCCATGATCGATGTGGGCGATGATGGAGAATTGCGGATGTGTTGCATGGACATCGTGTCGGCGCCGTCTCGGCCGCGCCGCCCCTGAAAAAAAGGGTGCCGGTGGGCACCCTTGGTCGAACTGCCTGAAGGCGCGGATTCTAGCCGATTTCGCTCAAATAATCACGGACTTTGCTGACCTCGAGGAAGTAGTGGCAAAGCTCGCGGCCATCGTGCAGAAGGACCGGCACCAATTCGTCGTAGCGCTTTTCCAGCGCCACGTCGGCGTCGACATCGAGCACCTCGACGGCAAAATCCAACTCCTCCGCAAGGACTGCCAGGGCCGCTTCCATGTCCTGACAAAGATGGCAGTAGCGCCGCGATATCAGCGTCAGGCGGGTCGTCGGCTTCACTCGGCGCGCCTGTCGCTGAGGCCCTTGATGGTGACGAAAGTCTGCATCTCACCGCGCCGCACCAGCAGGGTGACGTTGGCCGATTTGTCAAGCGCTGCCAACAGCTTGTTGAACTGCTCGACGCCGGTCAACTCGGTACTCGTGCCGCGCGAGATGATGGCCAGGATGACGTCGCCGGGCCGTAACTCGGCGCGCGCCGAATTTCCGCGGACATCGTCGATCAACAGGCCGTGGTTGAGCTTGAGCTCGCGCTTCTGCTCCGCGGTCAGTTCGGAGACCAGCAGGCCGAGCCGATTGGCAGCGCGCTCGGCCGGCTTGCCACTTCTGGTCGCGCGACCGGCAAGCTTTTCCTCAGGAATCTCACCGACCACCACGGTCACCTCACGGCTGGCCCCCTTGCGCCACAGCTGAATCTTGACCTTGCTACCCGGCGCGGTCGCGGCGACGATGCGTGGCAGATCGCTGGAGCTATTGACGGTTTTGCCGTCGAATTTCAGGATCACGTCGCCCGCGGCGACACCTGCCTTGTCCGCCGGCCCGCCGCTCTCGACGGCGTTGACCGCGGCGCCCATCGCCTGATTCAAACCGAAGGACTCGGCCAGCTCCTTGCTCACTTCCTGGATGACAACCCCGATGCGGCCGCGGCTGACCTTGCCGGCCGTGCGCAGCTGGGCCTGCACATCCATCGCCACGTCGATCGGAATGGCAAACGAAATGCCCATGAAGCCCCCGGAACGGCTGTAGATCTGGGAGTTGATGCCGACCACCTCGCCCTGGAGATTGAACAGCGGTCCGCCGGAATTGCCCGGATTGACCGCCACATCGGTCTGGATGAAGGGCACGTAGTTCTCCTGTGGCAGCGAGCGCCCCTTGGCACTGACGATTCCGGCAGTCACGCTATTGTCAAAGCCGAACGGCGAACCAATGGCCACGACCCACTCGCCGACCTTGAGCACATTCGGGTCACCAAGACGGACCGTCGGCAGCGATGTCGCCTCAATCTTTATCAGCGCCACGTCGCTACGCTTGTCGGCACCAATGACTCTGGCCTTCAGCTCGCGTTTGTCGGTCAAGCGAACGAGGATCTCGTCTGCGGCATCGACAACGTGCGCATTGGTCAGGATGTAACCATCGGCGCTGACAATGAACCCGGAGCCAAGAGAACGACTCTGGAACTCGCGCGGCTCACCCGGAACGCCCGGCATACCCGGGAAACCGGGCACTCCCGGCTGGCGGGGAATGAAGCGCCGAAAGAACTCGAACATGGGGTCGTCTTCATCAAACGGGAACGGCTGCGCGCCGCGCCCGTTGCTACGTGCCGTCTGGGTGGTACTGATATTCACCACCGCCGGCCCCTGTTTCTCGACCAACTCGGTGAAGTCGGGCAAGCCGCGACTCTGGGCTTGCCCAAACAGCGAAAAAACGCTCAACAAGAAAGCCGCAAACAACTGTTTCATGGCACCAAATACCTCCTGAGTGTCATTGCCGATCAAACCGGCAGCAATACAACGGATCTGGGGACGGCGGAAAGGAAGATCAAGATGTGATCGATGGCTGGCAGCGCGGGTCGGCAGCATCACGCCGTTGCGCACGGCGCAAGCCCAGCCAGCCGACCAGCAAACCGGCAAGCGCACCACCGATGGCACCCAGCTCGCCTGCCCAGGCCGAACCGGCCAGCGCCCCGATCAACAGCGCCAGCAAGGGGAAGACATAGGCAGCAAGGGCACTGCGGCGAAGCGAGCCGGCGCCGATACGCACGCGAACGTGCTCACCCACCGCGCGCCGTTCAGGGTTGGGTACCCGGAAAGTGCGCGGCGTGGCGCAAAACAGCTTGGCAAGATGGTTGCCACCGCAACCGCCGACTTCGCGGCAGCGACGC